>UQHY01000034.1:0-23119 GCA_900540975.1 uncultured Collinsella sp.
AGTAATCGTTCCAGAAAAACGGGAGCGGGCCCGCCGGCAGTCAGTTGCCAGCGGGCCCGTTCCCGAAGTACACCGTTGAATCGCACAGAGGGGAGGAATGCGAATCAAACTCAACAGGGCAGGCTTTTTCATCGCCTAATGCCTGCTCCGTTGCTGAATACAATATAGTTCACCGTGGTTTACTTTCTTGCGTCAATATGCGCCGCCACACCTTCTCCATAAGTTAGCCCCGGTAAACCTACAACGGAAAACCACCACAAAGGGGACAGGCACCTTCGTGGTGGTTTTGGCCACGGCAGAACTGTTAGAGTCCAGCTGGCCAGCGACAGGCGGCCAAGTCGACGTGCATGGAATCGGTAAACGCCACGCCCTCCCCCATTAAGAGCTCGCGCTGAGCATCGGGGCCGCCAAAGGCAAAGCCCTCACAGATACGGCCGTCGGCAAACACCACGCGATGACAGGGAATTTGACCAGGGCGTGGGTTGCTATGCAGCGCATACCCCACATAGCGTGCACTTCGCGCGCGACCGGCGAGCAGCGCCACCTGACCGTACGTGGCGACCATCCCCTCGGGGATCTGCTCGACCACCTCATACACCTGCTCAAAAAAGCCCTCAGACGCCATCGCTCGCTCCCTTCTCCGCATTAACAGCATAAAGAAATGATCCCTTGGGGACGGAGGAAAACGGATCATTCGCGGCCTCCGTGCGGTCGATGATCCGTTTTCCTCCGTCCCCAAGGGATCATTTGTTGGCAGGTTGGTTAGTTGGCGGGGCGGAAGAAGGCTACGGCTACGGCGCCGGGACCCACGTGAGTGCCGATGGTGGCGCCAATGGTGTGGATGGGCAGCTCGCGCTCGGTGTGTCCAGCCCACAGCGCGGCGCTGTCCTCGATGTACTTCTTGAGCACCGCATCCGAAAGGCCCGTATAGCCGAGCGCCAGCGGCATGGAAAAGTCGACGCCGCCCGCCTTTTCGACCTTCTGGTTGAGCAGGTTACGGCCGTTCTTGGAGCCACGTGCCTTGCCCAGCTGCACAATCAGGCCGTCCTCGGCGGCCACAACGGGCTTTACGTTGAGCAGCGTGCCCACAGCGCCGGCCGCAGCAGACAGGCGACCGCCGCGCACCAAGTACTCCAGCGTCTCGAGCAGACCGATGACGACCACACGGTCGCGCACGGCCTCGACGGCCGCCGCGATCTGGGCGGCTCCACACCCCTCGTCCACCAGGCGCAGGGCATACTCGACCAGGACACGCTCGCCCAGGGTTACGTTATTGCTGTCTACCACGAACACGTCGCCGCCCGGCGCCTCGGCAAGTGCAGTACGGGCACTCTGATTGGTGCCCGAAAGCTTGGCGCCCACGGTAATAATCACCGCCTCGTCGCCGGCCTCACGCGCCTCGGCAATCGCCCGCGAAAACGCGTACGGGTTGACCTGGCCGGTCTTGGGCAGCTCATCGCGCTCCACGAGCATCTCGTAAAAGCGCTGGTGATCGATATCGACGCCATCCATGTACACATCGGTGCCAAAGGTAACGGACAGCGGCAGAACACGCAGAGCGGGGTGCTCCGCCGGCGACATATCGCTTGCGGAATCGGTAATAATGCGAACGGACATAACAAATCCTTTCTTGCGCAGGTCTCGCGCGGGGAATTTAGACAGCATTGCCCCGGCACGGTATACGCGCTCAAACGGGACTATGCAGTTGTTCATGGGAAGCAAATGCCTTGGTGGCCTTAGATCTCGCGCAGGGTGTTGAGAATCGTACGCAGCGACGCATACATCTGCTCGCGCTGCTCCACGCCCATGGCTTTACCGGTGGTGTCGAGCACGTCGTGGATGATGCGGTCGGCTTCGTTCATGCTCTCGCCACCCAGCGTGGTCAGGCGAACCGGTGCGCGGTACTTGACGGCAGCATCGCCCGAGTCATCAACCTCGACAAAGCCGCCCTCCTCCAGGTGCGCCAGCGTGCGCGAAACGGCAGCGCGCGTCACACCGGCCACGCGAGCCAGATCGGCGCCGGTCATGCCGTCCTTGCTGCGCTCCAGGTAGTACAGGCACATGACGTCGGAGCCCTTAAGGCCCAGCCTTGCGCCCTCGGACGTCTTGATACGCTGAATCTCCTTGTAGAGCCCGCTAATCAGTCCGACAAAATCCTCGAAACGTGTCTCGTCGTTCTGCTGCATGGGAGACGACCGCCTTTCGCTTGCATGATGCTAACGGGTAAACATCTTAGCCGCATGTCCGAACCCCCGTACCCAAATATCCCAATTGTTAACCCATCAACATAAAAACCACCACAAAGGGGACAGGCACCTTTGTGATGGTTTGGGACATCAATGGATTCTAGGCGCCGCTACAGCTCCACGCAGGGATTGTCGCGAGTCACCAGCGTCTTGACGACAACCGTCGCTCCCAGATAGCGCTCGAGCAGCTCGGCCAAGCGATCGATGGCGGCCTGGCAATCCCCCATCCGCTCGGGCTCCACGCACTCAATCGCCAGAAATGCGTCCGCCGAATCGTCGGACAGGGCCGTTCTCACGCCGTCGCGCCAGTTCCAGCAGCGGCACACGGCGCCTGCATCGTCGATATAGGCGAGCTCGCCGGGCAGCGTCGGATCGTCCGCCTCCTCGCCAAGCGGCAAGAACGCATCGCCACCGTCGGTCACCTTCAAGCGAAGGTCTCCCTCGATCGCATGCAGGTCCTCGCCTCCCACGGGCAGCGCATAGGTCAGCGACACCGTGTTGTAAATATCCACCGCCGGTGTGATATGACCGACCGGCTTACCCTTGAGCACGCGCTTGAGCAAGTTCTCGATCGAGCAGCGGGCGCCCTTTTTAGTCTTGAACAGCCGGTACGCGTCACGCCATGCCTTGACCGGCGCATTCTCGCTGATGGTATCGCTCGTCAGGTGGCGCTCCGCATCGATGTTGGCGCGGTCAAGCAGCGCGGCGATCGCATCCACGTCCTCCTGGGGAATCTGAGCCGCGGACTTCATGCCCTTTACGACCACGACACCGACCGCCGCCTGCGGAAACAGCTCCCAAAACGAATCCTCGGCAACAAAGCCCTTCATACGCTCTCCCTTCATTGTGCGCGCCCGAGCGAGGACGCCAAATAAAAGCGCCCCCACAGCGGCCACCTTCAAAGTCCTACGGTGCCGCCACAAGAGCGCTTACGCTGTCCCCATCCGGAGAAGGGGACGATATGTCAGGCGTATTGTAACCCGAGTCATCCACGCGAGCAAAACCACCACAAAGGTGTCTGTCCCCTTATGGTGGTTTTGGGTCTGAGGCGACGCTAGTGGCGGAGTCCCAGCAGGCCGCGGCCGCGATGACGGGCCTCGGCGGACACCTGAGCGTGCGGACCGGCGGCCTTGACGGACTCGGGCAGGTGCGAGTACTTCTTCTCGAAGTTCTCCTCGAACGTCACGGCCAGGTTGTGCGCGGCCTCGTCGTAGCGAGCGGTGCTCTGCCAGTACTGGCGCGGCACCAGGATGCCGTCGGGCACGCCATGGCACGTGGTGGGAATGTCGACGTTAAAGATGTCGTCGTGCACGAACTCGCTGTCCTCGATGGTGCCGTCGAGAGCGCGGGCCACCAGGGCACGCGTGTAGGCAAGCTCGATGCGATGGCCCACGCCATAACCGCCACCGATCCAGCCAGTGTTGACCAGATAGACGCGGGTGCGACCGTCGGCGATACGCTCGCCGAGCATCTTGGCATAGACCATGGGATCGAGCGGCATAAACGGCTCGCCAAACAGCGAGGAGAACGTGGGCGTGGGCTCGGTGACGCCGACCTCGGTGCCAGGAATCTTGGCGGTGAAGCCCGTCACAAAGTGATACATGGCGGCGTCGGCCGTCAGGCGCGAGATGGGCGGCAGCACGCCAAAGGCATCGCAGGTCAAAAACAGCACGACGCTCGGGGTGGTGCCCATGCCCTTGGTCCACGCGTTGGGGATGTGCTCGACGGGATAGGCCACGCGCGTGTTGTGCGTGATCGAGACGTCATCGTAGTTGGGCTTGCGATTCTCGTCGAGCACCACGTTTTCGCAGATGGCGCCAAAGCGAACGGCGTTGAAGATCTCGGGCTCGTGGAACGCGTCCAGGCCCTCGCACTTGGCATAGCAGCCGCCCTCGACGTTAAAGATGCCCATGTCGGACCAGCCGTGCTCGTCGTCGCCGATCAGCAGGCGCGTAGGGTTGGCCGAAAGCGTGGTCTTGCCGGTGCCCGACAGGCCAAAGAACACCGCGGTCTCGTGCGTGACGGGATCCATGCTGGCCGAGCAGTGCATGGGCAGTACGTCGTCCTCGACGGGCAGCAGGTAGTTCATGACGCTGAAGATGGACTTTTTGATTTCGCCGGAGTAGCCGGTGCCGGCAACCAGAATCACACGCTCCTGGAAGTTGATAACCACGGCGGCGCTGGAGTTGAGGCCCTTGATGGCGGGGTCGCACTGGTAGCCAGGTGCCGCGAGCACGCAAAAGTCCGGCTCGCCGGTGCGCGCAATTTCGCGGGCGAGCGGACGGGCGAGCATCTGCTTAATAAAGAGCGCCTGGCTGGCACGCTCGCAGGCGACGAGCAGGCGACGCGTGTGGTTGCGGTCGGCGCCGGCCATGCCGCGAGTGACGAACACATCGCGCTCGTTGAGATAGTCGACGATGCCGGCCTTGATGGTCTCGTAGCTCTCGATCGAAAGCGGTCGGTTGACGGCGCCCCAGGCAATCTTATCGTGGACATCAGGGGTGTCAACGATAAAGCGATCGTTGGGAGAACGACCAGTGCGCTCCCCCGTCTCGATCACCAGCGCGCCGTTGGATGCCATGCGGCCTTCTTCGCGGCGGATGGCGTGCTCGACGAGCTCCGCGGCGGGTAGATCGACCAACAGGCGGGGCTGATTATCGGCGGGATCTTCGACCAGCGTAATGCCAAAGTTGGACAAAACTTCTGCAGGGGTAACACCAGGCATGGGGCCTCCTTTAAAAACGCGACACGCGGACGCGGCGCGCACTTTACTCACGTAAAGCCCGTTGTACCCGATATGCAAAAACGTTTTTGCGGCAACGGCGAAGCGCCCGCCCAACGGTCAAAAATCGCACGCAAGCGGCCTAGTCGTTGGGGACACTCTTGAACAGGCAACAACCAAGGAGTGTCCCTAGATGCCGGCACTTAGGGACGTTCCCAAAGTGCCGACTACAGCGGCAGGCCTTGGCCGAGCATGGCGATGACGCTCATGAGGACCAGCATGCCGGCGGCGTAGGGCAGCACTGCGCCCAGGAGCTCGGCGTCCTTACCGCGCACGTGCACGGCAGCGAGGCCAATCGCGAGCGTCTGCGGCGAGACCATCTTACCGGCGGCGACACCCAGGGCGTTCAACGCAACCATCCAGTAGTCGCTCACACCCAGCGCCGAAGCGGCCTGGCTCTGAATGGGACCAAACAGCATGCCCGACGATGTGCCCGAACCGGTCACGAACGCACCGACGGCACCGATCCACGGGGCCAGAATCGGGTACAGACCACCGGCGACGGCAATGCAGAACGCACTGATCGAAGAGATCATGCCCGCATAGCCCATCACCTTGGCACAGCCCAGCACCGAAAGCATCGTGATTACCGTCGGCATCATCTGCTTCACAGTCGCGGCCAGCACCTCGCCCATCATGCGCGGCGAAGCCCCCTGAATGGCGCCGCCGATAAACGCGGCCAGGAAGATCCAAACACCCGGCGTGTTAATCCACGAAAACGTGAGCGTGCCGGGGTTCTCGCCGCAATACACCTGCACGTGACTCGCAAAGGGCGCAAGCGCGGCATGCACGGCGGGCACCAGGTTGGACGTACCCAACAGCAGTACAAAAATCAGGATGAAACACGACCAGGCAGAAAGCGCCGACTTAGCGGTGAGCTGCTCACCGGCCTCGATATTCATGTGAAAGCGCGCGTCCAGGTGACCGGACTTCTCGGCGCGCATGGCAAGCGCGGCGGTCAGCGCGAGCGACACGATGGAGCCCACGACCACGGCAAGCTCGGGGCCCACAAACATAGCGACGACCAGGGCAGCGCCGACAAAGGACGCGCCAGAGAGCAGCGCGATACCGGCCACGCCGTGCAGGCGCTCGCCTACGCTCGCAACATCGCCTTGATCGTCGGTCACGCGGCCCGCAACCAACACGATGAGCAGCGGCATCACCACAAAGAACGGTGCGAGCTGCACCAGCTGAACGGTCGCCAGGTGCAGGGAATCCAGACCCACCAGGTCGGCAACGGACACCGTGGGGATGCCGATGGAGCCGTAGGGCGTGGGCACGCCGTTGGCCAGCAGGCAGATCAGCACGGCAGGCACGGCCTCAAAACCAAGGCCCGCGAGCATGCCGGCGGGAATGGCGACAGCGGTACCAAAGCCAGCCATGCCCTCCATAAAGCCGCCGAAGCACCACGCCACGAGCAGCGCCAGCAGACGGCGATCGCTGCTGATGGAGGTGATCATGCTGCCGATCACGTCCATGGCGCCCGTGCGAACGCAGAGGTTATACGTAAAGACGGCGGCGATAATCACCAACACGATGGGCCACAGCGCCATCAAAAAGCCCTCGAGCGAGGCCGTGGCTATCTGCGCCACCGGCAAATGCCACCACGCAAAGGCGAGCACGCACGAAAGAACAAACGAACCAATCGCGGCTTTCCAGGCCGGCCATTTAAAGCACAGCAGCATCACGACAAGCCAGATGATAGGCACAAGAGCCAGCAAAAATGCGGCGACGTCCATGGGTAAAAGCTCCTTGGTACCGCGAGGGCGGCATCGGGGGTGTCATAAAACTTGAACAGGATACCGCACGCTTACCGACAATTTTCTGCCGCCTGCCGAAATATTGAACAATCCGTTCAAAAACACGAGCAAACACCGCCGCGTCTATACTAGAGCGCAGCAATAGAAAGGACTCCGCCTTGAGCATCACGCCCCTCGATAGCATCCGCCGCGCCATCGCCCGCCGCAACGGCGTCACCGACCCCGCCGTATCGGGCGGGGCGCACGGGCAGGGCGGACGCATCGAGAACGGCCTGTTCCCCGCATCGCACACCGCCGAGGAGCTCGCACGAATCCAAGAGCTAAGCCAGCGTAACGCCGGCGGTCCCGACAGCAACCAGGCCACACGCCGTCGCCGCGAGCGCGATCGCCAGCCCGGCCCCATCCACCGCATGGTCAATGCCTGGTGGAACCGCCTGCTCGGAGCCGTCTACGGCGGCGGCTTCTCCACGCAAGAAGCCGAGTACGAAGATCATGCCACCCGTCGCGACTACCTTTGGAATACCCTGGGCACCGCCGTATGGGGCATGGCGTTTCCTCTGCTCACCATCGTGTCCACGCAGCTCGTGGGCGCCGAGGAAGCCGGCAAGTTCTCCATTGCGTTTGTCACCGGCACGCTCATCATGATCGCGTGCAACTACGGCGTGCGCAATTTTCAGGTCTCGGACATCGACGAGAAGGCGTCCTTTGCCTCCTACCAGCTCAACCGCTGGCTTTGCGGAGCATTCGCGCTGGCCTGCGGCCTTGCATACAGCAGTGCCCGCGGCTACGACGCGCAGATGGCAACGATCGGCCTGGGCGTCTACCTGTATAAGGTGATCGACGGCGTGGCGGACGTGTACGAGGGCCGCCTGCAGCAGGCCGATAAACTCTACCTGGCCGGCATGAGCCAAACGCTGCGCTCCGTCGGCGTCATCGCGGTCTTTAGCGTGGCGCTGTTCCTTACGCGCAGCATGCCCATCGCGGCCATGGCCATGGGTGTCACCGCCATCGTCTCGCTCGTGCTGGTCACCGCGCCGCTGGCCCTGCTCGAAACCGAAAAATCGCGTCGCGTGAGCCTGCGCGAGGTCGGCCACCTGTTTGTCCAGTGCGCCCCGCTCTTTGGCGCACTGTTCCTGTTCAACCTCATCGAGAGCATGCCCAAGTTTGTGATGGAAGGCACGCTGGCCTACAAATATCAGCTGTACTTTAATGCCCTGTTCTTTCCGGCGCAGGCTATTTTGCTGAGCATTGGATTTGTCTATAAACCGCAGCTTTTGCGTCTGTCGAGCATTTGGGCGAACCCGCGCAAACGCCGCCGTTTTGACTTAATTATTGTCGCCGTCATGGCGCTGATCGTGGTCATCACCGGCGCATGCGCCGCGTTTATGGAAGGCCCTGGCATCCCCATCATGAGCTTTATGTACGGCCTCAGCTTTGAGCGCTACCGCACATTGGCGCTGCTGATGGTCGTCGCCGGCGGCGTAACCGCGGCCATCGATTTTATCTACGCCATTATCACGGTGCTGCGCCACGCCGGCGACGTCACCAAGATTTACCTCATCTGCTTTGCCGTGAGCGTGGTGCTCCCGGTGATCCTGATCAACCTGCTGGGCCTGATGGGCGCCGTCGTGAGTTACCTGGCCATCATGGCCCTGCTGCTGGTGCTGCTGATTGTCGAGTACGCCCACATCCGCCAACGCATCGAACGCGACCGCAACCCATACGGCGCCTAATTAGCTGCCCCCGGTCACCGGAATTTGCGATGGAATCACCCCGGCTGGGGTCTCGTTGCGGACAATATGCATCACGCAAAACTAAGTGAGTAGACTTTTACCGAATCCCCGACCACACCGACAAAGCACAAGTCTGTGACCTGCGGTTTTATTGAGGCGAACATGTTGAGTGCTCGGCATTTCCAAAAAAGTCTACTCACTTAGCCAGCGGGCGGCCAAATGATTATTTAATCCCCGTCCCAGAAAAATCAATTAGCGGGCAGAAGGGCAAAAGTAGTCAAAAAGGCCCCGTCCCAAATTAGCTACCCTTTGCAGCGATTATTCGCCCGGGTTGATGTTCGCATAAAACTCCGCCCCGTCGTCCAGGCGCAGGATGCCCACGCGGCCGAACTCGGAACCGGTGGCCGCCGCACAGTCGATATCGATGCGATCGGGCACGCCGGCGGTATCCTCGCCACCCAAGCGCACCATCCGCCCGCGGCCCGACTCCTCATCGAGCCCTGCCAGGCCGCCAACCTCGCAATAACGCCCCAGCGACACCGTGGGCGTGTGGCCGCTCACCACGACCGGGCCCTTGCCCTCGGCAGAAAGCAGCCCCGTCGGGGCATCCCAGTAGCCGTGACGAATCCACAGCAAGTCATCGGACGACTGCACGGCGAGCATTTGCTGCAGCAGCTCGCTATCGGCATCGACCGCTCCCCTGCCGTCGCCGCAATCGACACCATGCTCAAGCAAAAACGCACGCGCCGCCTCGGTCTGAACGCCGGCGTGCACCAGCAGATACGGTCGCTCGGCAGTCTCGACCACCGCGTAGAGCGGCAGGGCGGCAGCCCAGCGCACCAGCCCCTCGTATGCCTCAAATTCCATTTCGTTGAGCTGCTGACGCGTGGTCCAACCGCCATTGATATCCCAGGTCTCGGCATCGAGCGGGTCCTGGCCAATGATCGCGTCGAGCATGATCTGCTCGTGGTTGCCCTTAAGCACGCGAGCGTTGGGCAGCGACCGTACCAAGTTAATGACGCCGACCGGATCGGGACCGCGGTCGATCATGTCGCCTAGCACGTACAGCGTGTCGTCGGACGTCAGCGAGATCTTGGAAAGGGCCTCGTCCAGCGCGCGCACGTGCCCGTGAGCATCAGATGTCACATAGATCGCCATGGAACGCCTTTCCCTGCATTACGGCCGAAGCCCGATGCCACGACTAAAACTTCAAGTTGAACTTAAACGTTACCCATTGTACTCCGTTGCAATAAAGCTGGAAAGTGCCACCGCTGCCAACGGTCACAAGCGGCCGCCCGCACGCCCCGAAAACACCGCGCCACCAGCACCAACGCCCCAACCAGCACCGCCCGCGCCCCCCGCCTCGTGTCGATAATGCGAACGCCCGCGGCTCGGCCCCATAAACCCACCATCTTTGGGTACAAATAACCGCAGACAACTGACCGTGCCACGCCAACCACCCAGGAGCGGACACTACCCATGAACCAGATACTTCTCTTTATCGGCCTCGTCATCATTTTGTGTCTGACCATCAAACCCGTCGGCAAAAAGCTCCCCTTCCCTACCCTGCTCATCTTTATCGCGCTCGGCATGCTGCTGGGCGTCAACGGGCCGGCGCACATCGACTTTAGCGACTACGCGCTTACCGAAACCGTCTGCAGTACGGCGCTGCTGTTCATCATGTTCTACGGCGGCTTTAACACCAACATCGACCGCGCCAAGCCCGTCGCCGCGCCCGCGGTACTGCTGAGCACGCTCGGCGTTATCGCCACCGCCGGCATCACGGGCGCCTTTGCGCATTTTGCACTAGGCTTCGACTGGATCGGCGGCCTGCTGCTGGGCTCGGTCGTGGCGTCGACCGATGCGGCGAGCGTCTTTAGCGTGCTGCGCGAGCACAACCTTTCGCTAAAGGGCGCGACTGACTCGCTGCTCGAGGTCGAATCGGGCTCCAACGACCCCGTCGCCTACATGCTTACCGCGGTGCTCGCGACCCTCGCGGCGGGCGGCGACATCGACATTCCCGTGCTGTTGGCCAAGCAGATCACCCTGGGCGTGGGACTGGGCCTTGCCATCGGCTGGACATCCAGCCGCCTGATTGAACGCGCGCACGCAACGGCCGAGGGCGCGCAGACCATCTTTTTGTTCGCCGTGGCGATCGTTGCCTACGCGCTGCCGAGCTATCTGGGCGGCAACGGCTTTTTGGCCGTATACCTGGCCGGCATTGTGCTGGGTGCAAGCGACATCACCGGCAAGGTCGAGATGGCGCACTTCTTCGATACCCTCACCGAGATGGCCGAGATGACCATCTTCTTTTTATTGGGCCTGCTCGTCACGCCCGCACGCCTGCCGCAAATGCTGTTGCCGGGCCTGGCGCTCATGGCGTTTATGCTCTTCGTGAGCCGCCCCATCGCCGTCGGCCTGCTGTTGGCGCCCTTTAAGACCAATCCTCGCCAAGTCGCGCTCGTAAGCTGGGCGGGTCTGCGCGGCGCGGCTTCGGTCGTGTTTAGCCTCTTTGCCGTGGTGGTCGGTGTTCCCGGTGGGCACGACCTATTTGACCTGGTCTTTGTGATTGCCGTGTCGAGCATTGTAGTGCAGGGCTCGCTGCTACCGGCAGTGGCGAAAAAGCTCGACATGATCGACGCGGAAGGCGATGTGCGCCGCACGTTTAACGATTACCGCGACGAGGACGGCATGTCGTTCGTTAAGCTCAAGGTAGGCGCGGGCCATCCGTTTGCCGGGCGCTCGCTCGCCGATATTGGCAGCGTCGCCGACATGCTCGTGGTCCTGGTGCTGCGCGACGGGGCGCACCCGGTACTGCCCAACGGCGATACCGTCATCGAGGAAGGCGATCTGCTGGTAATGGCCGCCCCAACGTTTGAAGAGCGTGCCGAGGTTACGCTGCGCGAAGTCACCGTGACACCCCACGGTCGCCTGGCCGGCCAACGCCTGAGCGATGTGCCGCAAGGCAAGCATCCGTTTATTGTGGTGATGCTCAAGCGCGACGGCCAGACGATCATCCCCGACGGCAACACCCTCATATACGCCGGCGACGAAGCCGTCATCGCCACGCTCGCGTCGTAGCGGGCAGGAGGTAGCTAATTTGCGACGAAGAGATCAAGCGCCTAGAAAGCCTCATGCCTTCGCTCGCAGATTTGGATTTGCCTGAGGAGTAAAGCACCCCTCCCCCATGTAACCATCCTGTAAATCATAGCAGCGTACTCGAGTTTTACCGTGATGCGGTCGCGCCTGGCGCTCCACTGTGCTAAAGTATCCCGAACGTTCAAACGACTACGAGGGGAACTAGAAGATGGCACGTGTGCACAACTTCTCAGCTGGCCCGGCCGCACTGCCTACAAGCGTGCTCGCCGAGATCGCCGACGAGATGATGGACTACCGCGGTTGCGGCATGTCCGTGCTCGAGATGAGCCATCGATCTAGCATGTACCAGCAGATCATCGACGACGCCGAGGCAACCCTGCGTCGCCTGCTGAGCATCCCCGACAACTACCGTGTCCTGTTTTTGCAGGGCGGCGCCACGCTGCAGTTTGCGGGCATCCCCATGAACCTCATGCGCCGCGGCCGCGCCGGCTACGCTGTGACCGGCAACTTTGCCAACAAGGCGTACAAGGAGGCCGCCAAGTACGGCGAGGCCGTGCTGCTCGCGAGCTCCGAGGACACCAACTTCGACCGCATTCCCACCATGTCCGACGTCAACGCGCGCATTGCCGCCGAGGCCGCGGGCGACGGGCTCGACTACGTCTACATCTGCCAGAACAACACCATCTTTGGCACCATGTACCACGAGCTGCCCACTTGCGGCGATGTGCCGCTGGTCGCCGATGTCTCGAGCTGCTTTCTGTCGCAGCCGCTCGACGTCGAGCGCTACGGGCTCATTTACGCCGGCGCGCAGAAAAACGCCGGCGCCGCGGGCGTGACTGTGATCATCGTGCGCGACGACCTCATCGCGGATGGCCCCGCCTTTGCGCAGACGCCGCAGTACATGGACCTTAAGACCCAGGCCGCCAAGGGCTCCATGCTCAACACGCCCAACACCTTTGGCATCTACGTGTGCGGCAAGGTGTTCCATTGGGTTGAGCAAACCGGTGGACTTGCCGCCATGGCCGAGCGCAACTGGGCCAAGGCCAACCTGCTCTATGACCTGCTCGAGCACAGCGAGCTGTTCCATGGCACCACGCAGGCCGACAGCCGCTCCATCGCCAACGTTACCTTCCGCACCGGCGACACCGAACTCGATGCGGCCTTTGTCGCAGGCGCGGCCGAGCACCAGATTCAAAACGTCAGGGGCCATCGCCTGGTGGGCGGCATGCGCGCCAGCGTCTACAACGCCGTAACCATGGAAGACGTGCAGGCCCTGGCCTCGTACATGAAGGACTTCGAAGCACAGCATAGTTTGAGCCCGCGATCTAACTAGCCCGCAACGCGCGGGCCGACCAGCCACCTCAGACCACCCTGTTTAGATCAAAACCTGCTAAGGAGTTTTTCCATGCGTAAGATTAAGACCATCGACGACATCACCAAGGACGGTAAGGTCGAGTTTGGCGAGGGCTACGAGTTTGTGAGCACCGCCGAGAAGGCCGACGCCATCCTGATGCGCTCCACCGACCTGCACGGCTACGAGCTGCCCGAGGGCATCCGCGCCATCGCCCGCTGCGGCGCCGGCGTCAACAACATCCCCATCGAGGAGTACGCCAAAAAGGGCGTCGTCGTCTTTAACTCCCCCGGTGCCAACAGCAACGCCGTCAAGGAGCTCGTCCTGGGCATGCTGGTGCTCTCGAGCCGTGGCGTGGTGCAGTCGATGAACTGGGTGCGCGACAACGCCGACGACCCCGAGATTCAGGTCGACGCCGAAAAGGCCAAGAAGGCCTTTGTGGGCCGCGAGCTCAAGGGCAAGCGCATCGGCGTCATCGGTCTGGGCAACGTGGGCTCCAAGGTCGCCAACGCCTGTGTCGACCTGGGCATGGACGTCTACGGCTACGATCCGTTCATTTCCGTCGAGCACGCGTGGGTGCTGAGCCGCGAGGTGCAGCGCGTGGGCACGCTCGAGGACCTCTGCCGCGGCTGCGACTACCTCACCGTGCACGTACCCAGCAAGGCCGACACCATCGGCATGATCAGTACCGAGCAAATCAACCTGCTGGCACCCGACGCCGTGCTCATCAACTACGCGCGCGAGACCATCATTGACGAGGACGCCGTCGACGCCGCCCTGCGCGAGGGCAAGCTTAGCTGGTTTAGCTGCGACTTTGCCACGCCCAAGACCGTCAAGATGCCCAATACGTTTATCACCACGCACTCGGGCGCCGGCACCGGCGAGGCCGAGGCCAACTGCGCCGACATGGCGATCAGCGAGCTCAAGGATTACCTGGAAAACGGCAATATCGCGCACAGCGTCAACTACCCCGCCTGCAGCATGGGCAAGGCGCGCGCCGCGAGCCGCATCGCCTGCCTGCACGCCAACGTGCCCAACATGATCGGCCAGATCACGGCCATTCTCGCCAAGGACAACGCCAACGTGCAGCGTATGACCAACGAGTCCGCTGGCGAGAACGCCTACACCATGTTCGACACCGACGAGCACCTGGACAGCAGCACCATCGAGGCGCTCAAGCAAATTCCGTCGATGTATCGCGTGCGCGTGATCAAATAGCGCCGGCGCCAAGCCTGCCAGGCAGACCATGAAGCCCATTCGGCCCCCGTTTTCACGAAACGGGGGCCGATTTCGTTGCTCCGGCTGGTTTTGAAAATGCTACCCATAATAAGTTTTTTTCGGATAATCGACAGTGAGGCCCTAGTCGCTAAGCACAACTGCTTTTACAAACAGCTTTATCAGGGGTTTTAGTAGGTAAAAATCGATCTCTATATGCCAAACTAAAGTTGACTGTCCATTTTCCGAAATAACTTGCTCTAGGTAGCACTTTTCAAGCCAATTCCAAGGAGCAATTGAAGGCTATTCGCAACTAAAACCCTAGCTTCCGCGACCGTTTTCCACCCGCGCGGCTACATTCCCGCCCAATCGATAAAAATCTCCTCACGAAGTCGCCGTTCGAGCTCCTGCTGCCGCGGCGTCTTGTCTTTCAGTGGCACATCGAGATAGGACATGATGAGTTCCGTCACCACGCGGAAGGCATCGGAGTCGACCAGCTGACCATAGGTCATCAGAACGACGGGATATCCCATCGTCTGAAGGGCCGTCGTTCGATCGGAGTCCGAGATCTTGGATTCTATGGATCCGTGAATGGCTTTACCTTGACATTCAACCAGGCACTCCCGGCTGCCATCCTTATTTGACAGCAAGATATCGGCGTAGCGCCTATCAAGCCCCGAAATCAGGCGGGCGCTGCGCGTCATGCGAATCTCAACATTATTGGTAAGGCGCAGCCCTTCGCCGCCGCGCAGCCTCGAAAGGCCAAACAGCATCGAAGCTTGGACCTCAAGCGGCGATGCCACAACCCCCGTAATGCATTTCGCGGCACGTGTGAATGATTTAGCACCGCGGAGTCCCTGGATCTTATTGGCGAACTCCGTAAGGTCAGAGAGCTCGATCAAGGGAGGTCGTTTCCACAAGTCCGTTGGATTCCCCGAGGCGTCCCTTACGTTTTCCCAGCCCAACCGCGCGTCACCCCACCGGCTCCCACATGCCTGCTCAAGCGCCAACTTTACTTGAGGCGCAATCTTGCACACGGCAAAGGTGCCGCACATCTCATACATGCACATGATCAGACGCTCGTTTGAGACCGAGGAAGCCAGGGTCAGCAGCGTAAAGAGCGGGGACGCGACATCAAGGCCAAACTCCGTCTGCCGCACGGAGCCAAACGGCCTCCCCCCGTTCCAAACATGTCTTACAATGCGACCGCCTTTACGTCCGCAGCCGCCCTGCGCCAACACGTGTAACGGGGTGCCCAGGAAATGCTTGACGAGCGGATGCTCACAAAGACGCTCCCTGCGTGGATCGTCCACAGAATCGGGCAGGTCCGGCATTATTGCCAAGACCTGTGGAGGTATCCGGTGATACCGAAAGGCGGATATGTCGCACAGCATGTCGTCCATGAAGGGTACGTACCCGCTACGTCGTTTGCGAGCCCGCCCGGACGGCAAACGCGCTGGCTCGGCCTGCGAACGGTAAATGCTGCTACGTGCACGTCGCGAATCTGCAGGTGACTTACAATCGGTTTGCAAAGCAAACTGATTCTGAGGTTTCATATGGTTGATGATGACGAGGGCGGCTATCGCCCCTTTGTCGTGCCCGACCACGCCAAGGTCTGGGTCGACATGCGCCTGACGCCGCCGACCGATACGGCCGCCGCGATCAACATGGTCGAGCAGGCCACTGCCACCGCCGAGGCCGCGGTTCCCGGTTGCCATGGCAGTTTCGCCGTGACGGGCGATCGCCCCGCCATCGAGCGCGACCCAGGCTCTCCCCTCCTAGCTGCGCTCAAGCGTGTCGCCGATGACGTGACGGACGCAGACACGACCGTCGGCTTCTTTACCGGCTACACCGACACCGCCGTCATTGCCGGCAAGACAGGTAACCACAATTGCATGAGCTACGGCCCCGGCTCGTTGGTGCTCACGCATAAGCCCAACGAGCCGGGGCCCATGCCGATATCGTTCGCTGCCAGAACGTGCTCATCGCGCTTGTCGACAACACGCTCTGGGACGCAAGCGTCCAAGTTGGGGCATAATAAGCCGCGAACAAACCAACTCACGCGTTAGGACCGCCCATGAAAGCACTTCCGTTTCCCTGCATCCGCCCAGCTCAGGACCGCGTGCTCGAGGCGCTGCCGCAAATGGGCGACATCCTAAGCGGCAACGACGCCCTGCGCGGCGCCATTGCCGACGGGCTCATGCTCAAAGATCCGGGCGCAGCGTATTACGTGTACGAATGCTCCGGAGAGCCAGGGCGCGTGACGGGCGTTGTGGCAATTTGCCCGGTCGGCGTACTGACGGGCGACGGCGCGACCCCCGCAGATGCGGCCGCAGCCGCCCGTGCAATCGCCGAGCTTAAGGTACAGCCGCGCCCCGTGTCGCTCGCCTACGAAGCCTCCCCGGTCATGGATATCATCCTCGGCGCCGCTAAAGAGGGCGCGTCGCTCTATGCCGTCACCGACCCCTCGGGCATTACGCACCGTGTGTGGGAGGTCAAGCGCGAGGACGCCGTTGCCGCCATCCGAGCCATGCTCGACCAGGCACCGGAGCCGGCGCCGTTAGACGACCCCGCCTACGCTGCCGCGCTGGCAGGGGCGGCGCAGCTCCTGGCGGACGAGGCCCGCACAGCCGGCACCTACACGGGCAAAGAACCGTTCAACTTTACCGTTGCCACGTTATTCCCTACCGCGCAGGTCGCCGGCGGCGCACCGCAAGTTCCGACGGGTCTGTTCACTCACCAGATCGCACAGTTCTAACAGGGTCTAAACGCCCAGTACAAAGACTCGGCAGTTCAACAAACAAGGGGCGGGGATGCAATACATGCGCATACATCCCCGCCCCTTTCGCATCGAGCAATTACGTCGGCGATCCGCATCGCCGCGCCCGCGCTACCCGCGTTGCGGACCCGCGGCAGCCACGAGCGGCTCAAGCCCCAGCTCGCGCGCATAATCTTCCTGTGTAAAGACTTCGACCAGATCAAACGTATCGGCTGCATCGTCAAATGCAAAATGCAGCACTGAGCAGTTGCCCGGCACGCGCTCGCGCTCGTCGGCCGCCGCTCCCCTCACGTGGTCCAAAAATTCCTTGATGGCTGAGGCATGGCTCACCGCAAGCACGCACGAATGGTCCGGACGTCGCATAAGATCAGTCAACGTCGCCACCATGCGCTCGCGCACCTGCATCTGCCCCTCGCCGCCAAATTGGCGGTAGAAGTCACGCCACGGACGCTCGGGCATGAGCATCACGCGCTCGGCCTCAAAATCGCCAAAGAACCACTCGCACAGACCGTCCAGACGCTCGTAGGCAAGGCCCGGCCACAGGTTGGCGATAGTCTGCTCGGTGCGATGCAGCGTCGAGGTGTAGGCGTGGTCGGGCTCGATGCCACGCGCTCGCAAGAACATGCCAGCGCGCGCCGCCTGCTCGCAGCCCAACTGCGTGAGCGGCGAATCACTCCAGCCCTGAATAATGCGCTTGAGGTTAAATATCGTCTGTCCATGACGGACCAGATACAGATCTTTATTCATAGGGGGGTCCTTTCGCTCGTTACCAATCAAGGAGCGAAAACGCCCCATCACAATAGCCAAAATGAAGCACGGCGCCGTTGTCGGGCTGTTCTCCCCCGCCGACCACATACTCAAGAAACTCCTGGCAGGCAGAGCCATGGGAAACGGCCAGCACGCAGTCGTGCCGAGGCCGGGCCATAATACGAGACAGCGCCGCGACCATACGTGCGCGAAGCTCACTTTCCGACTCGCCACCAAAGGCGACCGGATAATCGCCCCAGGGTTGCGCCGGCATCTCGCGGTTTGATGTGCCCTCCAACGATCCCAAATGCCACTCGCGCAGGTCATCGACCAGCTCTATGGAACGGTCCTCGCCAACGATCAGCTCTGCCGTACACCGTGCCCGACCCAACGGAGACGAATACGCATGGTCAAAGGAGATGCCGCGCGCCTCAAACGCCGCGCGCGTCGCCAGTGCCTGCTCGCGCCCGCGCACCGTAAGCGGCGAATCGTGCCAGCCCTGCAAAATGTTCTGCACATTGAGCTCGGTCTGCCCATGCCGCGCCAAATACAGATCGGCCACATGCCCTCCCCTCGTACCACCACAAAGGGGACGGGCACCTTTGTGGTGGTTTTGCCGCCGGATTACGCCGAAATGGCGCGCAACTACACCAGCACGTCGGCGAGCGGGCGCTTGGGCACGTGATGCACCTGCTCCTCGTCGCGCCAGTAATTAATTGAGCCGTCGGGGTTGGAATCAATCGCGTCGATCACCTGGGTCTCGGCCGGCACGCCAAACGCCATGATCAGCTTGAGTTCATACTTGTCGTTATCGAGCCCCATGGCGTCGATAGCGCGGGGCGTAAAGGCCTTGAACATGCAGGCCGCCACCTCGGGCGTGGCGCTGCGCGCGGCGAGCATCATCGTCTGCGCGGCAATGCCCGTGTCGACCTCGGTAATGGGAGCGGCTGGCTTGCCCGGAACGGCGCGCTCAGCCAAAATCGCGATGTAGCCGGTCGGGCGCTCGCCCTCGACAGGACCCGACCAATCCTTGAGCGCACCAGCCCATGTGAGCTTTTCAAATAAGCTCGAACACTCCTCGGCGTCGCTCACCACATGAAAACGCAGACGCTGAGCATTAGCGCCGCAGGGAGCCAGGTGCGCCAGCTCTGCCAGCTCAAGCAAAAACTCGCGCGGTACGCGCATGGACTCGTCAAATCGACGGCATGTGCGGGCACGACGGACCAGCGCGTCAAACGATTCCAGACCGAGCTTTTCGCAACCTTGCTTTGCCATCAACTCCACGCTCGACGGCGCCGCGGGAACAGCTTCGTTCATAGAGACCCCCAATACAAGGCAATTGTTCTTAGAAAAATCTAACCTAAAACGCAGGCAATAACGAACAGGGCCGCAATGTTCTACACCTGTTGAATAGAAAAACGCGACATGGGGAACAACGAGAACAAATCGGGACCTTTGGGTTACACTTCGCCCTCCCCAACCCATACGCCGGTGCCTTTAGGCGATACTTGTTGTAGCAACTGCGGCATACGCCGCAAAAACAACAATGACGGCAAACGCCGTGCGGAAAGGAGACCTCATGGGCATCTTTAAGAACGACGACCAGCAGTCGAATCTGTTTGGATTTGACGAGAAAAGCATGGCAGGCAAGGCAATCAAGGCCGTGCGCTGGATCTACGCCGCCACGGGCGTCATCGCACTGCTTGCCGGCATCGCGCTGCTGTTTGCGCCCGCCAAGTCCCTCGTCTTCCTGACGACCGTCCTGGGCTTCTACTTTGTGATCACGGCTGGCGTCAGGCTGTTCACCGCCATTTTTGAGCCGCTGCTGCCCGCCGGCTGGCGCGTCACGAGCATCATCTCCAACCTGATCATCATTCTGGGCGGCGTCATAATCCTGCGCAACCAGGCCTTCTCGACCGCGACGCTCACCACGCTCGTGGTGGTCGTGGCCGGCTTTGGCTGGATTGTCGAAGGTGTCATGTCCATTCTGGAGTCCGAGCTTTCGTCTAACCGCGCCCTTGCCATCCTGAGCGGCGCGCTCTCCATCATCGCCGGCGTGTTCGTGTTTATCTATCCGCTGTGGTCGGCAAAGATGCTCGTCATCTTTAGCGGCGCCGCGCTCCTGGTGTTTGGCGTGACGCTGATTATTCGTGCTATCCGCTTTGGCAAGCTGGTGCGCTAGATGCCGCGAACGCTGTTTATTGATGGCGACGCCTGCCCGGTCACGCGTGAGTCGATCGACTGCGCGCGGCGGGCGGGCGTCGCCGTGGTTATCGCCGGCAACAGCACGCAGAACCTGGAACGCCACATTCGCCGCGACGATCCGCGCGATGCCGAGCACGCACGACACGGCTTTTGGGTCACGACGCTCGACGTGAGCGTGGTCGCCGATAGCGCCGACTTTGCCATTGTCGAGCGTCTGCAGGCGGGCGATGTGGTCGTGACGCAGGACATTGGCCTGGCGAGCATGGTGCTCGGCCGCGATGCCGCCGCCATCGGCGTGCGCGGGCGCGTGTACGACAAGGCGACCATCGACATGCAGCTGTTTATTCGCCACGAAGAAAAGAAGGTGCGCCGCGCTGGCGGTCGCACCCGCGGGCCGGCAGCCTTCACCGGCGAAGACCGCGCCCGCTTTAAGCGCAACCTCACCGAGCTGCTGCGCTAACCAAGGCAGATTTTTAGGCTATGCCCGGAAATTTGCCTTTTTGTTCTGACCGGTGTGAGCGCTCAGGATCCGTGGCTCAACAAAAAACGGGCTTCAAAATGCCATGCGTCGCCGCATTGTGCAAGCGCCGTGCATGGCTATTTTGAAGCCCGTTTTGTTAGGCCCACTTAGAGGCCAAAGGCAGATAGGACGAGGCCCCAGCCAGCGCCGATGACGTACATCATGACCAGGAACACGGCGTTTTCGCGAGCGCTGCGATTGGTGCGGAACAGCACCAGATAACCCACACCGGCAGAGATGAGCGTGCCGGCGAGCATCGGTGCCAGCTGCAGCGCGCCTTCCAGATACAGCTGCGTAATGACCACGCTCGCCGAGCAGTTGGGGATCAGGCCGACAAGCGCCGAACCCAGGACGGCGAGCGTCTCGTTGCCACGCAGGAACTGCTCGATTGCAGATTCGCCAAAGGTCTCGAGCACGGCGACCAGAATCAGCGTCACCAGGAAAATGAATACCGATACCTGCACGGTATGCGAGATGGCGCTGCGGATAATCGACAGGACGGGCGTACCTTCATGGGAGTGGGAATGACCGTGGCCGTGATGGTGTTCATGCTCGCCCTCATGACCGTGATCGTGGTCATGTCCATGTTCGTGCTCGTCCTCATCTTCATCACAACCGCAATGGTCACGCTCGCACAGCTCATGGATGTGGTCGGCGCTCACGCCCGCCTCGGCAACCTCGTCGATGATGTCACCACCGCTGTGGTCGTCATGTGCGCAGTTAACGTGCGCCGGATTGACAGTGGTCCCCAACACGGTACGACGAATCGCCGCATGCGCGCGGGCGTTGCGACGCAGGCCACGAATGGCAGCATCCACGATAAAGCCCGTGACCAGCGCGATCAGCGCTTTCGAAGCCAAAAGCATCGCCATAGTCTGCACGGGAACCTGCTCGGCAAGTAGCAGCGGCAGCATCTCGTCGGAGGTCGAGAGAAACACCGCCACCAGGGTGCCCAGCGTCACGACGCGACCGGCGTATAGCGTTGCCGCCATGGCCGAAAAGCCGCACTGCGGCACCATGCCCAGCAACGAGCCAACCACGGGGCCAGCGGCGCCGGCACGCTTGATGGTACCGTTGACGCGATCGCCTGCCACATGCTCGAGCGTCTCGAGGACCAGATATGTCACCAACAAGAACGGCACCAGCGAGAGCGTGTCCTTGCCGGCGTCGAGCAGAATATCAATCAGCAAATCCATGACGGATGGAACCTTTCGTGTCTTTCGGCAGCATTGTAAAAGTCCTAGCGGTCAACTAGGGTATTGTAGTTGTCCTAGGCGCGATGCCAATAGTTGCCCATGGTAAACTATCATCTCGCCATAACTCGACAAACCCGAGCCGCGCAACGCGGCCCGTCCAAGGAGCAGCATATGAATGTTTCGCAAGCACTCGAATACGAGCGCCAGCCGTTTATCCCCATGTTTATCTACGGCGACCACGGCGCCATGGAGTCCGAGCGCCAGAAGGGCGAGGAGGCCCTCAAGGTGCTCGAGACCGAGTACTTTACCGCCGAGGGCGACCCCGGCTTCGACTTTGCCACCGTGCGCGACCTGGCCGACCGCAACCGCGACCTGTGCGACCAGATTGGCGAGGCGCGTCTGCGCAACGTGACGCCCGCAACGCTTTCGCGCGGCCTGTCCGACGCCGACACCTGCGCTGCCATCGGCAAGATGCAAAAGCGCACCGCCGCGTCCGTCATGCGCGAGATCCGCGGCGACCGCGACGCGCTCGGCGTGGCCTACGCCCGCAAGCCCATCCAGGGCACCGTGCTCGGTATCGACATCGAGACCACCGGCCGTGCACCCGAGCGCGGTTATATCATCAATGTGGGTTGGGAAATCGTGGAGCTCACCAGCGACGCCGTCCCGCACGACGCCGAGGCGCACTACTGCGGTCTGCCCGACATCTACCGCGGCGAGGATGTGCCGTTGTCGAATATCCACCACATCACCTGGGACGACATCGACGGCAAAAAGCCGTTCCGCGAGAACAAGGAACTGCAGAAGCAGCTGCTCAAGCTTATGAAGAAGTACCCGTACATGGCGCACAACGCCGCCTTTGAGGACAGTTGGTTCAAGATCCACCTGGACGGTTACGCCGAGGCACGCCGCGCCGGCAAGATCATCGTCATCGACTCGCGCCAGATCTGCCGCAGCCTGGATGCCGACGTCCGCTCGCTCCCCCGCGAATCCGCCCCCGCCGCGCTCGAGAACTGGGCGCGCCGCCGTGGAACCCTCGCCGCCGACGCCAACGAGCAGCATCTGGGCCTCGACGACACCGACCTCATGCTCCGCACCGTCCAAGCCGAGTTCAACCTCAAGAACCTGTTTGCCAAGTAGAAACGCCTGCGACAAACCCCGGGGGTAGATCACGAGCGGCCTCGCAGCGGAAAACCCCGCAGCGGGGCCGCCCTACGTTCCACAGATAGATCTGCCATCACAAATTCTGAACCCTCATTTTGAACGATTTCGGCCAATTCCCGACACGTAATTCGTTGTCGGATGGCGATGCATCGATATCAAATGTGCAGCAATTGAGTATTTCTATGCTATAGCCAAGCTGCGAAAACTTTTATTTAGGGCATACCAACCCATAATTGCGTCAAGCTTTTGGTCAGCATTTGGTTAGACTGTTGGCGCCGGAATAATTTAGCCAAATATAGTCGGCCGAGATTGACCAATCCCG
>UQHY01000035.1:0-22857 GCA_900540975.1 uncultured Collinsella sp.
CTGGCTCTTGCGACCCACCCCCCCGGCCGACGCTGGCGTGGCGGGCGAGCTCGCCGACGCACAGCCGCTCGCGGGCCTGACCTTCGTGCTCACCGGCACGCTCGTCAACCGCACGCGCGACGAGGCGGGCGCGGCGCTCAAGGTGCTCGGCGCCAAGGTTTCGGGCAGCGTTTCAAAGAAGACGAGCTATCTGGTTGCCGGTCCCAAAGCGGGTTCCAAGCTTACCAAGGCCGAGCAGCTGGGTGTACCCGTGTTGGATGAGGACGCACTCGAGCAGATCTTGGCTACTGGTCAGGTGCCCCAGGCTTAGTGCATCGATAATCAAATTAGAAAACCTCCCGGAAAGGTTGATACTTTCCGGGAGGTTTTTATTTGGGCGTGGTGGCGGGCAGCATGATCTGCGTCATGTAGGTTGCTGAGGGTGACCCTGCGGAGCGGTGTCGTTCCGGAGCGATAGAAGATTCATACAAAGCAAAGGGGCCTCGCAGTGAGGTCCCACAACGGGGCTGCCCCATTGTGATGAGTTTTATACACTTTAACATTAACATTAACGTGTATACTGTGCAGTAAAGATATATGTTGAGAGGAGCCGTTATGGTTACCGTCGCGTTTTCGGAGCTGCGCCAAAACCTTACGCAGGTGGCCGAAAGGGTTGCCAATGAGGGCGAAGAGGTTGTGGTCTTCAAGCGGAGCAAGCCGTTGTTCAAGATTGTGCCGCTCGACTATCAAGGCCCGGTCGCAGTGGAATATGACGCTGCCCAAGAGCGCGGGGGTGCAAAGCCGACGCGCGGCTCGGACAAGCCCAAGCGCGACGTGGGTACGATGTGGCATCCCAAGATCACCTGGAAGGAGATCCGTGAGATGCTCGCGGAGGATGAGGACTACCAGGAGTATCTCGATATCGTAGCTAACATGCCAAAGGGAACGCCGCTCGATACGATGACGGTTGAAGATGAAAAGCGCGTCGCGAGGGAGCGCTACCTATGAGGGCATTTCTCGATACCAATTTTCTGCTCGATTGCGTGCTTCCGGGCCGGCCGGAGCACGCAGCGGCGCAAACGATCAAGGGGCTCGTTGACGTGGGACTTATCGAGGGTATTGTTTCGGCCTGCTCTCTCAAGGACGCGTACTACATTCTCACTAAACAGGCAGGCGAGGCGCGCGCCCGCGAGGTAGTGCGCGACTGTCTTAAGAGCTACTCGGTAGAGCCTCTCGACCAAGAAGCTTGTTTTACCTCCGCCTATTCCGATGAGCCGGACTTTGAGGACGGCTGTATCCGTGCGATGGCCGAGCGTGCCGGCGTGGACTTTATCATCACGCGTGACCGCGCCGCTTTTGTGCGCTCGACCATCAAGACCTTCTCGCCTGCAGAGTTCATCCGTGCGTTTCCGATTCCGGAGGAGTAAAACCGCCATATCGGGGACTGTCCTCGACATGGCGGTTCTCCTGTAGCTGATGCTCGTTAGCTGAGCTATACTTCATAATTATGTACACAATTATGTTAGGAGTGTGCCATGCCTGTTTGCGTTCCAATTAAAGATATGCGGGACACCGCGAAATTCTCGGAGCTCGTTGAAACTACTACTGGTCCAGTGACTGTTACAAAAAACGGCTATAGCAAATTTGTTGTACTTCGATCCGAGGACTACGACCTCATGGTTCAGGAACAGGCTAAGGCTCGTCTGATGGCTCGTATAGCTGTGGCCGAACGGGAGCGTGCTGCTGGTACGGCACGTGATGCCTTTGAGGCTCTCGATGACCTTGAGGCAAAATATGGCCTATAACGTCAAGATTCTGCCTTCAGCTGAACAAGAAGTTGACGATATCGTTGATTATCTATTGGGGCATGGTATTTTTACTGCCCGGCACTTTCTTGATAAATACCGTAGCCAGCTCCAGCTTCTTCAAAGTGGTGTAGTTGACTACGGCTTATCGAAGTTACCCGAGCTTGCAGTGCTTGGTTACCATGCTTGCCTCGTTAATTCTTATGTAATGCTTTATTACTACGATAACGAGGACGTTGTGGTCGCCCATGTTTTTCACCAAAGCCAAGATTATGCCGCATTGGTGATATCTAGGAATCGATTCGAGTTGCTGGATGATGATTAGTAAGAACCGCCCGGAAGCACGATGCCTTCCGGGCGGTTCTTACTTTGCTGGGGCAACCGGCACCGTGATTTGCGTCACGTAGGTTGTGGGGTCGTCGCTGATGATGTCGTCGATAAGGGCGATCTCGCGTTGCCCCGCTACGCTACCAGTTTGTCAAAAGCCCCGCGTCGGTTGAGCACGGTAAACGCGATAACACAGATGACTGCTGACAAAATCGATCCGCACGGCGAGGCGATGCCCATGGGAAACAACGTATCGGAATAGGCGTTCGACAGCAGCCACGCGCCGGGCACGCGAATGAGCGCCACGGCCAGCACGTTGTGCGCAAAGCCGATGTAGCTCTTGCCGTATGCAGCGAAAAAGCCGCTAAAGCAAATGTGGATGCCGGCAAAAATCGCGTCGAAAATGTAGCTGCGCATATAGCCGGTGCCGGCCGCGACCACCGCGGCGTCCTTGGCAAAAAAGCCGATAAACGCCGGTGCCACCAGCCACATCAGCGCTGTGATCAGGCAGCCATACACTACCGAGATTGTCATGGCATCTTTGAGCACCTGACGTGCACGATCGCCCTTGCCCGCGCCGGCGTTTTGCGCCGTGAGCGCGCTGACGGTGGCACCCATGGAGCTCGGCACAATGAACAAAAAGCTGATCATCTTCTCGACCAGGCCCACGGCGGCGGCGTCGACGAGTCCTCGGTGGTTGGCGATGACGGTGATAAACATAAACGCCACCTGGATGCAGCCGTCCTGCACAGCCACAGGCACGCCGATCTTAAGAATGCTGCCGAGCACCTCGGGCTGGGGGCGCAGGTCGCTGCGCTTAACGTGGATGTTCGTACGGCGGCTCTTAAGCCACACGAGTGCGAGCGCAACGCTGGCCGTCTGGGCGGTTACCGTGCCGAGCGCCGCGCCCACGGGGCCGAGCCCCATGTGGCCGATAAACAGAAAGTCGAGCGCGATGTTGATGATGCATGCCACGCCGATCACGTACATAGGCGAGCGCGAATCGCCCAGGCCGCGAAAGATGGCCGAAAGGATGTTGTACGCGGCGATAAAGGGAATGCCGACAAAGCAGATACGCAGGTAGGCGGAGGTACCTTCGACTGCCTCGGCCGGCGTGCCAATAAGCGCCACGATTTGCGGGCACAGCGCAAGCAGGACAGCGGCCAGCACCACCGAGACGCCCATAAAGAGCGTAATGGTGTTGCCGATGGCGGTCTCGGCGCGGTCGAAGCGACGCGAGCCCACGGCGTGGCCGACGATAACCGTCGTTCCCATGGCCAGGCCCACAAGCGTCACGGTAATGATATAGAGCGTCTGCGCGCCATTGCCCACGGCGGTGATGCCGGCGGCGCCGCTAAACTGCCCCATCATGTACAGGTCGGCCATGCCGTAGAGCATCTGCAAAAAGTACGAGAGCATATAAGGCAGGGCAAAGACCGCGATGGTCTTAAGGACATTGCCGCGTGTGAGGTCGTGTTCCATAGGTGGGGCTTTCTGGCTGGGTTTGTTTACGTACCAGTGTAGTGAAAACCCTACAACGATTGTAGAGTCAAGGTTTGTGTCGGCAGTGGGGCGAAAAAAATCGCGCGCACCATTATTCCGAGTGAATATGGACACACGTCACGAGAACTCGCCGCCGTCGCTAACCTTGCAGAAAACGATTTCGGAATACTTGACACCATTATTCGGCGCGCAATAATACGTGCGTTTGCGAACAACGTTTGATGGGGGTTGAACCTGCGTGCGCAATCTCAAAATACTGTTTTCCTACCTAGGGGCATACCGTCGCGATGCCATCCTCGGCGTGTTCTTTGTGTCGGTTGAGACGGTGCTCGAGCTGTTTATCCCGGTCATCATGGCCAACATCATCGATGTGGGCGTGCCTGCGGGTGATATCAACTACATACTGCTGCAGGGCGCGTACATGTTGGTGTGCGCTGCGCTTTCGCTGGTACTGGGCTTGGGTTATGCCCGCACGTCTGCCCGCGTTGCCTCGGGCCTAGGCGCTAACCTGCGCGAGGCCGAGTACAAAAAGATTCAGACGCTCGCTTTTGGTAACCTGGACAACTACGACGCCAGCTCGCTCGTCACCCGCATGACCACGGACATCACCGTTATCCAAAATGCTGTGGGCAACGGCTTTCGCCCTATGGTGCGCGGCCCGGTGACGCTTATCATCGGCCTTATCTACGCGCTGATGCTGTCGCGCCCGCTCGCCACCGTCTTTGCGATCATCTTGCCCGTGCTGGCAATCGTGCTGGGCGTCATCACCTATCGCGTGAGCCCGCTCTACCGCCAACTCCAGACCTCGATGGACCACCTCAACGGCGTGGTACAGGAAGACCTCACCGCCGTGCGTGCCGTCAAGGCCTACGTTCGTACCGAGCACGAGGAGGCCAAGTTCGACACCGTCAATACCGAGCTCGCGCGCACTGCGACAAAGACCTTTGGCAGCGCGGTGCTCAACCTGCCGGTGTTTCAGCTGTCGATGTACGTGGCTGCGCTCTCCATCCTGTGGATTGGCGGCCGCATGATTCTCGCCGGCAAGTTGGGCGTGGGCTCGCTCACGGGCTTTATGAGCTACGTGCTGCTGATCATGAATTCGCTCATGATGATTTCCAACGTGTTTTTGCTGCTCACGCGCGCTCTCACGAGTGTGGGCCGTATCGCCGAGGTGCTCGATGAGGAGCCCTTTATCGCCAACCCCGCGGGAGACCTCGCGATTGCGGCGCCAGCGGACGGCAGTATCGAGTTTCGCGACGTTTCCTTTAAATACCGCGCGGATGCAGCCGAGGATGTGCTCGAGCATATCGACCTTCGCATCGAGAGCGGCTCGACGGTGGGCATCCTCGGCGGCACGGGCTCGGGCAAGAGCTCACTTGTGCAGCTGATTGCGCGCCTGTACGACGCTACCGAGGGCGCCGTGCTTGTGGGCGGACGTGACGTGCGTGACTACGACCTCGCGACCCTACGCGACGCCGTGGGCATTGTGCTGCAAAAGAACGTGCTGTTTACGGGCACCGTGCGCGAGAACCTGCAGTGGGGTAATCCGCAGGCGTCGGACGATGAGCTCCTCGCGGCTTGCCGCGCGGCGTGCGTGGACGAGTTCCTTGATCGCATCGGCGGACTCGACGGCGAGTTGGGCCAAGGCGGCGCCGGTGTCTCGGGTGGCCAGAAGCAGCGCCTGTGCATCGCACGCACACTGCTCAAGCATCCGCGCGTGCTCATTTTTGATGACTCCACCAGCGCGGTCGATATGGCGACCGACGCTAAGATTCGCGAGCACATCGCTCGGATTCCCAATACGACCGTGCTCATCATCGCCCAGCGCATCGCGAGCGCCATGGATGCCGATCGCATTGTAGTGTTGGATGACGGTCGTGTCCACGGCGTGGGCACGCACGAGGAACTGCTGGCGGGCGACAACATATACCAGGAGATTTACGCCTCGCAGATGGAGTTTGCGGGGAACACGGACGCCAGCGACGGCGGCGACGATGGCTGCGCGAATGATCCGTTTTCCTCCGTCGCATGCGGATCACCCTTGGAAGGGGGTGAGCGCCATGCCTAAGACCGCAGCCCAAGCACGCCCGGCCGACCTCAAGCACACCGTGCGCCGCCTGCTCTCCTACATGGGGCATGCCAAGTTCTCGTTGCTCGCGGTGGGCGTGCTCGCCTCCGTCGCCGCCATCGCGAGCCTCGCCGGCACCTACATGGTGCGCCCCATCGTTAACGGTTTGGCCACGGGCGGGGAGGAGCTGCTCGCCAAGCAGGTCATCCTGACGGCGATCATCTACGCTGCGGGCGTGCTTTCGGCCCCGGGCTACTCGCAGATTATGGTGCGCGCGGCCCAACGCGTGGTGTCCGACATTCGCCGCGACCTGTTCGCGCACATCCAGACGCTGCCGCTCAGTTATTTTGACAGCACGCGCTCGGGCGACATCATGAGCTTTTTCACCAACGACGTCGACACCGTCTCCGAGGCGCTCAACAACAGCTTTGCCAACGTGATTCAGGCCGCCATTCAGGTTGTGGGCACCACGGCCATGCTCATCATCCTTAACTGGCAGCTCACGATTATCACACTCGTGTGCGATGCGGCCATTGTGCTGTATGCGCGCTACTCGGGCGCGCGCTCTAAGCGTTTCTTTGCTGCCCAGCAGGCATCGCTTGGCGACCTGGACGGATATATCGAAGAAATGGTCTCGGGCCAAAAGGTCATCAAGGTCTTTAACCGTGAGGCAGCGAATGTCGCCGGCTTCACCTGCCGCAACGACGAGCTTCGCCGCACCGGTACCGCCGCCGTGAGCTATGCCAACTCCATGGTGCCCATGACCGTCGTGATTGGCTACGTCAACTATGCCATCGTCGCCGTGGCGGGCGGCATGCTCTGCATCAAGGGGCTCGCCGATGTGGGCGCACTTGCAAGCTACCTGGTCTTTGTGCGCCAGGCCGCCATGCCCATCAACCAGTTTACGCAGCTCGGCAACTTCTTGCTCAACGCGTTGGCCGGTGCCGAGCGCCTGTTTGCGGCTATGGACCTTAAGCCCGAGGTGGACGAGGGCTGCGTGGAGCTGGTGCAGACGGGCGACGCCGCGTGGGCATGGAAGATTCCCGAGGGCCAGGGTGTGGGCGCGTACGGGCACTTGCATGACGTGGCTGCCGTTGATGAGTCGGGCCGCGCGTTGGCCGCCGACGGTACCGAGCTCACGTGCGGCTTGGTCCCGCTTGCCGGCGACGTGCGCTTCCATGCCGTGGACTTCTCCTACGTGCCGGGCACCCGTGTGCTCACTGATCTCAACCTGTTTGCCAAGCCGGGGCAAAAGATTGCGTTTGTGGGCTCGACGGGCGCCGGAAAGACGACCATCACCAACCTCATCAACCGCTTCTACGAGGTCGATGACGGCGAGATCACGTACGACGGCATCGACGTCAAGCACATTGCCAAGGCCAGCCTGCGCGGGTCGCTCGGCATTGTGCTGCAGGACACGCACCTGTTTAGCGGCACCATTGCGCAGAACATCCGCTTTGGCAAGCTCGACGCGACCGACGAGGAGGTGCGCGCCGCTGCCGAGGCCGCCTGCGCCGACTCGTTTATCCGCCGCCTGCCGCGGGGCTACGACACACCGGTCACGGCCGACGGCGCCAACCTGTCGCAGGGTCAGCGTCAGCTGCTCGCCATCGCGCGCGTGGCCGTCGCCGATCCGCCGGTGCTCATCCTGGACGAGGCCACGAGCTCCATTGACACGCGTACCGAAAAGCTCATCGAGCGCGGTATGGACCGCATCATGCGCGGTCGCACCACGTTTATGATCGCGCACCGCCTGTCCACCGTCCGCGACGCCGACGCCATCATGGTCCTCGAACACGGCCGCATCATCGAGCGCGGCACGCACGAAGAGCTGCTCGCCCAGCACGGCGAGTACTGGCAGCTGGCGCATGGCTTAAAAGAGTTGGATTAACCCGTTCGAGCACGATGCTTTGACCCCTTAGCGCCCCTCACCTCGACTCAAACCATCACAACATTCGACGTTTTTCGTCAAAAACGGGAAAAGCATCGAATGTTGTGATGGTTTTTCTGCCACTCGACCGGGTGGATTCGCTTTCTTGTGCACGAAGGTGTGCGGACCCGTGGGCAGGGGAATAAGGTTGGTTATCCGACTCCATTGGAGGGCTCATGGACCTGCCGATCGTCCTGTCCCATAAGACTGCCTGGCTGTACCACAATGTGGCGCGCCCGTCCGAGCCGCTCTCGCGAGCAAGCAGCCTATACGATGAGGACTCGCTTGCTAACGAGGCGGAGCCGACCGCGGGCCTGCCCAAATTGGGACTCGATGCCAAAGGGCTGAGGGCTTCAACGGCAGCCGGGATCGTTACCGACTATCTGGTTTTACTCGGTATTCCACGAGAAGAGCTCGATCATATCGACACGCTCGTTAACTTCGATTTTGAGCGCTCGACGCCGGCTGGATTTAGGTGCCACGTGTTTGGGGCGCCGATACCTCCAGGCCATCTTATCGAGGTGGCGGAGGGCCTTCTGGTGGTTGATGAGGCCATGTGCTTTGTCCAGGCGGGTTCGTGGATGAGTGAGCCCGAGCAGCTGGAATATGGCTACGAAATCTGCGCACGATACCATTTGAATCATCTGTCGACAGGCGATTATATCGAGATGGGGCAGAGGTATACCGTTGCCGACTTGATTGCTTATTGCAATGAGAACCGATCTCGTCAGGGGGCTATACGCGCGGCCGCCGTGCTCAAGCGCGTGCACGATGGCGCGCGATCGCCCATGGAGACGGCCACCGCAATCATGGTCGTAGCAAAACGTTCCCAGGGAGGGCTGGGATACGCCAAGATCGAGCTCAACCATCGGGTCGATGTTCCCAACGAGTTCAAGCATCTCGCAAAGGCCGGGTATTTCGAAATCGACGTATATGCGCCTGCGAGCGGTACGGGGATTGAGTACAACGGCTCGGACCATCTTGATAAACAGCGCAGCGCGTCGGATGCAGAGCGTATGACCGTGCTGAGCGCGCTGGGCTTTAGGATGATCGTCCTCACCGGGACTCAGTTTGCCCATCAACTGCAATTGCATCGGGCGATGAATGCCATCGCGCTCGCTATGGGTCTCAAGTGCGACCGAAGTGAAGCGTTCCAGAAACGGCAGAATGATCTGCGAGAATTCGTGATTCGGCACTGGGACGGCGGCCTTTAGGGGCGCTTTGGTCCTTCTGCGGGGTGCCGTGGGCAGGCAAACCATCACAACATTCGACGTTTTTTGCCAAAATCGGGAAAAGCATCGAATGTTGTGATGGTCTGTGTTGAGGATGGGCTTGGGAAGCTGGTTTTGCTCGAAGCGACCTGTCCTGCCGTACGGGTGTCGGCATGATTCTCTCGTGGGGTATTATGTTTTCCGAAGAATAAAACGCCGCGCGAGGGGAGGGCTGCGTGGACGGGCACGTGCAACATGACGGCTTTGGCCGCGATATCAACTACCTGCGCATTGCCGTTACCGACAAGTGCAATTTCCGCTGTATTTACTGCATGCCGGCCGATGGCGTGGCGCCCCGCGCGCACGACGAGCTGCTCAGTGCCGAGGAAATCGCCCGCTTTGTGCGCTTGGTGGCGGGGGAGGGCATTCGCCGCGTGCGCCTGACGGGCGGCGAGCCGCTGGTCAGCCGCCGTATCATCCCGCTCATTCGCGACATCCGCGCGATTCCTCAGATCGAGGACATCTCGCTCACCACCAACGGCGCCCTGCTGCCCAAGCTGGCGCCGCAGCTCAAAGACGCGGGGCTTAACCGCGTCAACATCTCGCTCGACACACTCGACCCCGAGCTGTTTGGAAAGATCACGCGCCTGGGTCGACTCGAGCAGACCATGGCCGGCATCGACGCGGTGCTGGCTTGGGGTTTTGAGCCCGTTAAGGTCAACTGCGTTGTTGTGCGCCGGCTCAACCAGGACGTGGCGGCCCTCGCGCGGCTCACGCTCGACCGCCCCATCCACCTGCGCTTTATCGAATACATGCCCATTGGCGACGAGCACACGAGCTCGCATTGCGCTGTGGACCCGCATGCTCCCGCGCTCAATCCCGAGCTGTGGGACGCGAGCGATACCGTGCCGAGCGACGAGCTGCGGGCGCGCATCAATGCCGGGGCCGCCGCGGTGGGACTGGGCGAGCTCGAGCCGCTCGACATCAACGACGCTCCTGCCGGCGCGGGCCCTGCGCGCTATTGGCGCTTTCCGGGCGCGGCGGGAACGGTCGGCTTTATTAGCGCCATGTCCAACCATTTTTGTGCGAATTGCAACCGCCTGCGCCTGACGGCCGATGGCAACGTGCGTCCGTGCCTGTTCAGCGATGCCGAGTATTCGGTGCGCGACGCCCTGCGCCGTGGTGATGATATGCAGGTACTTTCGATTTGGCGCGATGCCGTGGCCCACAAACCGCAGGAACACGCGATAATTGAGGGCACGCAACGATTTATGTCCCAAATCGGAGGATGATCATATGGCCAAGAGCAGGTACGCCGATGCCACCAAGGCCGCTCGCAGGGCCGCGATGTCTGCCCACAAAGCCACGGCTGCGGCGAATGCTGGCAGCGCCGACGCGTCCGTGCAGCCGACTGCCAGCGCTGTCGCCGAGCCCGCCCGCGACGCCCGTCGCGACGAGCTGACGCATGTGGACGCCAAGGGCGAGGTGCGCATGGTCGACGTGTCCGACAAGGCCGAGACCCATCGCATCGCCATCGCCGAGGGCACCATCCTCATGCATCCCGAGACGCAGGCCATGGTTCTGCAGGACCGCGCCAAAAAGGGCGACGTGCTTGCCTGCGCGCGTGTGGCGGGCATCATGGCCATCAAGCGTACGAGCGACATCATTCCCATGTGTCATCCGTTGCTCATTACCAAGAGCAAGTGCGACATTGCGCCCATCGCTCCGGCGGGGACGCCGGTCGAGGACGTGCCCGAGGGCTGGGCGCCGGCGCGCGCGGACGGGCAGGTTGGCTTTCACGTACTGGTTACGGCCGGCGTGACGGGCAAGACGGGTATCGAGATGGAGGCCCTGACCGGCGCGAGTGCCGCGTGTCTGACCATCTACGACATGTGCAAGGCCGTCGATCGCGGCATGGAGATCGTCGACGTGCGCCTGCTGCACAAGGAGGGCGGCCGCTCGGGCGTGTGGGATCGCGCAGAGCGTCAGGCCGCTGCTGTTGAGGCCGTGGGAGCCGCGGGCGACGCGCCCGCGAGCGCACCCGTCGCCGTCGCACCCGCAGCTCCGGCCCCGGCCGTCCCCGCGATCGCGTTTATCGGCTATCAAAACTCGGGCAAGACCACGCTCGTCGAGAAGGTTATCGCCGAGCTCACCCGCCGCGGCCTGCGCGTGGGTTCGCTCAAGCATCATGGGCACCACGGCTTTGATATCGACGTGCCCGCTAAGGACACCTGGCGCCATCACCAAGCCGGCTCCAAGCACGTAGGACTCATCTGCGCCACGCGCTGGGCGGAGTACGCCGACACGCGCGAGGAGGACGAGATGCCCGCGCGCGAGCTGCTGTCGCGCTACAACGATGTTGACGTGGTGATCATCGAGGGCTACAAGACCGAGGGCTTCGACAACATCGTGGTCGCGCGCTCCGGTGTCGACCGTCTGCGTGGCAAGAGCTCGCTCGACCTGGTCGACGGCCACACGCTGGCCCTTGCCTGCAACGAAGCCCTGGCGCGTCAGGCCTTCGACGCCGGCTTTGCGACCCGAGCCATCAACATCAACGACGCCCGAGCCATCTGCGACCTCATCCAAGATCATCTGGCCTAAAACCTGCCAAATAGGAACAGGTTTGTTTTGGCAGGTTTTATCTGGGCAAACGTCACTTCCACCACAAAGGGGCCAGGCACCTTTGTGGTGGTTTTTGTTTAAGTAGATGTGTGGGACATGCCTTACAATCTACCAAGTAGTTCATGACGGGCGAAAAACGGAGAGAAGGGGCTTGATGCGTCCTTAATGTTTCATGCGGATAGATTGATTTGACAGACGGTGGCGAATGCCCGCCGTCCGCATTTGTATGAAACAAGGAGTCTCCATGCTCGCCTCTCTTTTCTCAAAGCCTCAACCTTCGCTGTCCGTGCAGGCCAAGCGTCTGGTGGCGATGCGCTTTCTCATCTACACCGGTTTTCAGACCAGCTACTTTATCGGCGTCATCGGAACGCTTACCTATGCGGACGATGCCTCGGTCGTCGCGACATCGCTGGCCGTCCTGTTTATGAACGTATTTGTGATCTTGGGATCCTTTGCGGGTGGAGCGGCGCTCGACGCCTGGGGCTCACGTCGCCATTTCATGCTGAGCATCGTTGGCACGTTGGCAACCGGCGCGGCAATCCTCGCCTTTGGCAGCGCGATCGGAACAGTCCTTGCCGGCGCGGTACTCCTGGGCTTTGTGATGGGGTTCGCCCAGCCCATCGCCACATCCTATCCGGCCTACCTCACCGACGATCCTGTCGAGCTCAAAGACATCAACTCCGTCATCGCCATGTTCTCAAACGTGAGTATCATCGTTGGCCCCACGCTGGGCGGCTTTGTCGCAGCTGCTGCGTCGTCGCGTGCGGTGTTTGTGCTCATGATGCTCTTTACAGTGCTGGCGCTCGTCGCCGGTTGGGGCTTTAGGCCGCAAGCAGGTCGCGTCGCCGCGCGCGAAAGTACTCCCGCGGATAGCAGCACAACGGCAAGTACTGCCAGTCAAAGCTCCGACTCCAGTAAATCCACCCGTGCAACCTTCGCGACCAGCATCAAGACGGTCTTTACCAATAGCGTCCTCGCCCTGCTGTTCTGCATCATTTTCCTTTCGAACTTTGGCTACGGCGCCTTCGATCCGCTGGAGTCGTTCTTCTACCGTGATATTCTGCATGTCGGTGTCGAATGGATGGGCTGGCTCTCGTCGGCCAGCGGTGTGGGCGCGGTGCTGGGCGCCGTCCTCGCGCTCCGCTTGCCGCCGCACCTGGTCAGCCTTAAAACGCTGCTTGTGGCGCTTATGTCCGTGGGCCTGGGAAGCCTGCTCTACGTGGGGACGCCGTACGTAGGCGTGGCCCTCGTCGGCCAGATTGCCCTGGGCGTGGCCTGGGGTGTCGTCAACCCGCTCCACAACACGATCGTGCAAACAACGGCCCCGCTCGAGCAGCTCGGTCGCGTCAACTCGGTCATGGGCTTTGGCAATATGTTTGCCGGCGTGGCGCCGCTGGCGATTGCCCCGTGGCTGGCGGCGACATTTGGCGTGCAACAGACGCTCGTAGGGGCGGGCATGGTCGTGACGGCAGTTCCCGCGGCGTTGCTGCTGTTTGGACGCCGGCATTTTGATCGTGCCGCAAGGCAGTAAAAACCATCACAACATTCGATGAAAATCGCGATTTTGCCGAAAAACGTCGAATGTTGTGATGGTTTGCGCTCCGGGCAGGCCGCCCTTCGGGCTCGGCCACCACAAGGGGGGGCAGGCACCTTTGTGGCGATTGGGTCCCAACGGCCCACACCTTGGTATACCATGTACGCCGTTCACGAATACACCCCACACCGCCGCACAACCTAGAAAGGCCTCCATGGACACCACCTTCAGCCACATCAAAGCCGTGTTCTGCGATATCGACGGCACGCTGCTCACGAGCCAGCACACGGTGTCCCCGCGCACCGTGGCGGCGATCCGCGCCCTGCGCGAGCGCGGCGTGCTCTTTGGCCTGTGCACCGGGCGCGACGCCCACGCGACCGAGGCCATGTACGAGCTCTGGGGCATCGAAGGCCTGGTAGACGTGATGGTGGGCTGTGGTGGCGCCGAGGTCATCGACCGCGCGCACGACATTAACGAGCTGAGCTATCCGCTGCCGGGCGAGACCATCGCGCGCATCTGTAAGCACATGGCGGACCTTCCGGCAACGCCCGTCTGCCCCCGAGACGGCGTGTTCTACGTGCCCGAGAGCAATGCGTGCGTCGAGCACCTGTCGCGCGTCGACGGCGTGCCCTACCAGGTGGTCGACTTTGCCGTGTTTTTGCGCGAGCCGCAGCCCAAGGTGATGTTTACCATGGCGCCCGAGGTGATGCCGCGGGTGATTGAGCGGGCGTCGACGTTTGCCGATAACACCGTTAAGGCGGCGGCTCTGCAAACCACGCAGCGGCTCTACGAGTTCATGGATCCGCGCGTGTCCAAGACGCGCGGCCTTGTGCGCGTGGCGGAGCTCAACGACATGGAGCTCCAGGACATCTGCGTGTTTGGCGATGCGGACAACGACACCTGCATGGTGGCCGACGCCGGCGTGGGCGTGGCCATGGCAAACGGCAGCGATGCCACCCGTGCCGCCGCCGACTTTGTAACCGCCAGCAACGACAAAGACGGCATCGCGATCTTTATCGAGGAGCATCTGCTGTAGCGCCGGGGGAGAACCACCGCAAAGGGGTGGGTACGTTTGTGGTGGTTGCCTAAGCGCGGCCAAGTGTTTGGGTGGTTTTGCCTATGATGCCGAGATTCTTCTAGTTTCGTGTATATAGATATGCGAACATCATTAATTAGCGGCGCGACATCCGCGCAGATTGCTAATGAGGTAGCCTGTAATATAAGCTAGTGCTACCGCTCACCGCTAAATGCCCACCGTTCACAGCATTATTGCATTTGAGTTAAATGTTGTACAAATAATACGCTGGCGAATAAAAAAATAGCAATAGCTAAATTACCAGCAATTTAGTTTTATTTTAAGGTTAATAAAAAACAATTAATTTGAGCAAATGTCAAGAGCGCTGGATTACTGCTACAATAATGTCAGAATCTAGTACATAGATGTTTAAACAAGAAGTACAATACCATTACTAAGCGCGCGCAAATATCGGTTGCGCGTCCAAGCTTGATAGGGAAAGAGCAAGATCGCGGTCTCTTGGGGAGGAGACATCGATGAAAGCGAATTCGGACAAATTTAAGCAGAGTAATAAAGTGACGCGCCGTGTACTGGCAGGCGTTTTTTGCGGAGCATCCGTTTTGAGCCTGGTGCTGTCGCTCGTCATGCCCCCGATCTCGCAGGCCATTGCCAACGACGCCCAGATGGTTTCTACCGAGGAAACTGTGATGGGGGGGTTCCTCAAGTGAGTCTACTGATGTAGGCAGCACCAACAACGGGGATACCGAAAACCAGAATAGTGACGATGCCGAGAATGGCGCGAGCGAAGACGCCGTTGCCGCAGACCTGCCGTCCGACGACACGGAGGCCGAGGGTGATGCTCAGTCTGCGGATGATAGTGCTAACGGCGAGGGCGCAATCGCACTTGCTGCAGAAAATGAATCGACTTATGAAATCAGCAGAGGAGATGAACTCAGCGCGAAGCTTCCTGACAAGAAATTTCGCGATGGAAATGGCTCCGCTACTTTTAAGCTTGTTAACGATATTGAATACAGCGGTGAGATTAGGCTTGAACAAACTGACGATAACCCTATCAATATCACCCTTGACCTAAACGGTCATAAGATTAAGTGCTTGAACACCGACAAGCCGTTATTTGATATTGCTAACGGCGCAACACTTACAATTAAGGATTCCGCACAGGCGAATGAGACGCTCATCGAGGGCCAGCAGCTTACTGATCAGGGGCAGTACCTGAATCCCGATAATTATGGCAAGAAAGCCGAGCTAAATTACGTTGATGGCATTCCGTCTAATCTTACCTACTACGTGACCAAATCGACCCCAAGTGGTACAGGGACAACCGAGACGCTTGTCAAACATGACGTTGATATTAAAGGCGCCATCGTGGCGTGCAGCGGCAACGCAAATCTAAGGCTCATCAATCTGTATAACAACAACGGCAAGGGCTCGTTTAACCTTGTGAGCGGCGTGATCACGCAAAAGAAAGGCGGCAGGGTTAGCAGCTTGGTCTATGCCGAGAACGGCTCTACCGTCAACATGAGCGGCGGCTATGTTTGTGGCGCTTCTAGCTCGGGCGCGGGCGCGGGCATTATGGTGTCCAACGAGAAAGGTAGTGCCTCGACCCTTAATGTGACCGGTGGCGTAATTGCCGGCAATAGTGCTCCTAGTGGCGGCGGTGTGTATGCTAAAGGCTCCACGGTCACCATAACTAATGGCGTAATCTCCGGCAACAGCACGCTTGATTCTGCTGGCTTTGGTGGCGGCATCATGGCCGAATATGGCGGCAGCGTTACTGTTTCCGGCGGTTACATTACGAACAATAAATATGCCAATTTCTGTTGCCATGATGGTTATGGCGATCATGGCGGCGCTGGACTTGCCGCTAGAAACGGTACTCATGTCACCATTTCGGGCGGCCAGATCACGGGCAACTATTCTGAGGAAGCAGGCGGCGGCGTTTATGTCACGGATGTCGACCGTAATGAGCAATCCCGTACGGGTATGGCGTGGCTGAAAATCACGGGAGGAATTATTGCCTCTAACGTGAGCTACCGATCTGAAGGTGCTGGCATTCGAGTGGGCCAGATGGTTGACGCGATGATAAATGGGTCGTCAAACGATAGCCCAGTCTACATCACTAATAACTCTTGCATGTCTCGCTTTGACTGGGGCGGAGGCGGTATCTTTGTCCAGGGAAACTCGGATTTGGGCAAGGAGAAGACTGCTGGTAGGCTATTCATATATAACTCGTACATTAGCGCCAATACCGCTGGCGGCTATGGCGGTGGCGTTGCAGTCTGCCCTACGGGCCAGACGTTGGTAACGAACACTGAGGGCACAGCAATCTTTGGCAATTCGTCTGCCAAAGATCAGCAGGACGCAAAAGCTGATTATAATTCTGAAAAGAATAGCGGTAACGAAGGCACCCCTCACCTATCCGCTGGTGGCTACGAAGGCCTTGAACACAAAAAGAACCAGGATGCTGACGCCTACAATGCCAAAGAGTTTCGCGAAAACGGCCACGCGGACTTCTTCCTTGCGGCGGAGGATCATAAGACCCCGATCGCGGCGGTGATTGGCAAAATGCTTGGCGGCGGTGACGCCAAATACAAGGGAAGTAAAGAGCTTACGCAAGCCATTACTATCCCCGCTAACGGTGGCGTGCAGGTATATAAAAGCATCGGCCTGAGCTCGGGTGTTACAGCTCAAGACGAAGCCGCGATCAATGCGCAAAAAGTTGCGACAACGTTCATCACCGGCAACTATTCCTGGGACCATGGCGGCGGCATCATGTCGAACGGCGACCTGTACATGGGCGTGCCTGAGGACACGTATGTCTATCCGAGCCTCAAGCTCAAGGCGACCAAGGTACTACGTAATTCGCAGACAAATGTGAACGAGGGGCTCGAAGAGAATCAGTTTACCTTTAGGGTCTACCGCAAGGACTCAACCGACCCTTTGGCTAGCGCGACATTCAATCGTAACGTTTGCACCGAGGTTGGAACTGCAAAAAATGATGCAAGCGGCAATATCACGTTTGACCTTGGTGAACAGTTCGCAACGGGTGGCACGGGTAACGAAATCACATACTACTTGGTCGAAGATGCCGGCGATGATCCTGACATCACGTGCGACTCCAGTGTGTATGAGATTGTGGTACGGACCCAGGATAAGCCGACCAAGCTCATGGCTGTTCCGAGTAAAAATAATCCGAACGAAGAGAAGGAACTTCTCATCCATAACTACACGATTACAGACGTCAACGGGACCAAGTACGAACTCGATAAGTCTGGGAAGTGGATTAACAAAAAAACGTGGAGTGTCGCGAAGAATGTCGACGGCTATTATCAAATTATCTGTGAGGACGGTTCGGCGACTTTCACTAACGTATGTACCGCGTACGACTCGACTGGCGTTTGGATCCCTAAGGCGACCAAGGTCGTTAAGGGTGGCGAGATGAAGGAGTTTACGCTCGAGTTTGCGGATAACGAGAACTTTACGGGCGACAGCGTCAAGACCGTCTCGACCACTGCCGGTGGCGACAAGTCTCAGCCCCTGATGTTCCAAGACATTACGTATGAGCTTAAAGACCTCGACGCGTCCACGTCTGACCCCACGGGTCGCGGTGCAAGCAAAACCTTTACTTATTACGTTCGCGAACAGCAGCCGACCACGCCGTTTGCTAACTACAAGTACGACAAGTCGGTCTATAGGTTCAAGGTTGTGGCAACGGATAACACCAAAGGAAGGATCGACTGTGCGGTGACCTACATGAAGGGAACCGTTGGCTCCGATGGCAACTGGAAAGCAGACGTCGGTGTCGAAGAACAGAACCTCACCGACACCTCCACCCCCACCTTCACCAACACCTACTCCACCTCTTTGCCCCTTTCTGGTATGTCGGGCGTCACTGTGACATACCTTGCCGGCGCGGCGGTGCTTTGCGCTGCTGCGGCCTGGATGCACATTCGTCGCAAGGCGAATGCGAAGGGAGGTAAGCGTCGTGAATGAGAAAGTTTGCTCCTTCCCGATCTTGTTTGCGCTGCTTGCCCTCCTGATCGGCACCTGCGCGGTTGTGTTCCCCGCTTCCGCGCAGGCCGCGCCGACCTCGACCGGTTCCATCACGGTGAGCGGCACCGTGGCGAGCAGCTACGACGCCTATCAGATCTTTAGCGCCAACGTCGTCGATGGCGACAGCGACGCCAAGATCGCCACCGACCTTGCCTGGGCAAGCGACGCCGTGCGCGACGCCGTCCTGCCTGTGCTGCATAGCGCCGGCATACCCAATTCCCAGACCACCGCGCAGGAAGCTGCCGAGTGGCTCAACACCGATTCCCACCTTACGAGCGCGCTGAGCGCACAGCTCGCTCGTTCCCTCCAGAGCTCTGGCGCCGTGTCCGTGGCCCTCAACGCGGGCACGGCGGCCGAGCTGTCCTGCGGCTACTGGCTCATCGTCGCCGACGACGACGCTATCGCCCAGGGCGAGGCCGGCACCGCGCCGATTATGGCCCTGGTGGGCGGCAGCGCCGTCACCGTCAAGCCCAAGGCGGCGACCCCCAAGGTCGCCAAGCACGTGCTGGAGGACAGCACCGCCGCCTGGCAGAAGGCCGCCGACGCCACGGTCGCCGACGACCTGTACTGGCGCCTCTCTGCCACGGTCCCGGCGGGTCTTACCGCCTACGACACCTATACGGTGCGGTTCGTCGACACCATGAGTGCGGGGCTCGACCCCTCCAAGGTCGCCGCGAGCATGCGCGTGTACGTGGCGGCGGGCGCGGACGGCGACTTTGACGCCGTCTCGACCGGCAAGGACGGGCGCGCCGGCACCGACCCCGCAAAGGGCTGGACCGACATCACGGCCCAGTGCGCCACCAAGGTAGCGGCCGACGGTAAGACCTTCACCGTGCGCACCGGCGACCTGATCGCCGCGCTCGGCGGGGCCGACGTCTTCACCGCGGGCGCCCGCGTGGTCGCCGTGTACAACGCGCCGCTCAACAACGCGTGCAACCACGGCATCGCGAAGGGCAACCCCAACGAGGTCTACCTGCGCTACCCGCGCTCTCCCTTTGCCGACCAGTCCGGCGACGCCGGCTTCACCCGCACGCCGAGCGATGACGCGTGCGCCTACACCTGGGATCTCGCGCTCACCAAGCGCGGCAGCGACGGCGACAAGCCGCTTGCCGGGGCGGTCCTGAGCATCGCCGACGACCGCGGCCGTACGCTGGCGGCCGACGGTACGTGGGATGCGGAGGGCAAGGCCACCGTCACCACGGGCGAGGACGGCCGCGTGACCGTCTCGGGCGTGGACTCGGGCAAGCTGGAGGTCCGCGAGCTCAAGGCGCCCAAGGGCTACACCGCCTTTGAGGGCACGCGCTCCGTGACGGTTAAGGCCGAGGGCCTGGACGTCGACCAGGTGGCCGCTGCCAAGCCCAAGCTCACCATCACGGCCGAGTCGCCCCTGCGCGCCGACAGCGCGGACGGGTCGACGGGCAGCCTGGAGGCGTCGCTCATCAACACGCCCACCGGCACACCCCCTAGCATTACCACCGGAGGCTTTATGCCCTCGACTGGCGATATGGCAATGTACGCCGCGGCCGCCGTTGCGGTCGTCGGAGCCGCGCTCATCGTGGTCGCGCTCCTGGTCAAGCGGGGAGGTGGCAGCCATAAAGAGTAGCTGGCAGCCCCGCAGAGAGCGGGGCGAGACGTAGCGAAGCAGATGCTAAGACACAGACAGACAGATTTAGATCAAATGGAATTCGAGCAGAAAGCAGAGGAAAAGAAGATGAGCATGAGCAAGAACATCGCACGCCTGGCAGTAACAGCAGGCCTCACAGCAGCGCTGAGCTTCGGCGGAGTTATGGCACCGGTGACCATGGCGTTTGCTGATGGTGGGTCGACTGTGGCTGGGTCGACTGTGACGTTCAATGAGCCTGATTCTGATTATGCAGCGTCCACGATCTATAAAGGCATCCAAATCTTCAAAGCGAAAGTGACCAAGGACAACGGGACCACGACAGTGAGCGGCATCGAGTGGGCTGGCACTGACAATGAAATCCAGACGGCTGTCGTTAAGGCCATCAAAGCAAAGGACAATAATTATAAAAGCGACATCGCACAGGATGCAGCCGATTGGTTGAGCGCCCACGCTGAGGGTACCGGAGCCGACTCGAAGGTCGCGAGCGACAACGTCTTCAGCTTAATCGCCGCTAACCTGAAGGACAGCACGGCTTGGCAGAAGACGACCAAGGACGACGCATCCCTCTATAGGCTCCACGCCGGCTACTGGCTCTTCCTTACTGATAGTGCTGACAAGCTTGACGGTAAGTCGACCGATGCGTTCACCTCTCCTGTGTACGCCGTGATTGACGGCATCAGCACAACGACCGTAACTCCCAAGAAGAGCGTCCCCACGGTTGAGAAAAAGATTCTTGATGACGCTGACGCTGACGGCGTAGATGTCAAGAACACCACTAAGTGGAAGGACTTCGCCGATTCCCAGATCGGCCAGGAGGTCAACTACAAGCTCACCGGCACGATCGCCAACAACTACGCTACTTACGATAGCTATACCTATATGTTCACTGACACCCTTTCCGAGGGCCTCAGCTATGTTGATGGTCAAACTCAAGTTTTTGCTGTAAACAAAGATTCGAACAACATTGATCAATATACCGACATTACAGAGAACTTTGCTGTGCAGTCAACCATCAATGGTGATGGAACTACCACCTTGACTATTAATGCTAATAAGGGAGAGCACGGTAAGTATCTCAAGGAGATTTCAAAGGTAGGCGCTAGCACTCAGATAGTCGTCTTCTACAAGGCGGTGCTCAACGGCAATGCCGTGATTGGTAACACTACTGACAATACTCAGAAGGGTGGCAACCCCAACACCGTTAAGCTTGAGTACTCTAACAACCCGTATGACGGCAATGGCACAGGTGAGACGATTGGGGACACCGTCGCCGACTTTGCGTTCAAGCTCAACCTCAAGAAGGTCGACCAGGGCACCGAGCAGGGCCTTGAGAATGCCGTCTTCACCATCCAGTCCGCGGACACGAATACCGAAAACCAGTATATTGCCTCGACGGAGGGTACTGTTAATGGCGTCCGCGTCGTCGCGGGTCAGCTCGTGACCGTCACCAATACTAAAAAGCTGCCCGAGTGTGTGAAGTTTACTTCCGGCAATGACGGCAAGATCGTCGTCTCCGGTCTCGACGCCGGCTCCTACAAGGTGACCGAGATTCAGACCCCCGACCCTGCCAAGTACCCAACCACGGCCGATCCCTTCACCTTCACCATCACCTCGACGTATGACAAAGACACGATGAAGGTGAAGACCCTTGAGGCAAAGGTGTCTAAGGCAGACGAGAAGCGCACCGACATCGCCTTCGGCAAGCTTGACGGTAATGCCGGCGACAATGCTCTTCATGGTCAAAACGGCACCGGCACCAACGCCGCTGCCGGCGAGGTCACCATCAACGTCGGCAACACCAAGTCCGTTGGCCTCCCGCTCACCGGCCTTAATGGCGTGACCTTCACTTGGATTGCTGGTGGCGCGGTGCTGTGCATCGGCGTGGCGCACCTCATCCGCAGCCGTAAGCAGGCTGAGGAGTCCGAGCAGGAGTAACGCTCGCTCACCCATCCCTTTGGCAGGTGGGATGTGATGGCCATGAGACTTGCGGACACTTTTCTCGTTCATTCACGTTCTTGCTTTGCCATTCTCTTTTCGGGGCAGACTCCGCACTGGAGCTTGCCCCGTTCTTTTTGAACAGCGCAGCCGGGGCGCCGTCGCTCGTATGATTGAGCGTATGATTAGCGAACAAATGTTTGCAAATATTGCGTTTACCAGCTGCAAGTGCGAGTGCTCGCAGTAAAATACCCTTACGACGCATTCCGTGCGCGGGCGGCCGACGACTCGATCGGAGGTCCCCAAATGCTGAAATTCCTTAACGCGCTCGCCGCCCTCGCGGCGGTAGGCTCGTTCGTCATCGCGTTTCTTGACTCGTATGAGGTTCGGTTTAAGGTCCGTAGGCGCACGCGCGGTGCGGACGGTAGAAGGCATTTGCGCTGCAACAAGCGCAAATAAGAATGCCCGGGGTTAGAGGCCCGGGCATTTAACAAAACCAGAAAACTAGGCCGCCCGCGCTTTCGAACACTTACGCGGGATGCGTCGTTTTCTATTGCCATTGTATCCCGAATCGCCCAGCCGATTCGGGATATTTTGAAAACTCAAATGCGGGCCCATACTTGCACTGCGCAATGTTGCCAGGCTGCGTTGCGCAGCGCATGAGCTCGCTAATCGGCTATTATTTGTTCAGACAACTTGAGTTGTAGAGGAGTGACCGGCGATGGTGCAGGGCGCCAAACATATGAAGAGCAGTAACGCCGCGGACAACGGCGGCTCAAGCCCTCAGCCCAAACCTCAACCAAAGCCCAAGCGCCGTCGCAAGCGACTGCCGCGCTGGGCCGACCGGCTCATCACCATCGTCATCATCCTTATTGGCGTGGGCCTTATGACCTGGCCGTGGATCTTGGACCGGCTCGAAGCCTCGGGCGTGTTTAACCAGATTAGCACGGTGTCCAGCACCGTGGACGCGCTCTCCGAAGAGGAGCGCGAGCGCATCCTGCTCCAGGCTCGCTCCTTTAACGAGCAGCTGGCGGGCGAGGCCATCGAGCTCCCCGCCAACCAGATCGAGCCCTACGCCCAGCAGCTCATCTTTGACCGCGACCCCATGATGAGCTGGGTCGAGATCCCCTCCATCGACGTGAGCATGCCCATCTACCACGGCACGAGCGAAGAAGTCCTCATGGCGGGCGTCGGCCACCCGGCGGGGGACAGGCCGCCCGTGCACCAGCA
>UQHY01000036.1:0-22461 GCA_900540975.1 uncultured Collinsella sp.
GCTTGCCCGGGCCGTTCTCCGCAAGGAAGGGGGCGCCCCCGCCTGCCGCTCCCACGGCGGGTCTGCACTTTACGCCCGAGCTCATGGCCGCTATCGAGGCCAAGGGTGCCAAGTTTGCCGCCGTTGAACTCGAAGTGGGCATCGATACTTTCCGTCTGGTGGAGGAGGACGATCCCACACAGCATGTGATGCACACCGAGCGCTACCACGTGTCGCAGGAGGTTGTCGACGCCGTGCATAAGGCGAAGGCCGAGGGGCATCGCGTGATCGCCGTCGGCACCACCGCAGTGCGTTCGCTCGAGAGCGCCTTTGACGCGGGCGCGCCGGTGTCCGATCCGGCCGTGACGGCGCGCTATTTTGAAGGCCGCGAGGACGGCGCCGACACGCTCGGCCGCGGCGACATCGTGGTGCGCGAGAACGCGACAACGCAGCTCTACCTCATGCCCGGCTCAACCTATCACGTGGTCGACGCGCTGATCACCAACTTCCACGTGCCGCGCTCCACGCTCATGATGCTCGTGAGCGCACTTGCCGCCCGCGACCAGATTATGGATGCCTACGCCGCCGCTATCGAAGAACGTTACCGCTTCTTCAGCTTTGGCGACGCCATGCTCATTTGTTAGTTACGCGGTTCTACGAACCGCGTAACGGCTCGACGCTGCGCGGGCCGCATTTGGACAATCTGACGTTCAACTTCAAGGGCGCGACCTTTGTAGTTACGCGGTTTTACCAAACCGCGTAACCAGTTGACGCTGCAAACCCGCCAGAGCGGCAATCTGCCTTTCAACTTCGGCGGCATGACCAGAAGGTCAATGCCGCCTTGTTTCAAGGCACCTTGCTCGCTCTGGCGGGTTTTCGCTGTCCGCGCCAAAACATCGGCGTTGCCGTGGTTCAACCTGCCAAAAAGGGACAGATTTATTTTGGCAGGTTTTATTTGGGCAAACGTTGTTGGCGCAATGGGGACTGGTTTATATTCACCAAGTTGGTGCAAAGTAGCCTGACCCCTTTGCACCAAAAAGTTGCGGTGAGATAGTTCTTGAATTGGCCTTTTTGATGGCTAAACAGGAACTATCTCACCGCAACTGCCTTGAGTGTTTTTTGGCAGCTAGTTTACTTGCTCGCGAAGAGCCCGATCAGGACGATCACGAGGATTACGGCGATGATGCAGACGATGGCTCCGGTGAATTTGATGCGTGAGTCGCGGGTACGCTCGCGCACGTCGTCCTCGGCGGCTTCGAGTTGAGCCACTTCGCGCTCGGCTTCGGCGTGCTCGGCCTTATCGCGGGCCAAGGAGCCTGCGAGCGATTCGGTAATCTCGGGATGGTCGTGCACCTCGGTCGCCTGCTCGATGATCGACTGCGCATGCGCTACATCCGCCTGGGCATTGGCAATAGCCTGCTCCTGCTCTCGACGCGCCTTGTCCTCGACGGCGATCTTCTCGCGCAGTTCGCGTTGGCGCGTTGCGGCGGCGGTTTTTGCGGTCTGCAGCTCGTCGCGCGCGGCATCGGCCTCGGCCGTCACGGCCTGATGGGCACGCTTGGCGTCAGCGATGGGGGCTTGTGCCTGCTCGACGGCGTGCTCGGCGGCCGCGAGTGAGTGCTCAAGATCGGCGGTGATGTGCGGGACATCTTCCTCGGCTTTGCGCAGGGCATCGGCCGTGTCGGAGATCTGCATCGAAAGCTCGCTGGTGCGCACCGTGTAATTGGCGGGATTCGCCGAAGGATTGCGCTGCAGCTCGGCATACTCGCGGCGCAGCGTTTCGAGTTGAGCGCGCGTGGCGTCGACGGTTTGCTGCGCTGCGGCAACGCCGGCGTCGCGCTCGGCCTGCACCTTGTCGCGGATGCGCTTGGAATCCTCGAGGCGTCGAACGAGGCGGTTACCGGTTTCGCGCGAGCTGGCTTCGCGCGCCTCCACCGCGTCGAGTGCGGCTTTGAGACGCCGCTCGGTGGCGTCGTCCTCTTCCTTCATTTGTTCGAGCTGCGCCTTGAGTTCTGTTGCCTTGGCAGCATGGGTATCGCGGCCGATTTCTGCCGCCACGGCGGCCTTTTGTGCCGTGTCGATAGTCTGGCGCTGCTCGGCGACGATTTGGTCGTAGCGGCCTGCGATGTCTTGGCGTGTCTCGAGCTCCTCGCCTTGATCGGCGATGCGCTGCTCAAGTTCGGCCAGGTGGGCACGGGCGTCCGCGAGTGCCTTCTTTGCGGCGTTCATCTCGCGCATGGCCGAGGCACCCTGGGCGATAAAGGTGCCCACGGCGCTGGCGGTGTTTGAGACGGCGCCTCCCAGGTCGCGGCTGGCTGCGGGGGTGTGCGGGGCGGTCGAGTGAGCGTCGTTTTCCGTGCCCACATCGGGCGCCTGTGACGTGGCGATGCTGCCGGTGCCGCCCTCGACTACGGAAAAGCCGGCAGCGTGCGGGTCGACTGCATCGGCACCAATGGTGGGATGCTCGAGCTGCAGGAACGAGGGCATGGTGCTGCCTTGGTCGGCAACGGGGGTCTCGCCGGGCACGAAGGTCGAGGCGGCCTCGGCGGCCTCCTCTTCTTCGGCGTCGATATCAGCGTCGGACACGGCGTCTTTCATCGCTTTGACGGCATCCATCATGGAGTCCATGACGGCATCGAGCTCTTCTTCCGAAGACACCTCGATGGGGCCTTCTGCTTGCGGGGCGGCGTCCTTTTCGGGGGCGGCGTCCTGAGCGTCCGAATCGTCGTTTTGCTCGCCGGCATCTTCGGCCGCAGGGATTTCCGTCGCAGCGCCGTTATCCAGAGTGGCGTCGTCGACGTCGGTATCATTGCAGGTCGCAGCGTCGGTATCTGCGGCGACGTCTGCTGAATCATCAATATGCTGTTGAGTCTGGGGGTCCAGCTCGTCTGTCATAGGCATGTGCTCCTCATCGTTGTTTGTCACCCTATGATAAAGTCTCGCGCCGACATCCCGCGTGCTGCAGCAAAGTTTCAAAACGTGTTCGATGACTCGTTTGGCTGACAAAAATTCGGCCTTCTTATTCAGTTTGTGCTTGACATCCCCTTCGCCGAATGACGTTGTGCCGTTCGCCTGCTGCAGCCTTTATTTTTCACTTGAACCCGCTAAAGTTGCATTTCAGCTTTTGGCGCGTGAAGTTGGATGCGCGCAGTCGGCGGGCGTGCCCGTCGCGATTCGAAAGGACTTTGTATGGGACTTTTCACTGGTAAGACCGTAATCGTCACCGGCGGCGGCAAGGCCACGCTCAAGGACGGCTCCGCTGGCTCCATCGGTTACGGCATCGATATCGCTTTTGCCAAGGAGGGCGCAAACCTCGTTATTACCGGCCGCAACGTTGCCAAGCTCGAGGCTGCCAAGGAGTCCCTCGAGGCCGAGTACGGCATCAAGGTTCTGCCTGTTCAGGCCGATGTCTCGGCTGGTCAGGATAACGAGGCCGTCGTCCAGAACGTTATCGACAAGGCGATTGAGGAGTTCGGTCGCATCGACGCCGTCGTCAACAACGCTCAGGCCAGTGCCTCGGGTGTGACCATCGCCGACCACACCATGGACCAGTTTAATCTGGCCATTTATTCCGGTCTGTATGCCACCTATCTGTACATGCAGAAGGCCTATCCGCACCTGAAGGAGACCAAGGGCTCTGTGGTCAACTTTGCTTCGGGCGCCGGCCTGTTTGGTAACTATGGTCAGTGCAGCTATGCTGCCGCCAAGGAGGGCATCCGCGGCCTGACCCGCGTCGCCGCCAACGAGTGGGGCAAGGACGGCATCAACGTCAACATCGTGTGCCCTCTTGCCTGGACTGCTGCGCTCGAGAACTTCCAGGATGCCTATCCCGAGGCGTTCAAGGCCAACGTCCACATGCCGCCGGCGGGCCATTACGGCGATGTCGAGAAGGAGATCGGCCGCGTGGTCGTTCAGCTTTGCGGCCCCGACTTTAAGTACATGAACGGCGAGACCGTCACCCTCGAGGGTGGCATGGGTCAGCGGCCCTAACAGTTACGCGGTTCTACGAACCGCGTAACCAGTTGACGCTGCAAACCCGCCAGAGCGGCAATCTGTCTTTCAACTTCGGCGGCATGACCAGAAGGTCAATGCCGCCTTGTTTCAAGGCACCTTGCTCGCTCTGGCGGGTTTTCGCTGTCGTTGACAAGGCATCGGCGTTACCTTAGCTGTTGGACGTAGTCGTTGGCGACGTTTTTAAATGACTAGTCGTTTAATGCGCCAGTTTCTGTCGAGTCGGTGCTTCTTGCGGGTTGCCCGTATAATGGTTTGCGTATGAACCGCAACCAAGGAGTTCCAGTTTATGGACCAGAGCCTCTTTAAATTCGACCTGATCGCCGAGGACCCGACGACGCACGCGCGTGCCGGCGTACTGCACACCCCGCACGGTGACATCGAGACGCCGATCTTTATGCCCGTGGGCACCAAGGCAAACGTCAAGGGTATTCCTACCGAGACCGTCAAACAGCTCGGCGCCCAGATCGTGCTTGCCAACACCTATCACCTGTCTATGCGTCCCGGCGAGGACACCATCGCCGAGCTGGGCGGCCTGCACAAGTTTATGAACTGGCACGGTCCCATCCTCACCGATTCAGGCGGCTTCCAGGTGTTCAGCCACAACGACGCCGTCAAGCTCACCGACGAGGGCGTGCGCTTTATCGTCAATGACTACGACGGCCGCCACGTGTTCTGGACGCCCGAGGACAACATGGAAATCGCCATGAAGCTCGGGTCCGATATCTGCATGCAGCTGGACCAGTGCCCGGGCTATCCCGCCACGCGCGCCTACGTTGAGCGCGCCGTTGAGCTGTCGAGTATGTGGGCCGAGCGCTGCTATAAGGCGCATACCCGCGATGACCAGGCGCTCTTTGGCATCGTCCAAGGCGGCATGCACCTGGACCTGCGCCTGCGCTCGCTGCGCCATCTGGAGGAGTGCGGCGACTTCCCGGGTTACGGCATCGGCGGCTATTCGGTGGGCGAAGACCACGAGACCATGTTCGAGACGCTGGCGCCGCTGGTTTCCGAGTACATGCCTAAGCACAAGCCGCGCTACCTCATGGGCGTCGGCAACCCTACCACGCTTGTGCGCGGCGTGGGCGTGGGTATCGACATGTTCGACTGCGTGCTGCCGACGCGCACCGGCCGCATGGGTACGGCGTTCTCCAGTGAAGGTCGCCTTAACTTCCGCAACGCGCGCTTTGCGCACGACGACGGCCCTATCGACCCCACCTGCACCTGCCCGGTGTGCACGGGCGGCTACAGCCGTGCGCTCATCCGTCACATGGTCACGCAGAAGGAGATGCTCGGCGGTATTCTGCTGTCGATGCACAACATCTACTACCTGCTCAACCTTATGCAGCGTGCCCGTCAGGCCATTATCGAGGGCCGCTACGGCGTGTTTGTGAGCGACTGGATGAACAGTCCTGCGGCGGTGGACTACTAAGAGCGGCGCGGGCGCTTGCAGAGCGCTAGCAACGGCAAGGGGCGAGCGCTGGCCGGTCATCACGTTCGCTAACACCGTCTGCGCGACCGATGACCGATAGCTTGCAAGCACTTGATGCATCGTGGGTACCATACCGAATAGTTGATGTTCGGGCGGGTGTTTGGCGCATGGCGTCGACCCCGCCCGTTTTTCTTTTTCTCGATAGGAGTACCCATGATTAAGAACGAGAATGTCGAGGGCGAGCCTGCCTACGACGAGACGTACCGCCGCGGCCCCGTGGTTATGCGCGGCCCCATGATTCCTAGGGACAACACCTACGCCAACCTGCTGGCGCCCGAGGAGTCGACCGACTGGTTGCATGCTGATCCGTGGCGCGTGCTGCGCATCCAGGCCGAGTTTGTCGATGGCTTTGGCGCACTTGCCGAGCTCGGGCCCGCTGTGACCATCTTCGGCAGCGCCCGCACGCCCAAGACCGATCCGCTCTATAAGGCGGCGCGCACGGTCGGCCGCAAAATCGCCCAGCGCGGCGTGGCGGTCATCACCGGTGGCGGCCCCGGCATCATGGAAGCGGCCAACAGGGGAGCGGCGAGTGTCAACGGCAAGTCAGTTGGCCTGGGCATTGAATTGCCGCACGAGCATGGGCTCAATAAATACGTGAACCTCGGCATGGACTTCCGTTACTTCTTTGTGCGCAAGACCATGTTCGTCAAATACAGCTCGGGCGCCATCGTGTTTCCCGGAGGTTTTGGTACGCTCGACGAAATGTTCGAGGTGCTCACGCTGGTGCAGACACACAAGGTCAAGCGCATGCCGCTCGTGCTGGTGGGCACCGAGTACTGGCAGGGCCTATTCGACTGGCTTAACGGTCCGGTGATGGACGCCGGTATGATTAGCCCGCTCGATCCCGAACTCGTACACATCACCGACGACCTCAACGAGGCCGTCGACATCGTCCTGAGCGGGCTGATGTAGGGCGAGTGTGCCTGTCGTTGTAGTAATGAGAACGGTAGACTGATGCTATTTAACATCAGTCTGCCATCTAAACTGGGTATACTGATGTAAAAGACGAGGGCGAGGAGGTCGCGTATGTCTACTGCAACGGTTAAGCCTACGACGGTTCGCATCGAAGAGGGGCTCAAGGAACGGGCGACTGAGTTCTTGGATTCGGTCGGCCTCAGCCTCAATGCCTATCTCAATCTTGCCGTTCGGCAGCTTGTAAATCAGCAGAAGATTCCGTTTGAGATTGTGGGTCGTTCCGAGGTTCCCAACGAGGCGACGAGGCGTGCCATGGTGATCGCCGAGGCTCATGAGTTGGGGATTTTGCCGGACGATAGCCCGTCATTCAATAACGCTGATGAGCTTATGTCGTTCCTCGATGAGGACTAGCGATGTTTGAGATTAAAGTCGAGGCTCAGTTTAAGGCGGATTACAAACGAACGATGTGCATCCATCCGCAGCTAAAAACCGAGTTTAAGGCGGCAGTCGCAGAGCTTGCAACTCACGGCTCGCTTCCCGCGGAATATGGCGCCCATGAGCTTTCAAACCCGGGCGGCAATTACAACGGCCACATCGATTTCCATCTATCCGATGGCTTGGTCGATGTGGTCGTTCTCTACTTGCCGCATAAGACTAATCCTGTGATCCGGCTGGTCAGAATGGGCTCGCATGAGGAGCTGTTCCAGGGCCCGCAGGGCTGATTGCCCGCTTTTATGTTGCGGTGGAATAGCGATTGATTTGCGGCTGATAAGCCAAAAACAGTCTCTATTTCACCGCAAGTGGTAAAGGTGCCCCTAGTGGATGGGCCGGTAGCGGGGGCAGTAGCTGATGGCGATGGCGTCGACGCCTACGTGGGTGGCGATGGTGCAGCCGATGGGGCCGGTGCCGGCGTCTACGTAATCTTGGCCTGCGAGTGCATGGCTGACGAGCTCCTGCTCCTCGGCGGCGCCGGTCGCGAGCACACGCACGCTGGAGCCCGGATGCTCGGTCAAAAATGCGAGGCAATCGGCCATGGTGTTGGCAACGATGCGCTTGGCGCCGCGGCCCTTTTTGATGGCCTTGATCTCGCCCGATTTCCACTCCGGCGAAACGGCCAGGCGAATGTTGAGCATCTGCGTGAGCTGGCCGGCGAGTTTGGGCGCGCGGCCGTTCTTAACGAGGTTCTCGAGCGTGCGGGGAATCAGCAGCAGGTGGGCGTCGGGCAGCGTCGCTCGGATCTGCGCCTCGGTCTCGTCCAGGCTGCGGCCGTCCTCGCGCATGGCCAGCGCGTACTCCACCAGCAGGCCCTCGGCAGCCGAGCCGGTGCGCGAGTCGATGCAGCGCACGTCGAGCTCGTGGGTATCGGCAACCTGGCACGCGTTGGCGTAGCAGGCAGACCACTCGCTGCACAGCGAGATAAAGATGGCGCTGTCGTGGCCGTCGGCGAGCACGCGATCAAAGAGCGCCTTGAACTCGCCGGCGCTTGGCTGCGAGGTGTGCGGCAGCTGCTCGGAGCCGGCCATGCGCGCGACGTACTCCTGGGCGGTAATTTGCACCTGGTCGAGCAGGTCCTCGCCCTCGATAATCACATGCAGCGGAATCACGTAAATGCCGAGCTCTTGGGCGCGGGCGGGGGAGATGTCCGACGTGGAGTCGGTTATGATGGCAAAAGACATAATTGCACCTTTCGTTGGGGCGCTTGCGCGCCGCCTTCTGAGAGCAAAGTGCGACAAGTATAGTTGAGTCGTTCCACATTACTAGGTTCAATTGTTGAATAGTCAACAGTTTGAAGTGTCGGTGTGGAAATCGTCAACTGGGGAAGAGGAATGCCGATGGAGGCGTTGGAGATAGGCAAACGGCCGGTCGTGCTGTTCGATTTTGACGGCACGGTGGCAGATACGGGCCGGGCGGTGATGACCTCGACGTGCAAGACGCTGGCTGCGCGCGGGTTTTCGGAGGCGCAGATGGGTGATCTGCGCCGCATGATCGGGCCGCCCCTGTGGAAGAGCTTTCACGACTTTTACGGCTTTTCCCGCGAGGAGTCGCTTGTGGTGGCCGACGAGTACCGTGCTTTTTTTGATGAGCTGGGACCGGAGGAGTACCCTGTGTTCGATGGGATCCCCGAGCTGCTGGATGGGTTGGTCGCCCAAGGCAAGCGTATGGCCGTGGCGACGTCGCGCATGGAGGCCAAGTGCATCGACATGGTGCGTGAGCTCGGGCTTTCTCAGTTTGAGGCGGTGGTTGGCATGAATCCGCCGCAGGGTCGCGAGACCAAGGCCGATTCGGTCCGCGATGCCCTGGCGGCGCTCGGCGCGACGGCCGACGATGCCGTGATGATCGGCGATCGCTTTAACGATGTGGAGGGCGCGCACGCGATGGGCGTGCCGTGCATTGGCATCTATTCGGGCGCGGCGGCGCCGGGAGAGCACGAGGCTGCGGGCGCCGATGCGGTGGTGCACTCGGTGGCCGAGCTTGCTAAACTTTTCGCTATCTAATGACGTGATGTGAGGGGCGGGCACGCTCGCCGCTTATTGGTAAGGAGGTCGTCCATGAATCAGGTGGAGCAGAGCGTTGCCGAGTATGTCGACGAGGTCTGGGAAGATGTCGTCGCCGATATCGAGCAGCTGGTGAGCTATCCGTCTGTGGCCGTTGCTGCCGATGCAGAGCCCGGTGCGCCGTTTGGCCGCCCGGTCCGTGATGCGCTCGATTGCGCGCTCGGTATTGCGCAAAAGCTCGGCTACCAGACGAGCGATGACGAGGGCTATGTGGGCATTGCCGATATCCCGGGCCGCGGCGATAAGCAGCTTGCGACTATCTGCCATGTGGACGTGGTGCCCGCCGGCCCCGGTTGGAACACCGACCCGTTTGCGATGGAGCGTCGCGAGGGCTGGCTGCTCGGCCGTGGCGTGATTGACGACAAGGGCCCGGCGGTGCTGTCGCTCTACGCTGGTGCTTATCTGCTCAGGAACGGCATTGCGCCGCGCTATACCTTCCGCGCGCTGCTGGGCTGCGATGAGGAAGTGGGCATGTCCGACGTTCATCATTATCTGGAGAACCACGCGAACCCCGACTTTCTGTTTACGCCCGATGCCGAGTTCCCGGTTTGCAATGCCGAGAAGGGCCAGTTTGGGGCGACATTTGTGAGCCCCAAGATTGAAGGCGGGCGCATCGTATCGTGGAGCGGCGCCGAGGCGAGCAACGCCATTCCGTCGCAGTCTATCTGCGAGCTCGCGATTGCTGCCGATGAGCTGCCGGCACCGGTCGAGAACGCCGACCGCCTGGAGATTACGGCGCTCGATAACGGCCATACGCAGATTTTTGCCCACGGCATTGGCGGTCATGCCTCGATGCCCGAGGGAACGATCAATGCCGTCGGCCTCATCGTGGCGTATCTGCGCCAGGCCGAGGACGCGTTTGGTGCCCGTGACGAGCGCCTGTTGACGCCTGCCGAGCACGAGTTTGTCAAGTTTCTGGCATTTGTCCATGCGGACGCCTATGGCCGCGGCCTGGGTATCGACGCGACGAGCCCCGCGTTTGGCCCGCTCACCTGTAACCCCGGTGTCATCCGTGTGGTGGATGGCCATATTGAGCAGGTCATCGACGTGCGCTTCCCCGATAGCACCAGTGCCGATACCATCTGCGAGCAACTCGAACCGCTCGTGGGGCGCTTTGGCGTGACGTACCGTGTGGGTCGTGCAAAGGTGCCGTTCTCGGTGTCTGCCGACGATCCGGCCGTGAAGGCGCTTATCGATACCTATAACGAGTTTACGGGCAAGCATGCCGAGCCCTTTGCCATGGGCGGCGGCACGTACGCGCGCAACTTTGCCCGCGCCGTCTCGTTTGGCCCCGAGGAGACCGGCCTGGAGCTGCCCGCATGGGGCGGCCAGATGCATGGCCCCAACGAGTGCGCCAACGAGGAACAGCTCAAGCAAGCGCTCAAGATCTATATCGCGGCAATCCTCCGTTTGAATGAATTAGAGCTTTAAGGTTTCGCGGTTTTCCAATCTAAGTTGCGGTGGAATAGTTCCTAGAATGGGCCATTTGATGGCCAAACAGGAATTATTTCACCGCAACTTTGTTTTTATTGGTGTAAAAGGCGGGTCATGCTTGGTGGTGAATTTGTTATTCGTTTGTAAAGCCGAGCCGCGCTTGCGGTAAGGGTCTATCAGATGCCCGTAAGAAACCGCAGTTGGCGCGAGCGCTGCCCGGTCGGGGCCGTATCTTTCCAAACAGCAAAGCGGGCAGGGTGCCCGCGATTCGCATGTATGAAAGGAAGATCATGCTCGATCAGGCTTATTCTCGTCGTCAGTTCCTCGGCCTCGCTGGTGGTCTTGCCAGCATCGTCGACCTCGGCCTCGTTGGCTGCGGTGGCGCAGGCGCTTCCAACGCTGCCGACAAGGGTAGCGCCGCTGCTGCCGAGTCCGTCTCCGGCGAGGTGACCTACGACGGTGCCTCTTCGTTCCAGGCTCTCGTCGAGGCCGCTGCCGAGAAGTTCATGGATGCCAACCCGGACGTCTCCGTCTCCGGCTCGGGCAACGGTTCGGGCAAGGGCCTGACCGCTGTCGCCGCCGGCACCATCACCATCGGTAACTCCGACGTCTTCGCCGAGACCAAGCTTGAGGCCGATCAAGTCAAGAACCTCGTCGACCACGAGGTCGCCGTCGTGGGCATGGGCCCCGTCGTCTCCAAGAACGTCAAGGTCGACGACCTGTCCCTCGAGCAGCTCAAGGGTATCTTCTCCGGTCAGATTACCAACTGGAAGGAGGTCGGCGGCGACGACGCCAAGATCGTCGTTCTCAACCGCAAGGCTGGCTCCGGCACCCGTGCCACCTTCGAGGCCGCCGTTTTTGGCGACGAGGCCGTCGACTTTAAGGGCGACGCCGAGCTCGACAAGTCCGGCGATGTCCAGACTCAGATGGGCAGTACCGACAACGCCATCTCCTACCTCGACTTCTCGCACTTCGATGACTCCAAGTTCAACGCCATCAAGGTCGAGGGCGTCGAGCCCAAGAGCAAGAACGTCACCGACGACTCCTTCAAGATCTGGGCGACCGAGCACATGTACTGCTCCAAGGACGCCGACGAGGCCACCAAGGCCTTCCTGGAGTTTATGCTCTCCGACGACGTCCAGGGCAAGCTCGTCGAGGAGCAGGGCTTCATCCCCGTCTCTGCCATGAAGGTCGTCAAGGACGCCAGCGGCAAGGTCTCCGCTAAATAAGTAATCGCCCCGGAAAGGTTTGCAATGGCAAAACAGCTGCCAAAGCGCGACCTTGAGAACGTGGGCCTGGGCGTCACGGGCGCGTGCGTTGCGCTCGTGACGCTTGTCGTTGCCGCGCTCATCTTTATGGTCGCCCAAAAGGGCCTCTCGGCTTTTGTCAAAGACGGCGTCTCGGTCGTCGAGTTTTTCACCGGCACCAAGTGGGACCTGGCCAACACGGCCAAAAACGGCCTGCCCTACACCGGCGCCCTGCCCCTGATCGTCACCTCGTTTGCGGTCATGGCGCTCTCCACGCTTATCGCGCTGCCCATCGCTATCGGCTCTGCCATCTTTGCGGTCGAGATTAGCCCTAAGTTTGGCTCTAAGATCTTTCAGCCGCTCATTGAGCTTTTGACCGGCATCCCCTCGGTCGTCTTTGGCCTGATCGGTTTTCACGTGGTCGTCGGTCTTATGAAGAGCGTTTTCCACGTGAGCACGGGCCTGGGCATCTTGCCCGGCGCCATCGTGCTGGCGGTCATGATTCTGCCGACGATGACCACGCTTTCGGTCGATGGCCTGCGCGCCGTGCCCGACGGCTACCGCCAGGGCTCGCTCGCGCTGGGCTACACCCGCTGGCAGACCATCTGGCACGTGGTGCTCAAGTCCGCCATGCCGTCGCTCATGACCGCGGTTATCTTGGGCATGACCCGCGCCTTTGGCGAGACGCTCGCCGTGCGCATGGTCATCGGCGGCATCGAGGCCATGCCGACGTCGCTGCTGTCGCCGGCGTCCACCATCACCACCACGCTCACCACGTCCATGGCAGTCTATGCCGAGGGCTCGGCCCAAGACGATGTTCTGTGGGCGCTCGGCCTGCTGCTGATGGGCATGAGTCTCATCTTCATCCTGATCATCCATCTCATTGGCCGCAAGGGGGCGAAGGCTCGTGGCTAGCACGCGTATCCACATCGACGAGGCGAGGCTCGGGCGTGTCCAAAAGCAGGACCGCTTCGCCACGGGCGTGTTGACGGCGATCGTCGCCATCGTCATGCTCATCGTCGTCTCCATGGTGGCCTATATCCTGTTCGAGGGCATCTCGACGCTGTTCCAGCCGGGCTTTCTCACGGAGCCGTCGCGCGCCAACGGAACGCAGGGCGGCGTGCTCTACCAGCTGTTCGACTCGTTCTACCTGCTGCTGATCACCCTGATCATCTCGGTGCCCATCAGCCTGGGTGGCGCGGTCTTTTTGGTTGAGTACGCGCCGGACGGACCCATCCGCGACATCGCCTCCACCGCCATCGAGACGTTGTCCTCGCTGCCTTCCATCGTCGTCGGCATGTTCGGTTTTCTGGTGTTCTCGGTGCAGCTGGGCTGGAAGTACTCCATCATCTCCGGCGCCGTCGCGCTCACCATGTTCAACATCCCCATCCTGGTGCGCGTGATCCAGCAGGCGCTCGAGGACGTGCCGCAGGCCCAGCGCGATGCGTGCCTGGCCATGGGCCTCACTCGCTGGGAGGCCACGCTGCACATCCTGATCCCCGAGGCCATGCCTGCCATCGTGACGGGCATCGTGCTTTCGGCCGGCCGCGTGTTTGGCGAGGCCGCAGCACTGCTTTTTACCTCGGGTATGAGCTCGCCGGTTCGCCTGAACTTCTTGAGCTTTAACCTGTCGAGCCCCACCTGCGCTTGGAACGTGTTCCGTCCCGGCGAGTCGCTCGCCGTGCACATCTACAAGATCTATGGCGAGGGCAGCCCCGAGGCCCAGCAGATCGTCTGGGGCACCGCCGCACTGCTGATGATCTGCGTGCTGCTGTTTAACGTAATCGCCCGCATCGTGGGCAAGCAACTGGCAAGGAAGATGACGGCCGAATGAGCGAGATGAAGGCAACGCCCGCAACCGAGGCGGCCACGTCCGAGACCCAGGACTTTCTGTCGAGTGTGGGGGAGAGCGAGAAGCGCGTTCGCGTGAGCGGCAGGGCCGTGAGCGACGAGGTCGTGCTCTCCACCAAGGACGTCAACGTGTACTATGGCGACCACCATGCACTGCGCAATACGTCGCTCGACTTTCACAAGGGCGAGATCACGGCGCTCATCGGGCCTTCGGGCTGCGGTAAGTCGACCTTCTTGCGTAGCCTCAACCTCATGAATCGCGAGATTCGCGGCTGCCGCGTGGAGGGCGAGATCAACTATCGCGGGCGCAACGTGAACACCAAGACCGAAAACACCTACGAGCTGCGCCGTTCCATTGGCATGGTGTTCCAGCAGCCCAACCCGTTCCGCAAGTCCATTCGCGACAACATCACGTTTGCGCCCAAGCGCCACGGCATCACCGACCGCGACGAGCTCGATCGTATGGTCGAGGAAAGTCTGCGTGGTGCGGCGCTGTGGGACGAGGTCAAGGACAAGCTCGACAAGAGTGCCTACGCGCTTTCGGGCGGCCAGCAGCAGCGTCTGTGCATCGCGCGCACGCTGGCGCTCAACCCCGACGTGATCCTGTTTGACGAGCCCTGCTCGGCGCTCGACCCCATCTCGACGCTGGCGATCGAGGACCTCATGTCATCGATCGTTGCCGACCGCGCCATCGTCATCGTGACGCACAACATGGAGCAGGCGTCGCGCGTGTCCAACCGCACGGCGTTCTTCTACATGGGCGATATGGTTGAGTACGACGAGACTGACGAGATTTTCCAACGGCCCAAGGATAAGCGGCTGAATGATTACCTCACCGGCATGTTCTCCTAGTCCGGGACATGCTTGAGGCCCGCGGCGGCCACGGTTACCGCGGGACTGATTGGAGAGGCGGGTCATCTCTTTTGCGAGATGGCCCGCCTTTTGCTCTGCGACCGAAATGACCACCACAAAGGGGACAGGCACCTTCGTGGTGGTTTGGGGTGGGGCTCGCTGCTATCATGGACAACGTTGTATTTCTACGAAGGAGCAGGGCATATGGCGATTCTTTTGGGATGCGATTCCGTCAGCCTAGAGTTTCCCACCAAGCATATTTTCGATAGCGTGACGCTCGGCGTGGACGAGGGCGACCGTATTGGTATCGTCGGTAAAAACGGCGACGGCAAGTCGACGCTGCTGAGTGTGCTCGCCGGCACGCTGGAGCCCGACGATGGCCGCGTGACGCACCGCCGCGACACCACGATCGGATTGCTCGGCCAAAAGGACAACCTGGCCGATGCCGACACCGTGCATCATGCCGTCGTGGGCGATACGCCCGAGTATGAGTGGGCCTCGAGCCCACGTACGCGTCAGATCCTCGCTGGCCTTATTAGCGATGTGCCCTGGGAGGGCACGGTGGGCGAGCTTTCGGGCGGCCAGCGCCGTCGCGTGGACCTCGCGCGCCTGCTGATCGGCGACTATGACGTGCTTATGCTTGACGAGCCCACCAACCACCTGGACATGCGCACCATCAACTGGCTCGCGCGCCACTTAAAGGCCCGCTGGCAGCGCGGTCAGGGCGCGATGCTCGTGGTCACGCACGACCGCTGGTTCTTGGACGAGGTCTGCACCAGTATGTGGGAGGTCCATGACGGCCAGGTCGATCCCTTCGAGGGCGGCTATTCGGCATACATCCTGCAGCGCGTAGAGCGCGACCGCATGGCCGCGGTTACCGAGGAGCGCCGTCGCAACATGGCGCGCAAGGAGCTCGCGTGGCTAAGCCGCGGCGCCCAGGCGCGCTCCACCAAGCCCAAGTTTCGCGTGGATGCCGCTCGCGAGCTCATCGCCGACGTACCGCCCGTGCGCGACGAGCTGGAGCTCAAGCGCCTCGCCGTGAGCCGCCTGGGCAAGCAGGTCATCGACGTGGTCGACGTGGAAGCCGGCTATGCGGATACCGATGGCGCGCCCAAGCAGGTACTTTCCGACGTGACCTGGCTCATCGGAGCGGGCGACCGCTATGGACTTTTGGGCGAGAACGGCGCTGGCAAGTCGACGCTGCTCGACGTGATTCAGGGCAAGATTGAGCCCACGCGCGGCCGCGTGAAGATTGGCCAGACGGTGCGCTTTGGCGTGCTGTCGCAGCAGCTCGAGGAGCTCGAGCCCTACATGGGCGACACGATCCGCGAGGTTCTCGGCAACTATAAAAAGTACTACGTCATCGACGGCAAGGAGACCTCGCCCGAGAAGCTCTGCGAACGCCTGGGCTTTACGACCCAGCAGCTCTGGAGCCGCATCGGCGATCTTTCGGGCGGCCAGCGCCGTCGCCTGTCGCTGTTGCTGACGATCCTGGACGAGCCCAACGTGCTTATCCTGGACGAGCCCGGTAACGACCTGGATACCGACATGCTCGCGATTGTCGAGGACCTGCTCGACGGCTGGCCCGGCACGCTGATCCTGGTGACGCACGACCGCTTCCTTATGGAGCGCGTGACCGACCAGCAGTGGGCGCTGCTCGACGGCCACCTGACGCATATGCCCGGCGGCGTCGACCAGTACCTACGCCTGTGCAACGCCACCGCCGAGGGTGAGCCCGTGGGTGCGCCGAGCGCCAAGACCGGCACGTTTGACACCGGTGCCGCGGCAACTGCGGCCGAAAAGCCCAAGTCGAGCGGCCAGCCCAATGGTCTTTCCAACGCCGAGCGCCAGAAGCTCCGCCGCGAGGTGAGCTCGCTTGAGCGCAAAATGGAGACGCAGCGCGCTCGCGTGGAGGAGGCCGAGGCCGCGATGGCCCAGGTCGACCCCACCAACTACACGGCGCTGGGCGAGCAGCAGGCAAAGATTGACGAGGCTCACGCCGCCATGGACGAGCTGGAGATGGCGTGGCTCGAGGCGAGCGAGAAGCTCGAGGGCGAGGAGTAGGCAAGGATGATCAAGGCTGCGTTTTTCGATATCGACGGCACGTTGCTGAGCTTTAAGACCCATCGGATTCCGGCGTCGGCGCAGCAGGTGCTCGACAGCTTTCGCGAGCAGGGGATTGCGTGCATAATCGCCACGGGTCGCCCGACCTACCAGATGCCGGATTGGCTGTTCGACTTGGGATGGGATGCGTACATTACGCTTTCGGGCCAGCACTGTTTTGATGCCAAGGGCGTTTATCGCAGCTGCCCGATCGATCCGGACGACGTTGCGGTGATTGTGGACCAGGTGGCGCAGGGGCGCTACGACTCGCTGTGCATGCAGGGCGAGAACTCGTTTGTGAACCGCCTGTCCGAGCGCGTGGTGACGGCTGGCAGCAACGCGGGAATCGTCTACCACGAGGAGCCGTTTGAGCACGCCTTTGACGCGCCGGTCTACCAGTTTTGCGCCTTTGTGGACCCGGCCGACGAGCATATCGTGACCGATGAGGTGTCGCATTCGCTCACTACGCGCTGGTGTGACCTGTTCTGCGATATTATTCCCGCTAACGGCGGCAAGGACTTGGGCGTGGCGGCGACGCTGGAGCGCCTGGGCATCGACGCGAGCGAGGCGATTGCCTTTGGCGACGGCGAGAACGACCTGTCGATGTTTGCCGCCGTGGGCACGAGCGTGGCCATGGGCAACGCACAGGACACGGTGAAGGCCGCGGCGACCTACGTTACGACCGCCGTGGACGATGACGGTATCTACAACGCCGCCAAGCACTTTGGGCTGCTGTAGCTGCGGGCCGTCACCCGGCGCCTGGGGACACTCCTTGCGGGGCGTCCCCATTTTGTTTTCGTCCCGCACGTTTTGTGAAACACGGCTAACTTTTAGGCAAAGTAGTAAGACATGGGCAACTTTTGCGGTAAAGTTAGCCGTGAAAAGTATCCAAAGGCTAACTAACAATCATCGCGAAAGGCGGCCCATGGCCCTGCGTGAATCCGGAGAAGACTATCTCGAATCTATTTATGTGCTCTCGGAGCGCCAAGGCATCGTTCGATCGATCGACGTCGCCGAATACCTGGGCGTAACCAAGGCAAGCGTCTCCAAAGCCATGGCCGCGTTGGAGAACAACGGCTACGTAGAGATGGGCAAACGCGATGTGCATCTGACGGAACGCGGTCTTGAGGTTGCCCGTCAAATGTGGGAGCGCCATTGCTTTTTTGTGGGGCTGCTAGAGGACGCAGGCGTAGCGCCCGAGGTTGCCTCGCAAGAGGGCTGCCACATGGAGCATTGCCTGAGCGAGGAAAGCTTTGAGAAGCTACGGGCGATGTTGGGTCGGGAAGATGTAGCGGGCCCAGCAACGGAAGCCTAATTGATCCCCAGTAGCGCGGAGTTCGCGCAAAGCGCGAACCAGCGACCGGGACCAGTAGTCCCACCAACTAAGTCCAACTCAGACAAGGAACCCCGCCAGCAAGCGATGCCCAAGAACCGCCAGCAACGTTACCGCAGGCCGGGACCGGGCTTGGTTTTGAAAACATTCCGCAGACCAGAAGTGCCCCCGTTCGTAGCTCCGAAGGAGCAGAACGGGGGCACTTCATTGGTCGAGGACGTTTTCAAAACCAAGCCCGGTCCCGGCCGGACAGCCCACGAACGCTACAGGTTCTTGACACCCATCGCGCGCATGGCGTTCAGGATGGCGATGATTGCCACGCCTACGTCGCCAAAGACCGCAAGCCACATGTTGGCGATGCCGAGCGCCGCAAGCACCAAAATCAGCAGCTTAACGCCCAGCGCAAAGATGATGTTCTGCCAAACAATCGTCATGGTCTTGCGCGCCACGCGGATAGCGCGGGAAATGTTGGAAGGCTTGTCGTCCATCAGCACGACGTCGGCAGCCTCAATTGCGGCGTCCGAGCCCATGGCGCCCATGGCGATGCCAACGTCTGCGCGGGTGAGCACGGGTGCGTCGTTGATGCCGTCACCGACAAAGGCGAGCTTGCCCTTGCCGTTCTCGCTCGCAAGCAGCGCCTCAACACGGTCGACCTTGTCGCCCGGCAGCAGCTGCGCGTGGAACTCGTCGAGGCCGAGCTGCTTGGCCACCGCAGCAGCCACTTCCCTGCGGTCGCCCGTGAGCATAACGGTGCGCTTGACGCCGGCGGCGTGCAGATCGCGGATCGTCTGCTCGGCATCGGCCTTAACGGTGTCTGCAATCACGATGTGGCCGGCGTACACGCCGTCAACGAGCACATGCAGAATCGTTCCGACGATCTCGCAATCGGGTGCTTCAGCGCCGGCCGCGGCGAGCATCTTGGCGTTGCCGACGACGACATGCTTGCCGTCGATGGTTGCCGTCACGCCGTGGCCCGCGTCATTAGTGGAATCCGTCACGCGCTTGGGATCGAGCTCACCCTGGTAGGCGGCACGTATGGACCGTGCGATGGGGTGATCGGAAAACGACTCGGCAAGGGCCGCGACTTCGAGCAGTGACTGCTCGGTATAGTCGGCCTCGGGGTGTACCGCCACGACCGAAAACGTGCCGTTGGTGAGCGTGCCGGTCTTGTCAAAGACGACGGTATCCACATCGGCGAGCGTCTCGAGGTAGTTGGAGCCCTTGATGAGGACGCCCAGCTTGGATGCGCCGCCGATGCCGCCAAAGAAGCTCAGCGGCACACTAATCACGAGTGCGCACGGGCAGCTGACGACCAGGAAGGTCAGGCCGCGCAGGATCCAATCGGACCAGGCGCCGGTGACCAGGCCGCCGCCGAGTGCGAGCACCGCGGCCGCGCCGGTGACAGCGGGCGTGTAAACGCGGGCGAAGCGCGTGATGAAGTTCTCGGTACGCGCCTTCTTTTCGCTGGCGTTTTCCACGAGTTCCAGGACGCGTGCGACGGTGGACTCGCCAAAGGGCTTGGTGGTGCGCACGTGGATGAGACCCGTCATGTTGATGCAGCCGCTGATGATATCGTCTCCGGTTTTAGCCGGGCGGGGGACCGACTCGCCGGTAAGGGCGGCGGTATCGAGCTGCGTCTCGCCTTCGACGATGACGCCGTCGATGGGCACGCGCTCGCCGGGCTTGACGACGATGACGGTGCCGACGGCGATGTCATCGGGGGAGACCTGCTCGAGTGTGCCGTCGGGTTGCTCGACGTTGGCATAATCGGGCGCGATGTCCATCATGGCGCTGATCGACTTGCGGCTTTTGCCCACGGCATATGCCTGGAACAGCTCGCCGACCTGATAGAACAGCATGACGGCGGCGCCTTCGGCCATGTGCGGGTCGGTGTCGGGGAAGAGCACCATGGCAAACGCGCCGATGGTCGCGACGGCCATAAGGAAACTTTCGTCGAAGGCCTTGCCGCGGCGGATGTTATTGAATGCCTTTTGCAGTACGTCGTAGCCGGCAATCAAAAACGGCACGAGGAACAGCACAAAGCTGGCGTAGATGTCGCCCGGGGTGCCGAATGCGGCGGTGAGGGTGCCGAGCTCATCGAGGGCGTACATCACGGCAAAAATGCCCAGCGCTACCAGGATACGATTGCGTTTATGCTCAAGGGACTCTTTCTTCTTGCGCTTCTTCTTTTTCTTTTTGGGATCGGCAGCCGCCATGATTCAAACCTCCCATTTGAATGTATGAACACTCGCTCATATAATTTCGCGAGCAAGGGCCGCAGCAAGCGCGGCCTTGCAAGTCAGCGTAACCTGGGCTAGAGAATGATCTCGCAGTCCGGCTCGGCGTCGGCGGTAAACTCCACGACGCGATCGAGGACCTCGTCGAACTCGGCGTCGTCGGCTTCGAGCGTCAACTTCTGGGTCATAAAGTTGACCGAAACGGACTTGACGCCCTCAAGCTTGGCAAGTTCGTCCTGAAGCTCGCGCGCGCAGTTGGCGCAGTCGATCTCGTCGAGTTTAAACTGCTTTTTCATGGCGGGTTCCTTTCCCTGTTTTTGCGGCTTGGGTGCAGGCCGCGCTGGTACCGTGGTTGGTCGCTATTCGCAGATGTGGCTCATGCCTTGGTTGAGCATGGTGTAGACATGGTCGTCGGCAAGCGAGTAGAGGATATTGCGCCCGTCGCGCCGGAATTTAACCAGGTGCGACTGCTTGAGTGTACGCAGCTGGTGCGACACCGCGGACTGCGAGGTTTCGGTCGCTTCGGCGATGTCTGCCACGCAGAGCTCGCGGCCCATGAGGGCATAGAGGATCTTGATGCGCGTGGTGTCGCTGAAGACCTTGAACAGGTCGGCGAGGTCGTAGAGAAGCTCCTCGTCGGGAAGGTCCTCGGGCGAGCAGGTGGTGGGGATCGCGGGTTCGGTGGCCTCGATGTCGGGTTTCGTTTCATCAACGCGGACGCTCATTGCAATATCCTTTCATATGAACATGCGCTCATATAATTTACTTTCGATTATATGAGTGTATGTTCATGTGTCAATGACGTTCAGGTAATTCGTTGCACAAAATGATGGGGAATAGTGGACGAGATCCCGGACTGAGCGGTTTTGATAGCCGATGCCGGGGTGGGTGCCCCTGAGCCGTGCAAAAAATGGAGTATTCTGCAACTATAGGGGGTCCGTTAATTTATTGCAGGTCATATAATGCAGTTCAAGAGTTATCTTAGGGTGTTAATCCGATGAGTTCTTCCTCAAATGTTGCCTAACGCTCTCACGCAAGAGTGATTTCGCTTCACATTTGGATCCACTCGAGGGTGATAGACACCCGACCCTGCTGAATACTCGCAATTTTGCACATCGCTAGGGTACCCACCTTGTTAGCCGGTCTAGCTTCCGGCCCCGAAGATCCTGCCCTCGGGCGCGAGGCTGCTTGTTTGAGCAAATGATGGGCTGTCGATTTTGACTGTTTGCATGTCATCGATTGCCGGCGCTTCGTTAATCGTTGGATCATCCAACGTAGTGCCTTCGAGCATTGCTTTTTCGAGGTCGAGTCGTTGACGAGCTTCGGAATCCTGGCGAAGCTGCTTCTGAATTCGCTTTTTCTCTTCTATAAACCTTCTGAGCACAAACTGTCTCAGGTCCTCTTGCATGATTTGAAAGTCTTTTGGCAGACGCGAGGGGCGTACGCCCTCTTTCCGCTGGATTGCTTCCATGACCCTAACGAAAGAGCTGGCATGCATAAAGGAATAACGACTGACGGTGATGATTCCGTACCCCATGGACGCAAGTGCATTCTTGCGCTCCTCATCGATGGCGCGGTCTTCTTCCGCGTCATGATAAAAACCGTTGTATTCAATGTCTGTGCGAGATTTCTTTAGATACGCATCCATAAAGAACTTTTTGCGTCTCGTGAGATTCTTTGCGGCAGCGGTGACCTGTACCTCGTAATCGGTCTCAATTCCCTTAATACCAAGCCCTCCTTCGCTTTTGGGCAGCGTTAGCATCATGACAAAGGCTGTTTCCATAGGAGACCGGCATCCGTCGCGCACACATTGGATCGCCTTTCGGGCAAGAGCCAGACCGTCGCATCTGGTAATGGAATTAAAGAACTGTTTCAATCTCTCGGTCGAGGTGAGCGCGAAACGCTCGGTATAGGAGGTGGAAGAGTCGGTTCCAAGGGAATAAGCGCCGCATAGTTCAAAGTAGTACTCCACCAGTTCGCGAAAAGGAAGATTGGTGGCGGCCTGAAGTGCGCAAAGCTCAACGCCAACAATGAAGATGCCATCTTCAAGCTCTATAAAGCGTGAGTTCGAGAATCGTTTTGAAGAAACGTGGCATTGACAGTTCATTGCATGGCGCGCATTCCTGCGATCAAACACCATCACCTCGAGGGAATCATTCGCGTCGAGGGAAACATCATGTTTGGTGAGCCATTCTGCGGCTGCGTCAAGGAGCGTTCCGGTGGGACATGATCCGTAAATCGCGGCAGGGTTACAGGACTCGATGCCTTTCGCAGACACCGAATGCGCGGCCAGGTAGACCGCTTTTGCAGTGGTATGTGACAATACGATACTCATGGTATATATCGTGTCAGCTAATGCCGTGTTGATGGCGCTGAGTGAAAAAGTCGTTTTAGAGGTCTTGTTAGCGCCGGGCGATTTTAGCCGCTAATAGTCAAACGATTTTGACCAATCCCG
>UQHY01000037.1:0-22221 GCA_900540975.1 uncultured Collinsella sp.
TTTTATTCCAATCGGGGCAGGGGTCGGCGACGACCTTACCGGAACCGCCGCACTCGGGGCAGACCGACTGAAACGTGCCGGCACCGAACAGGAAGGACAGGTCGACATCGATGTGGCCGCGACCACCGCAGCTCGGACAGGTATGTGCATGCTCGGACGAAACAGAACCCGAGCCGCCACAGTGGCCACAGGTATCGAAGCGCGTATAGCGGACAGTCTTGCGGGCACCGCCCTTGGCCTCCTTGGCGTCGAGCTTGATATCGACGACCACGTTGGCGCCGTTCTCGGGATTATAGGCAGCCTGCCCGCGACGCGGCTGGCCCCAGGCGCCACCAAAGGGAAAGCCGCCCTCAAAGGGATTGCCATAGCCTGCGCTGCCGGCGTAGCCGCCGCCATAGGGCGAAGCCGTAGGAGCGCCGGCGAAGGGGTTGCCCGAGCGCATGGCGTCGTAGCGCGCACGCTTCTGCTCGTCCGAAAGCACGGCGTAGGCCTCGGAAACCTCTTTAAACTTTTCCTCGGCATCAGGTTCTTTGTTGACGTCCGGATGGAGCTTGCGGGCCTTTTGCTGGAAGGCCTTCTGTATATCACGCGAGGTGGCGTCCTTGGAGACACCCAAAATCTCGTAGTAATCTTTTTCGTTCATCGTCGCCATGCGCGGCAACCTCCTGCTCACAGCAGCGTATATATTGCGGTAATTCTACCCGAGCGGCCTAAGCTAGACCCCAAAACAGCTCGAACAGCACATTTCCATCGAGCCAGCCCAAGTGGGTGGGCGCTAAACGGGCGTGGGCACAACCTGCGATAACGTCTTTCGAGGCGACGCACCCCACATGCCCCTCGACATGATCGGGCACCCAAGTGGCAAGGCCTAACTCGAGCGCACGGTCACAGGCCGCCGCCAGCTCGTCTGCAGCGATCACGCTTGCCGAGCGAACCAACAGATCGGAACCAATGCCACGCGTCATGCGGCAGGCAAGCATCAAATCCTCGGCCGCAGCATCGCGCTGCGACAGATACTCAGCATCAAACGTCGTCGCGGCATCGTCGCGTTGCACCAGACGCACGCGATACGCATCGCCGCGAGCGGGCACATCGGGAAACAGCCCAGCCAAGCGATCAAAATCCTCGGCGTCGAGCATACCGGCGGCAGAACGACCCAGGCCCAGATAGCCCTGTCCGGTCCAATAGGCAATGTTGTGGGCGCACTCATGGCCGTCGAGCGCGTAGCTTGCCACCTCATACGGGTGATAGCCGGCCGCACCCAGGCACTCACGCGCCGCATCCATGCATGCAGCCTGAAAATCCTCGTCGGGCTCGAGCGACTCGTCGCGACACGCCATGCGGTAGAGCGGCGTACCCTCCTCGAGCGTGAGCGGGTACACAGACACATGATGCGGCGCCGCCGCCAACACGCCATCGAGCGTGCACTGCCAGCTTACTGCGGTCTGCCCGGGAAGTCCGCACATCAGGTCGCAGGACACATCGAGCCCAGCGTCCTTAACCGTCGTGATGGCAGCGAGCGCCCGATCGGCATCGTGAATGCGACCGATGGCGGTAAGCTCGGCGTTATCGAGCGTTTGCACGCCCAGAGAGACGCGTGTGACACCGACCTCGGCAAGCGCAGTGGCAAGCTCGGCGGTCAGCGACTCAGGATTGGCCTCGCAGGTAAACTCAACGGACTTACACCACGCAGAGATACGCCGGGCAAGTTCTACCAGACGCTCCCCCGCCAGCGACGGCGTGCCGCCGCCAACATAGACGGTGCGGATCTGTGCAAGCGCGCCTGCGTCGCCAAAGGCATCGAGGCGCGCATACAGCTGCCCAAAATAAGTATCGAGCGCAGCGCTCAGGTCGCACGGAGCAATACTGCACGAGTCAAAGTCGCAGTACCGGCACTTTTGGGCGCAAAACGGCACATGCACGTACAGCGCGGTAACGGCCACCGTTAGGCCTCCGGCGGAAGAGCGGGCACCGACTCGCCGGCGGCAAGTGCGGCCTCGCAGGCCACCACATCGCGCTCGATATCATCGACCAATGCCATGAACTCCTCGTATGTGGAGCAACGCACCACCTGGGCGCGCCAGGCCGCAGCATGGGGCATGCCCTTTAGATACCAGCTCGCGTACGTACGTGCACGCGACATGAGCGGCAACAGCTCGTGCGTGAGCGTCAGGTGCTCGCGCAGGGCATCCAGGCGCTCGACGGAGCTGCGCACCGGCACCGGTATGCCATCGAGCGCAAGGGCGCGGGCATCGCCGAACACCCAGGGGTTGCCATAGATACCGCGCGCGATGAACACCGCACTGGCACCCGAGCTTTGTAGATGCTCCGCCGCGTCCTCGGCCGAGAACACATCGCCCGAACCAATCACGGGAATCTCGACGGCGTCGGCCACCTCATCGACGACCGACCAATCGGCCTGGCCCGTATAGAGCTGCGTGGCACAGCGACCATGTACCGCAACCGCAGCTGCCCCTGCACCCTCGAGCATCTGGGCAAATGTCGCGGCATTGCGATCCTCGGCATAAAAGCCTTTGCGAATCTTGACGGTCACGGGCACGTGCGCCGCACCCACCGTGGCCCCGACGATCTTCTCCGCCAGGTCAGGCGTGCGCATAAGCGCCGAGCCCTCGCCCTTGGTAACGACCTTGCGGGCGGGGCATGCCATATTGATATCGATGAGCGACAGACGATCACCAACGCGCTCCTCGACGGCGGCGACGGCGCTCGCAAACTGATCGGGCTTTGAGCCAAAGAGCTGCACGCAGATCTGCTGTTCCTCATCGGCAGGCAGTACCAGGCGCCACGTCTTATTGCTGGCATAGGCAAGGCCCGCCACGCTCACCATCTCGCTATAGGCAAGATGGGCACCGCGGCGGCGGCACATGATGCGATAGGCGGGGTCGGTCACGCCGGCCATGGGAGCCATAAGGAACGGCTGCTCGGCATAGGCGCCAAGCAACCGCTTGCTGTATTCAGAAAGCGCCATGGACTTACTCGTCTACCTTGAGGATCGCCATAAAGGCCTCCTGCGGGACCTCGACCGAACCGATGGCTTTCATGCGCTTCTTGCCCTCTTTCTGCTTCTCGAGCAGCTTGCGCTTACGCGAGATATCGCCACCATAGCACTTGGCCAAAACATCCTTGCGGCGCGCCTTGACGGTGGAGCGGGCGATGATCTTGTTGCCGATGGCGCCCTGAATAGGCACCTCGAATAGCTGGCGCGGGATGATTTCCTTGAGCTTGTCGCACAGGCCGCGGGCCAGGCCATAGGCCTTGTCCTTGTGCACGATAAACGAAAGCGCGTCCACCTCGTCGCCCGAAAGCAGGATATCGAGCTTGACGAGCTCGGAGGGACGGTACTCGTTGAACTCGTAGTCGAGCGAGGCATAGCCCTTGGTACGGCTCTTAAGCTGGTCAAAGAAGTCCAGGATGAGCTCGGCAAGCGGCATATCAAAGCGCATCTCGACCGATTTGCTCGTGAGATGGATCATGTCGGTCGTAATGCCGCGGTGCTCGATAGCGAGCTGCATGACGGCGCCCGTATACTCGGGCGGGCAGATAATCTTGGCCTTGAGGTAGGGCTCCTCGATGCGCTCGATGCGCGTAGCCTCGGGCAGATCCTGCGGGCTGCGGACATCGACCATCTCGCCGTCGGTCTTGTAGACGTGATAGTCCACCGAAGGGCTCGTGGCAATGAGGTCAAGGTTGAACTCGCGCTCCAGGCGCTCCTTGACGACCTCCATATGCAGCAGGCCCAAGAAGCCCACGCGGAAGCCAAAGCCCAGCGCCACCGAGGTCTCGGGCTCCCACACCAACGATGGGTCGTTGACATGCAGCTTATCGAGAGCGTCGCGCAGATTCTCGTAATCCTTGTTGTCGATCGGGAACAGGCCCGTGTAGACCATGGGCTTGGCCTCGCGGTAGCCCGGCAGCGGCTCGGGGCAGGGATTCGACGCCCAGGTAAGGGTGTCGCCCACGCGAACGGCCTCGGGGTCCTTCAGGCCCGTGACCACGTAGCCCACCTCGCCGACCGTCAGCGCGTCGACCGGCGTCTCGGCAGGACGCTTGACGCCCACGCCGTCGACCAAAAAGTCACCTTCTGCCTGCATCATACGAAGGGTATCGCCCTTTTTAATGGAGCCGTCAAAAACACGGACCGTGGCAACGACGCCGCGGTACTCATCAAAATACGAGTCCAGGATGAGCGCCTTGAGCGGCGCGTTCACATCGCCTTTGGGCGGCGAAATCAAAAAGACAATGGACTCCAGCAGATCGTGGATACCCTCGCCGGTCTTGCCCGATACGCATACGGCATCGTCGGCAGGAATCGCCAGGTCATCCTCGATCTCGGTCTTGACCTCGTCGGGGTGTGCCGACGGCAAATCGATCTTGTTGATAGCGGGCACGATATCCAGATTGGCGTTCATGGCGAGCGTCGCGTTGGAGACGGTCTGCGCCTCGACACCCTGCGTGGCGTCGACGACGAGCACCGCGCCCTCGCAGGCTGCCAGCGAACGCGAGACCTCATAGGTAAAGTCCACGTGGCCCGGTGTATCGATCAGGTTGAACTGATACGTCTCGCCATCGTCGGCGTCGTAGGAGACGCGAACGGCGTTGGACTTGATCGTGATGCCGCGCTCGCGCTCGATATCCATGGTGTCGAGCAGCTGCGACTCCATGTCGCGCTCGTCGACGGTATGGGTGAGCTCGAGGATACGGTCACTGATCGTGGACTTGCCATGGTCGATGTGCGCAACGATCGAGAAGTTGCGGATGTGGGAAATGTCAATTGAAGTATTCATGCGGACTATCTTACCCGAGCGGTACAAAAAATGGAGCCTATTCCATAAAACAGGCTCCATTTATGCGCGTAATCTGTGTGGTGTGAAATTTACAACTTAGGCGTTGATGCTGTTCACGAGCTTGGCAAGACCGGACTTACGGTTGGAAGCCTGGTTCTTGTGGATAACATGCTTGGCGGCAGCCATGTCGAGACGCTTGGTGACGGTCTTGAGGGCAGCCTGGGCCTTCTCGGCGTCGCCCTCGGCGACGGCGGACTGAACGTGCTTGGTCAGCGTCTTGAGCTCGGACTTGACAGCCTTGTTACGCATGCGAGCTGCCTCATTGGTGCGGATACGCTTCTTCTGAGACTTGATGTTTGCCACTTCTGGAGTTCCTTTCGAGTTCCTTGCAAAAAATGTATGACACCTCTGAGACACGGTGAGGTCATGCAAGCGCCTACTATAGCACGCTCCCCCTCAAAGGGATAGAACGAATTTGTCAAATAGGCAGGTATCATCACGATTTTCTCAAGATGTTCGTAATCCAGAGCAAAAGCGCGGTCTGGGAATCGGCCGAACCCTTCAGTGCGAGCTCCACATCGACCGCGCCCTCAAGCGCAGCGACAAGCTCCGCCATCGAAAAGCGGCGTGCCCAGGTCAGATGATTTTTGACCTGCCAGGACTGAAGCTTGAGCGTCGCGGCGAGCTCACGCCCCTGCCCGCGAGAGTCGAGCGCCTTGGCGACGATCAGCTCACGGATGCGACCACATAGCAGCGTGTAGGTCCACACGTAGCTCTTGGAGGGCAGAAGCTTAAAGAGCTCGAGCGAACGCCGCATATCGCGAGCCGAGACGGCGTTGAGGAAGTCCCAGGGCTGGACTTCGGCCGTACGCACGATCCAACGCTCAACGTCGGCAAGCTCAATCTGAGGCGCCTCGACCATCTGGGCGAGCTTGGCCAGGTCGTTATCGAGCATGCGCGTGTTTTCGCCCGAACGCGAGACGAGCTCCTCGGCAGCAGCCGTCGAGATGGACTTACCGTGCTGCGTCGCCATCTGCTGAACGCGGCGCGGCAGTTCCCAGCGCTTGGTACCCGAGCAATCTACGATAGCCTTCTTGTCGATCTTGGCGATTGCCTTATACAGGCGCGTATTCTTGGCAAGTGAGTCGGCGATAATGAGACAGACCGTCGTGGGACTGGGACTGGCGAGGTACTCGACGAGCGGTTCCGAAACCGCCTTGGCAAGCTTGGAGCAGCCGTCGAGGATCACCAGGCGAAACTCGCTACCCATGGGAAAGGTATTGAGCGAGCCGATAATCGACTCGATATCGGGATCTTTCGTCATGTCGCGTTCATCGAGGTTGAACTCAACCATACCCGACTTTTCCAAGCGAGCTTTCATACGCGAGACGGCGTGGTCGCGTTTGACTCCGTCGGTACCGATGATCAAGTATGCCGGTAGCAGACCGGTTTCGGACATTGCGCTCCCCTCCCGCAGACTCCCGTATTCGTACCGTGCCATTTTAGCCCAGGGGCCCACCGCGCGCCAACGATGTCATCACGGCCGCTGGCATCGCATCGCAAAGCCCTTCGCGGTCGGCGTGACGGTAATGTCGCCGTGTTCGATGGTGCATGCGAACGCACCACCCGCTTCCTTAACTGCATCGATGCAGGCATCCGACGGATGGCCGTAACGATTCCCCTCGCCGGCGCTCGCGATAGAGAACTCGGGCTTAAGCGTGCCCAGCAGGTCTGTGTCGACGGAAACTTTTGAGCCATGATGCCCCAGCTTGAGCACATCGATATCTCCCACCTCCTGTACAAACTCGCGCTCCTGATCGAGCTCGGCGTCACCAGTAAGGAGCACGCGCAGGCTCTTGCCTTCCTGAGCGTAGGAGAGCAGCAAAACAAGAGAGTCCTCATTGCCCTCGCCATCCACCGTGTCAAACGGCCACATCACACGAGCCCGAAATGCGCCGATATCGACCGTGTCTCCGCGAGCCACCTGCCGATACGTTACACCCGGGCGATTCAGGACCTCAGTAGGCGCGCCGTCAAGTGCATCGGCCGCGACCGCAATGGTTCCAACCGAAAAACGATCGAGTACGTCGGGAAGACCGCCCCAATGGTCTTCGTCCCAATGCGTCACGAAGACGGCGTCGATATGGTGGACGTTATTGCGAACCAACGCCGACACCACGCGGTCATCGAGCCCACAGTCGACGAGCGCCACAGCGCTACCCTGACGAACCAAAATCGCATCGGCCTGACCAACATCGAGGACCGTCACCGAAGGCGGCGCACATCGATCCCAATAGACATACGGAACACCCGCTGCAAGCATCAAACACAGCAGCCCCACTGCCATGGGCCGCACGCTGGGGCGTGGCCACCAGACCAAGATGGCCACCAGCGCGAACGGCACCACATATACCAAGGGCGTATCGGGCGGCACGCTTACGGATGCGCCCGGAACGGCAGCAAAGAGCTGTTCAAAGAACAGCGCACAGCGGGCGACAATCATGGGCACCACGAGCGCCCCGTGACGCAGCAGCGGCACAAGCGAGCAGGGCACCAGCACAACCGATACAGCGAGCAGCACGCTTATCACCGGACCGATCACGGCATTTGCAAGTGGGGCAATGAGCGAAAACGTCTCAAATGCGGGAATCGTAACGGGAAGTGTCGCCAGCTGCGAGCACAGCGTGACAGACAAAACGCTGGCGACACCCGATGGCATGCCCAGCTCGCCCAAGGCGTAGGTGGCGTAGGGGCAAAAACAAAGGATGGCAAAAACACTGACGCACGAAAGCTGAAAACCCATTTCGAACAATACCGTCGGCCGCAGCAGCACAAAGACCACCATGGTCAAAAATAGGGCCGAGAGGCCATGACGACGACGTCCGGCGCCGTTCGCGACAAGCGTCGCCGCCACCATGCAGCACGCGCGCACGGCCGAAGGCGAAGCGCCCGTAAAGACGGCATAGGCAGCAAGGGCCAGCACCAACAGCCCCCGCTGCAGCCCACGAGAGAGGCGTGTCTTTTGCAGGGCGCTCTCAATTACAAACCCGACGATGGCAAGATGGCTGCCCGAGACGGCGACGAGATGTGCGGTGCCCGTTACCGAAAACCAATCGCCCGCCGGCTGGGCGCGCAGCTCGGACGAGCGTCCACAGACAACGCCGGCAATGAGCGAGCGCGCTGGATCGGTCGCGGGCGCGATAACGGCAAGGAGCTCGTTTCGAAGCCAAGACAACGGGCCTGGAGGGCCCTCGTCGATCGATACCAACCGGACGACTTTAACCTTTCGAAGCTCGCCCCGAAGCACGCGTGAGCGCCCATACGCATCATTCTCAAAGCGCGAAATTCGACCGATAGCACGTACATGCGAACCGGCGCCAAGCTCACGATCACACGACAGCCGTACCTGACCCAAACGCTTTTCGCCCGCATACGCATCACAGGTATAGGAGTACGCACCGTCATTGATGGACGGGTCGCCACACACAACAAACTCGAGACTGCTCGCAGCCCGATTATCCAACGCCCTCGAAGCGCGCAGCGCCCCTATCGCCCAACCCGCGGACACTACCGCTCCCGCCACGAGGCCGAGGGCCGCGGCATACAGCCATCGCCTCCACCGCACAAGGCGCATGCAGGACCGAGCCAATACGATGCACCCTGCTGCCGCAACGGGAATGGCCATAAGCAATGTGACGGGCGCCGCCCGCTCTCCCAGCAGCGCATCGGCCGCCATGTTAAGCACTAACCCACAGCTCGCACACAAGCCGGCACAAAGGGCTATCGTCCACGGCATCAATGGGCGCGGTGGCATCACATGCTCGCGCTCGGTCGCACTCATACGCAGATGCAATCTTTAATTTTGGCGAGTTTCTTCTCACCGATCCCCGATACGCGCATAAGGTCATCGACCGAGGCAAAGGCCCCGTTTTGCGTCCGTTCGTCGATAATTGACTGGGCCATAGAAGGCCCGATGCCCGAAAGCGTCTGCAGCTCCGCCGCACTTGCCGTATTGATATTCACAAGTCCCGACGAAGACCCTGTACCAGGGGTCGTGGAAGCACTGCTTTCGGCGGCGCCGACGGCCGCAGCCGTTTGTTGCTCCCCCACCGTCGGCACATAGATCTTTTGACCATCGGTGATCTTGGACGCACGGTTAAGAACCGTCACATCCGCCTCGGCCGTAAGCCCTCCGGCGGCATCAATCGCCTGGGACACCCGTGCTCCATCTTTAAGCCGGTACACGCCAGGCTTCACAACGGCGCCATCAACATCGACGTACACCTCGGCAGCAGAGGAGCTCTTGGCAGACGGCTCATCGGCATCGTCAGGAGAGGCATCCCCGGCCCCGCGCACATCCGAGGCGCTCGCCTCATCACTACGCTCAAACGATACGTCGCTGGAGTGACCACCAAAACCTGCCATCGCCAAGCCGCTCGCGGCGGCAATGACAACCAGGATCGCCACGACCATCGCCTTATGGCCGAGCAGCTTTTCTGCCCAGCGGTCCATCCGTTTAACCCGTTCGTGTTGCTCGCGCTGCGCCATAGCAAACACCTCCCAACACCATCGTGTCAGGAAACGAACGCCGCAGCCTCCGCACGCCCACACCGGTTTTCGCGGTCAAACCAAAAGCTGACCAAAACCTTGCGGAAAAGTGTCCATTTATTCAGGCACACGTCGACAAATGAACCGTTTATCGCCTAATGTCCAGATAGAAAAAGACCGACGATGCAAAATCACCGACGGTCTATACACAACATTATTCGTGATCTTGGTAAATCTCACGTGGAGCGAGCTCGGAATGTTTGCGTTTTAAGGTCTTAGGGGCCTTATACGTATTGCTCTCGAAGTCGATGTACTCGGTCTGCTTGAGCAAGCGCTCAATCATCTCCTCGTGATCGAACAGCTCCCACGCCTCATGCACGGCATCGAGTTTGGCGTGCGTCTCGGGGCGGCGCGGCATAAAGAGCGTGCAGCAATCGGGAGCAGCTTCGGTCGAGATATCGAAGGTACCGATTTCCTCGGCACGCGCGATGATCTCCTGCTTGTCCGAACCAATCAGCGGGCGGAACACGGGGATCTTGACGGCCTCGTTGACGGCCATGATGTTCTCGAGCGTCTGGGAAGCAACCTGACCGAGCGATTCACCGGTCACAATAGCCTTGGCGCCCTCGATATGCGCAATGCGCTCGGCAACCGAATACATAATGCGACGGTACATGATCACGCGCAGGTTGCTGGGGCAGGTCACCGAGATCTCACGCTGACAATCGCCAAACGGCACCACGTACAGGCGGCCGATCTGGACACCCGGCTCAAGCGCACGGATGATGTCCTGCACCAAATACTCGCTCGTATCGGGTGTCTGCGGACGACCGGAAAAATGCACCGGCACGCACACCGCGCCGCGACGCGCGAGCATCCAGGTCGCCACCGGGGAATCGATACCCGAAGAAAGCAGCGTCACGACCTTACCGGCAGAACCCACCGGTAGACCGCCTACACCGCGCTCGGAGCGCGCGTACACATAAACGCTACCCTGGACCACCAATACGTGCACCATCGCATCGGGGTCGTGCATTTGAACCTTTTTATCGGGGAAGGCCTCACACAACACCTCGCCCACCTGACGGTTGATGTCAATCGAGGTGAGCTCATAGTCGGTATTGGAGCGCTTGGCGTGCACCTTAAACGAATCGAAGGAACCAAACTCGCGCAGCGCCTTCACGGCGGCGGCACAGTACTCCTGAGGGTCGCGATTGGTGTGATACGCCAAAGACACGCGAGCAACGCCGGGGACGGTGCGAATGACACGCGCCGCCTCGTCGGCCTGATGCTCGTTAAAGGTCACGAGGATATAACCGGAAATTCGAGACACGGCATTCACGGAAAAGGCAGCCAAGGCCGCCTTGATGTTATCCATGAGGATATGCTCAAAATGTGCGCGGTTCTTACCCTTCAGTCCAACCTCGTGATAGTGGACCAGGCAGACGCGAGCCGCCATTTAGGCTTCAGCAACCTTGTGGCCGAGCGCCTTCTCGTAACGGGCCTCGTCGTAAGAGATGTCGCCGTCGACAATCTCGTCCATAGCCATCGAAATGGTATCGGCACCGGAAAGCCCGATGGTGATGTCATCAACATCCTGGACGGCAAGCACGCGGTTGTGCTGGCCACGCAGCATGCTGTTAATATCGCAGGCGCGCTTGGAGGCAAGCGAAGCAAGCAGGAAGCGGTTGTGATCGGTCTTCTCCAGAAGATCGTCAATGCAAGGCTTTACAACGGACACGGACCTCAGATCCTTTCATGCATATCGAGAACGCGAACGAGCTCATCGGTCGCGCGGTCGAGATCGTCATTAACCACGACGTCGTCGTAGCGGTCGGCAAGGGCGAGCTCATCGGCGGCGTTTGCCATACGCAGCTCAATCGTCTCGGGCGTCTCGGTACCGCGACCGACTAGACGCTCGCGGAGTACCTCAAGCGAAGGCGGCTTGATAAAGATCAGCACGGCCTCGGGGAAACGCTCCTTCACCTGCAGGGCGCCCTGGACATCGATCTCCAAAATAAGAGACGCGCCCGAGGCGAGCTTGGATGTGACCTCGCTCACCAATGTGCCGTAGCAGTTACCGTGGACCTCGGCCCACTCAACAAACTCACCGTTTGCCACGCGGCGGTCGAACTCCTCGCGCGTCAGAAAAAAGTAGTTGACGCCGTCGACCTCACCTTTGCGTGGTGCTCGCGTGGTAGCCGAAACCGTCAGGCCCAGGTTCGAGCGGCGCTCGCGCACACGAGTGACGAGCGTACCCTTGCCTGCGCCTGACGGTCCAGAAATCACAAAGAGCTTGGAATCCTGAGCGCTCACTTATTTGGTCAGCTGCTCGAGGAGCTGCTCGCGCTGACGGACGCCGAGGCCCTGGACGCGACGGGTAGCGGAGATACCGAGCTCCTCCATGATCTTGGCGGCCTTGGCCTTGCCATAACCAGGAAGAGACTCGATGAGGGTGGAAACCTTCATGCGGGAAGCGATGGGGTCATCGGAGTTGAGCACGGACTCGAGGGACTTCTCGCCCTTCTTGATCTGCTCGCGAAGCTCAGCGCGGGCGTGACGTGCGGCAGCAGCCTTCTCAAGAGCCTGCTTGCGCTGCTCATCGGTAAGCTGAGGGAGTGCCATTCGTACCTCCAAATAGTTGGGTTATATCTGATTCAATAATTGGCATTTTAGCACGTAGAACGTACAAAATGCCCAATCGCGGCTCCATAGGTTAGACGATACCCGCAAAAAGTGCAATATACTGCGCCCAAAGTTAAGCCCCTGACCTGCGATTCCACACAAAGGATGGGAAAGTTTACGCAGGCACAGGGGCTAATTTGTGCTATTGAGACCCAAAAGTGGTGACTTAGGGGAATCTTTTACGCGACGTTTTCGACCAGCTCGGCGACAATAGCGTCAAAGGCGGCAACCGGATCGTCGGCGCCGGTGATGGGACGGCCCACCACAATGTGGCTCGCACCGCGCTCGATAGCCTGGGAAGGCGTCGCCACGCGGGACTGGTCGCCTAAGGCGGCACCCACCGGACGCACACCCGGAGTCACGATCAGAGCATCGGGACCCAGCAGTTCACGCATGTCGTGAGCCTCCATCGGCGAGCACACGATACCGTCGATGCCGTTGGCCTGAGCGAGCTTTGCCAGGCGGGCGGCCTCCTCGGCCACGGGCGACTCGACGCCGATCTCGCTCAAGGCATCCTGATTCATGCTCGTGAGCACGGTGATGGCGACGAGCTTGGCGCGGTCCTCGCGCGCCTCCTCGGCACCCTCGCGGCAGGCAGCGAGCATGGCGCCCGAACCCAAGCCGTGAACCGAGAGCAGGTCGGCACCGGCAAGCGAGGCCGAACGGGCGGCACCGCGAACCTGATGCGGAATATCATGGAACTTAAGGTCAAGGAAGACCTTAAAGCCCAGGTCCTTGAACGTCTTGACGATCTCGGGTCCCTCAGCGTAATAGAGCGTCATGCCCACCTTGAGCCAAGCGGCATGACCAGAAAGCTCGTGGGCGAGCTCGAGCGCACGCTCACGGTCGCAGTCGAGGGCGACGATAACGCGGTCGCGGGCGTCGGTCTCTAGCATTCGAAAGCACCTACCAGCTCGTTGATGTCCTTCACGCCCTGGGACTCCGCCCAAGCCTCGAGCTCGTGCGCTATCTTAATCGAGGCGCACGGATCGACAAAGTTGGCCATGCCGACCGACACGCAGGTAGCGCCAGCCAGGATAAACTCGGCCGCATCCTCACCCGTCATAACGCCGCCGACGCCATTGATGGGGATATCGACGGCCTGGGCGACCTCCCAGACCATGCGCACGGCGATGTGGTGGCACAGCGGGCCCGAAAGGCCGCCCTTGGGCTTGGCCACACGGGACTTGCGGGTATGAACGTCGATGGCCATGCCCTGAATGGAGTTGATGACCGAAAGGCCGTCGGCGCCGGCGGCCTCGAGAGCCTTGGCAATCTCGGCAACGTTAACCGGAGCCATCTTTACGAACAGCGGCTTATCGGTCACCTTGCGGCAGGCAGCCATAACGGCAGAGGCGCCCTCGGGCGAGGAGCCCATGGCGGCACCGCCGGCGGCAATATTGGGGCAGCTGACGTTGATCTCGTAGCCGGCAGCCCAGGGGCACAGCTCGACATACATCTCGAGCGCGCGGACAAACTCCTCGACGGAGTGGCCAGCGACCTGGCAGATGACCTGGCAACCGTCCTTGGAAAGCTGCTCGAGCCACGGGCCGGACTCACGGGCAAAGGCAGCCACGCCGGGGTTCTGAAGGCCCACGGAGTTGATCATGCCGCCCGGGATCTCGGCCATGCGGGGCGCGGGGTTGCCGGGCCAGGGCTCGGCAGCACAACCCTTGGTGGTGATGGCGCCCAGTTGGGAGACATCAAAGAAGTTCTGGAACTGCCATCCGTAGCCAAAGGTACCGGCTGCGGTGTTGATGGGGTTCTGCATCTTGACGCCGCCGAAATCGACGGCCATGTTCACGGTACCCACTAGAAGACCACCACCTTGGAAGCATCAAACACGGGGCCGCACATGCAGGCGCCCTTCATACCGTCGACCGTCTCGACATTGCAGGTGTTGCAGGCGCCAAAGCCACAGCTCATCATGCGCTCGAGCGACACCTCGCAGTACGCACCGGCCTCGGCGGCAGCGGCGGCGACCTTCTTCATCATGACGGCGGGACCGCAGCTGGCGACGTAGTCGTAGCCGCCCTCGCCAAGCAGCTCGGCGGCAGGATCGGTGCAGAAACCGTGCATGCCGAGCGAACCGTCGTCGGTGCACACGTTGACCGTGTCGCACAGGGCGCGGAACTCATCGATGCCCACGGCCTTGGACGCGGTGCCAAAGCCCAGGCACACGTCAACGGCCACACCCTGCTCGGCAAGTTTGCCGGCAAGGCACAGCACGGGCGGAACACCGATGCCGCCCGCAACGAGCAGCGCCTTCCTGGTGCCCTCGGGTACCAGCCAGCCGCGGCCGCCAGGGCCCAGCAGGTTGGACTTGGAACCGGGGCCCATCTGCGACAGGCGACGGGTGTCGTCGCCCACGACGGCGTACCACAGCTCGACGGTGCCGGCCTCGGCGTCGGCGCGATAGTAGCTCAGGGGCACGCGAAGCAGCGAGGACGCATCGCCGGGTACGGCAATGTTCACAAACTGACCGGGCTTGAGCGCACTTGCAAGCTTGGGGGCCGAGATGACGAGCGAGAAGATGCCGTCGGCGATCTCCTGGTTCGATACGACCTCGAAGTCGTGCATGCGTGCAGTGGAAGGTGTGGGCATAGACGCTCCAATCCCCCATGCGGATGCATGGTCAAAACGAACAGAAAGCGCGGCACCGCAAGGGCACCGCGCACAAAAGCGATAAGGCTATGCTAGCAGATGCAGCCGTCGGCGAGCGTCTGCTTACCGCCGACAAACACATCGGTGGCACGACCGGTGAGCGTGCGGCCGGCGAAACCGGAGTTCTCAGCACGCGACTCGTAGCCGTCCTCGCCGACCGCCCAGGTTGCGGCGGGGTCGAACACGGTCAGGTCGGCAACGGAGCCCGTCTTGACCTGAACCTGATCAAGGCCCAGGATCTCACGCGGCTTGATGGCCATGAGCTCGACCATGCGGGCCATGCTCATCTTGCCCGTGTTGACCAGCTCGGTGAGCACAAGCGACAGCGAGGTCTCGAGGCCGATCATGCCAAAGGGCGCAAGCTCGAACTCTCGGGCCTTCTCCCACGGGGTGTGGGGAGCATGATCAGTGACGATAACGTCGACGGTGCCGTCGATGACACCCTGACGGATGGCCTCGGCATCCTCGTCGGTGCGAAGCGGCGGATTGACCTTGAGCGAGGTGTTGTAGGTCTCGTCCAGGTCGTTCTCGGTCAGGAACATGTGGTGCGGGGTGGCCTCGCAGGTAACCTGAACGCCAGCGGCCTTACCGGCACGCACGATCTCCAGGCCATGGGCGGTGGAGATGTGCTGGATGTGCAGCTTGGCACCGGTCAGCTTGGCGATCTCGATGTCGCGAGCGATCTGGAGCTCCTCGCCGGCAGCCGGCCAGCCCTCGAGAGCCAGACGGGTCGAGACCTTGCCCTCGTTGATCTGGCCGTGGCCGACCAGGTCCTCGTCCTGGCAGTGGCTCATAAAGACCTTGCCGAACATCTTGCCGTAGTCCATGCAGCGACGGAGCATGCCCGCGCCCTGCACGCCGCGACCGTCGTCGGTAAAGGCAACGGCGCCGTGGGCGACCATATCGCCCATCTCGGACATGGCCTCGCCCTTAAGACCGCGGGTCATGGCGCCCGACGGATAGACGCGGCAGTGACCGACCTCGGCAGCGCGGGACTTGACGAACTCCACGACGGTGCCGTTATCGGTGACGGGATCGGTGTTGGGCATGGCGCACACGCCGGTGAAGCCGCCCTTGGCAGCTGCGCGGGTGCCGCTCTCGATGTCCTCTTTGACCTCGTAGCCGGGCTCGCGAAGGTGAACGTGCATATCCACCAGGCCGGGGACGAGGTACTTGCCGGAAAGGTCGCGGACCTCGGCTCCCTCGACGGCGAGATTCTCGCCGACCTCGGCGATCTTGTCGCCGTCAATCAGGACGTCAACGACACCGTCAAGCTCGACGGACGGGTCGACGACGTGGGCATTCTTAAGAAGCAAGGCCATTATCGGCACCTCCAAGCAGCAGATACAGGATAGCCATACGCACGCAGATACCGGCGTAGACCTGCTCCAGGATGACGGAGCGTTGCGGGTGGTCGGCCATATAGGAGTCGAACTCGACGCCGCGGTTGATGGGGCCCGGGTGGCAGATGATCGCATCGGGCTTCATGAGCTTCTCGCGGTCCTTGGTCAGGCCGAAGAGCTTGTGGTACTCGCGAATGGTCGGGAACGGGGCGCCCTCGAGGCGCTCCTGCTGCACACGCAGCATGTAGACGACGTCCAGCTCGGGCAGGACGGAATCGAGGTCGCTCGTCACGTGGTCGCAGCCCAGAACCTCGGGCGCCGGCGGCAGCAGCGTGCCGGGGGCGACGGCGTAGGTCTCGCAGCCCATGATCTTCAACGCGGGGATCAGCGAGCCGCAGACGCGGGAGTGCGCGATATCGCCGACGACAGCGACCTTCAGACCGTGGAAGTCACCCTTGTGCTCCCAGATGGTATACAGGTCGAGCAGGGCCTGCGTGGGATGGTTGTGCTTGCCGTCACCGGCGCAGATGACGCTTGCGGGCGAGTTCTGCGTGACGATGTAGGGAGCACCGGCGTGCTTATCGCGAACGACGATGCAGTCGATCTTATAGGCGTTGAGGGTCTCGACGGTGTCGACGAGGCTCTCACCCTTGACCGTGGAGGTCGAGGAGCCGCCAAAGTTAAGACTGTCGGCCGAAAGACGCTTCTCGGCGAGCTCGAAGGAGCTGCGAGTGCGCGTCGAGGGCTCGTTGAACATGTTGACGATGGTCTTGCCCTTGAGCGTGGGGACCTTCTTGATCGCACGCTCGTTGACCTCGGAGAACGCCTTGGCGGTCTCGAGGATGAGCTTGATGTCCTCTTCGGAGTACTCGGTAATGTCGATCAGGTGCTTATGGTTGAACGCCACGGTACTACTCACCTCCCAGCGGCGCGGAGCCCACGTGGGAACCCGGCGCGACGTCGTTAATCTCGACGGCAGTGTGGCCGTCGACTTCCTTCATATATAAGTGCACGTTCTCCTCATGCGACGAGGGAACGTTCTTGCCGACAAAGTCCGGCGAGATGGGGAGCTCACGGTGGCCGCGGTCAACGAGGACTGCCAGCTCAATACGGCTCGGACGGCCCAGATCCATGACGGCGTCGAGAGCGGCGCGAATGGTACGGCCCGTATACAGGATGTCGTCCACCAGCACGACGCGCTTGCCGTCGACGCTAAAGGGAATGTTGGTGGCGTGGATCGCGGGAGCGAAATTGGTAGCGTAGTCATCGCGGTAGAAGCTGATGTCGAGGCTGCCGAGCGGAACGTCGACGCCCTCGATCTCCTTGATCTCCTCGGCGAGCTTCTTTGCCAGAAGGTCGCCGCGCGTGACGATGCCGACCAGAGCGAGGTCTTCACAGCCCTCGTTGCGCTCGAGAATCTCGTGCGCGATGCGGGTCATCGCTCGATTGACGGCGGTCTCGTCCATGATGACCGCCTTGGGGGAAGTCGTGCCCATCGATCTCCTTCCTCACATGTCTTGACTGCTGACACAGTCAAAAAAAATAGATGCCCGACCGCTCAAAGCGGACCAGACACCCACAGGAAGGGCTGCTCTTTGGCAGCTATGTAATTCCATGTGGGTATCTCGTACCCCTTTAATGGTCAAGGGATAGTGTAGCCAACCTCGAGCTTAATTGCGAGCATAAATACAGAGCAATCCGTAAACGCAGCCCAATGCTCAATAAACCTATATATATTTGTGGGACGAGCTTGAAAACGTACGAACGAGCTGGCATAATCCCCTCTGCTGCACGCAAATCGGATCTACGTCCAGGGCCGTGGCGTGAGCACTATCGCCAAAAGAGAAATATCTCTGTGTAGATTACGCACAGGGAGCTGCTTCTGTGCTATAGTTCAGGCTTGTTTGTTAACGCGACATGTTCGTTTGTCGCCCAAGGAGGGTCAGTTATGTCCAAAGTTTGCGAAGTTTGCGGTAAGCACCCCGTTGCCGGTCGCTCCATCAGCCACTCTCACCGCGTCACCAACCGTAAGTTCCGCCCCAACATCCAGCGCGTCTACGTCGTCGTCGATGGTCACCGTCGCAAGATGAACGTTTGCTCCACCTGCCTCAAGTCCGGCAAGGTTGCGCGCTCCTAAATAAGGTCTTACCAACAAGTACCTCGGACTCTCCGGGTCAAAGACCTCGCGTTCACATAGAACTTACCAAAGGCGCTCTCCCCTACGGAGGGCGCCTTTTTGCACTCATTCGGGACAGACTTACATGAGTGTTTTCACGCATTGGGGACAGACATGACGCACGCATGCGGCGTCCCGATCGGCTCCGGCCCCTATCTCACGCTGCATCCTTCCAGCCTGCAGTAGCCTTGGTCACGCTTGTGGCGCCGATACCGGTGATACGGGCAATTTGCTTGACCGTGAGATGTGCCCGCCTGAGCCTCAGCAGGCAGGCATCGCGCTCGGGGCGTGGCAGGGCCTTGAGTAGCGCAGGATCTATGCTCGGCAGGACTTCGCGCGCAACGGAAAGAGCCTCCTCATCGGGGATCCGCCGGCGCGGAAGAACCTCCACTGACCAGATGCGCCCGCCAACTTTCTTGAGATGCTCGCAATAGCGACGGGAGCCTCCGACAACATCGAGCATAGGGGCCGCATCACAAATGTCAAAGGGATCATAGCCCAGCTGATATGCCTTATAGCTTGACCAGCGGTACGCCTCGAGCGAGTCAAGCGCACCCTTCACGGGATTGAGATGAATATAGTCGAGCAGCTGCACTGCCTGCGTGTCCGACTCAACTGCGACCCGCGAATAGCGATTGTCAAACAGATGTCCCGTTCTCCCCGTTTTCCCATTGAAATACTTAGCATATGCCGTCAGCGCGCACTGCATTGCCTTTGAAAGGTTGTCAAATGGGTCATCAACCATCAAATGGAAGTGGTTGTCCATAAGGCACCAAGCCAACACCGCCACGTCATGGCGCGCAAACCTGTCCGAGATATCCGAAAAGAAACGATAACGGTCGGAGTCATCTTCAAAAATAATCTGTTTGGAGTTGCCGCGGTCAAAGACGTGGTAATAGCCGGTGATCGAAACGGCACGGGCGCATCGGGGCATAATCTCTCCTTTCAAAGCTGTACAGGCAACACCTAAAAGGAGAGAAGAAACGCAAAATGCTGAGCCTGTAACCTATTTATATCCAATGAGTGGCAACAACAGGCCCAGAACGGCAAAATGACAAATCGATGTCTGTCCCAAATGAGTGAAAGCACTCATGTAAGCCTGTCCCCAATGAGCGGGGCGATGCTATAGGATAGTTTAGTTAAAACGCTTCAGTATATTGAAGCGTTTTAGTGTGCCTTTTACAGGAATCTGACCGTTCGCCGAATAATTTCTTGCTATCATGCAAGGCGTAGGGTAAATCTCCGATCGCAAGGAGACACAAATGGTGAAAAAGTCACCGGAAAACACTACTCCCGCAATTGTGGACAACGTAGAGGCGCTTGAGGCTAAGCTCGCTCAGATGCGAGAGGCCCAGGCGCTTTTTGCTACGTACACGCAGGAGCAGGTCGACAAGATCTTCTATGAGGCCGCCATGGCCGCCAACAAGGCTCGTATCCCGTTGGCGAAGATGGCCATCGAGGAGACCGGCCGCGGCGTTCTTGAGGACAAGGTCATCAAGAACCACTACGCCGCAGAGTACATCTACAACGCTTACAAGAACACCAAGACCTGTGGTGTCCTGGAGCGCGACGAGGCTTACGGCATCACCAAGATCGCCGAGCCCATCGGCATCGTGGGCGCCGTCATCCCGACGACCAACCCCACCTCCACCGCGATCTTCAAGACGCTGATCAGCCTGAAGACCCGCAACGCCATCATCATCTCTCCGCACCCGGCTGCCGCCAAGTGCACCATCGCCGCCGCCAAGCTCGTGCTTGACGCCGCCGTCAAGGCCGGCGCCCCCGAGGGCATCATCGGCTGGGTCGATGTCCCCTCCATCGAGCTGACCAACATGGTCATGCGCGACGTCGACATCATCCTCGCCACCGGTGGCCCGGGCATGGTCAAGGCCGCTTACTCCTCGGGCAAGCCTGCCCTGGGCGTTGGCGCCGGTAACACCCCGGTCGTCATCGACGACACCGCCGACGTGCTGCTCGCCGTCAACTCCATCATCCACTCCAAGACCTTCGACAACGGCATGATCTGCGCTTCCGAGCAGTCCGTGACCGTCATCGACACCATCTATGACCAGGTCAAGGCCGAGTTCCAGAAGCGCGGTTGCTACTTCGTCAAGCAGGGTGCCGAGATGGAGGCCCTGCGTGCTGCCATGTTCAAGAACGGCGCCCTCGATCACCGCATCCCCGGCATGGCTGCCGCCAAGATCGCCGAGCTCGCCGGCATCGAGGTTCCCGCCAAGACCAAGATCCTGATCGCCGAGGTCACCTCCACCGACCCCGCCAAGGAGGAGTTCTCCCACGAGAAGCTCTCCCCGGTCCTGGCCATGTACCACGCCAAGGACTTCCAGGAGGCCGTCGACAAGGCCGAGCACCTGGTGCTCGCCGGTGGCCCGGGCCACACCGCCTCTCTGTACGTGCACCCCGCCCAGGCCGAGAAGATCAGCCTGTTCGAGCACGTCATGAAGGCCTGCCGTATCGTCATCAACACCCCGTCCTCGCACGGCGGCATCGGTGACCTGTACAACTTTGGCATGAAGCCGTCTCTGACCCTGGGCTGCGGCTCCTGGGGCGGCAACTCCGTCTCCGAGAACGTTGGGGTGAAGCACTTGATCAACGTTAAGACTGTGGCCGAGCGCCGTGAGAACATGCTGTGGTTCCGCGCTCCCGAGAAGGTCTACTTCAAGAAGGGTTCCACGCCCGTCGCCCTCGACGAGCTCGGTACCGTCATGGGCAAGAAGCGCGCCTTCATCGTCACCGACCAGTTCCTCTTCAAGAATGGCAACACCCGCGCCATCGAGGCCAAGCTCGACGAGATGGGCATCGCCCACGACTGCTTCTATGACGTCGAGCCCGATCCGTCGCTGCAGTGCGCACGTCGCGGCGCCAAGCAGATGGCCCTCTTTGAGCCGGACGTCATCATCGCCGTCGGCGGTGGCTCCGCTATGGACGCCGGCAAGATCATGTGGATGATGTACGAGCACCCCGAGTGCAAGTTTGAGGACATGGCCATGGACTTCATGGACATCCGCAAGCGTATCTTCACCTTCCCCGAGATGGGCAAGAAGGCCTACTTCGTCGCCGTCCCGACCTCTTCGGGTACCGGCTCCGAGTGCACGCCGTTCGCCATCATCACCGACAAGGAGACCGGCATCAAGTGGCCGCTCGCCGACTACGCGCTGCTCCCCAACATGGCTATCGTCGACGCCGACAACTGCATGACCGCCCCGCGCGGCCTGACCGCTGCCTCCGGCATCGATGTCATGACCCACGCCATCGAGTCCTACGTCTCCATCATGGCTTCCGACTACACTAAGGGCCTCTCCGAGCGCGCTGCTAAGCTCGTCTTCGAGAACCTGCCCTCCAGCTTCACGAACGGTGCCAAGGACCCGCATGCCCGCGAGGAGATGCACAACGCCTCCTGCATGGCCGGTATGGCCTTCGCCAACGCCTTCCTGGGCCTCAACCACTCCATGGCCCACAAGCTCGGCGCTTTCCATCACCTGCCCCACGGCCTCGCAAACGCCGTCATCCTGACCCGCGTTATGCGCTACAACGCCGCCGAGGCTCCCGTCAAGATGGGTACCTTCTCCCAGTATCCTTACCCCAACGCGCTGCACAACTACGCCGAGATGGCCAAGTACTGCGGCATCGAGGGCAAGGACGACAAGGAGGTCTTCGAGAACTTCATCACGAAGCTCGAGGAGCTCAAGGACTTCATCGGTGTCAAGAAGACCATCGCCGACTACGGTGTTGACGAGCAGTACTTCCTCGACACCCTCGACGAGATGACCGAGCAGGCATTCAACGACCAGTGCACCGGCGCTAACCCGCGCTACCCGCTCATGAGCGAGATCAAGGAGCTCTACCTGGACGCCTACTACGGCCGCGAGCCCCAGGACTACGCCGTCTGCTAGTTTTTAGCACGGTTATTTGCGGCGGGGGTGCACGGGTGTACGCACGCCCCCGCCGTTGCTTCTATCGCATCGTTGAAAGGATGCAATCA
>UQHY01000038.1:0-22019 GCA_900540975.1 uncultured Collinsella sp.
AACGTTCAAGCCCGCGCGGGCCCGCCCCTGGGCCGGCCCGCGGCTACCACAGCGGCTACTCGGTCTTCGGCTCCATGGCCCGCGCCGCCCGCGGCGCCCGCAACAGCGCCTCCACGCTCGATTACGGCGTCGGGGCCTTCACGGGGGAGGATCCCAACGCGCCCGTCTACGACGACGGCCTGGGCGACCGCCCCTCGCAGATGGAGCTCACCGACGAGGCGGCGTCGAGGATCTGGGACCTGTACTACCCGGCCTACGGCGCCGAGGGCCCCATGTCCAACCTGCACGAGGCGCTCGCCTCGGGCGACCCGCAGGACTACGCGACCCTGATGAGCCTCGCCCTCAACGCGGCGGAGTGGTGCGAGCAAAACGGCACGCCCGACACGCACGGCTGGTTCGACGACCCCGCCTACCCGGGCGACTACGTCGACGCCGGCACGTTCTACCTCATGGCGTACTCGTTCTGGGAGCAGGCGGCCGAGGCGCGGCGCGTGGGGCCGATCGAGCCGCTCGCGGACGACATGAGCCGCTTCATCCTGCGCCACCTGAGCGACTGGTCGCGCGAGAACGCCCACGCCTACCGCTGGCGCGGCGACTGGCGCGACGCTGACTACTTCGACAAGGACCGCCTGTAGGCGGCGGAGGGGGAAACACGGATGGCAATTAATCAGAACGGGTCTGGCCGCGGGGGCGCCGGGTCCAACGGATCGGATGTCAACGATATCGTGAACCGCCTGGGCGGTCCGCGCGTGGTGATCGTTCTTGCCGTGGTGGTGGTCATCGCCATTGTGGCGGTCACGTCCATCACAAGCGGCATCTCCGACACCAATCGGCAGACCGAGCAGCGCTCCGAGGCCAAACAACAGCAAGAAGACGAGGCGGCGCGCGCTCAGCGTAAAAAGGAAAAAGAAGAGCGCCATCAGGAAGAAGCGAAAAAGGCCACAGTGCTTACGCTCGATGAAATTACGGACGAGGCGCTACGCTCGGACTGAGCGCTCGATGCAGATGAGGACGGCAATATTTCGCAAGAGACTGCGGATGAAGCTAGGTCAATCGACGTCGAGTCATTTGATTCGCTTCCGCTGCTGGCCAACTTTCACAACATCACGACGTTTGGCATCGGCGACTACGACAGCGAAAGCTACGACATAAGCTCCATTAGCAATATCACTCATCTGTCCATTGGCGACTGCTCGGTGCCTCAGGTTGATCTCACACGTTTTCCTCAGCTACAGCGCGTTACCATAAACAGGCTCGAGAGCCCCGTCGATACCTTGAATGTCAAAAACATGTCCTCGTTGACGAACGTCCAGATCGAAGGCCTTGATGGCAGCATTGGGACACTTGACCTGTCGGGTGATGTGAACCTCGAGGTTCTGAAGATCGGTTGCAGAGTCGAAACGCTCAATCTGTGCGGGGCAGGCAGGGAAGATGCCTTCCATTTCACTTTTACACCCAATTGTGTTGGCAAGATCTTGTACGACAGCGACACGAGCAGCAGCCTGGTCGAGTTTTTGCAAAAAATGAGCAGTGACTACGGCTACACCATGGAGCAGCAGTGACGCTGCATTCAAGTGAGGAGAAGCAGTATGGCGAACTTTAAGCCCGACATGTCTTGGCGGGATAACGAACGGGTACAGCGTGTGACCGAGCAGCCTTCGGGCGGGGCTCATGAGCGGGCTGCCGAGACGCCGGATGTGCGGGTGAATATGCGTCCGAACGGGCAGGCAACCGAACAGTCTGCTGGGCAGGCGCAGCAGACGCCGGGGCGTTCGACAAGTCGGATCCCTCGCCCTGCCAGCCAGCCGAATGGACAGGCGGCTGAACGTGCAAATGAAGCCGTCTCTCGTTTGGGCGGCGTTCGCGCCCTGGTAGTGCTTGCGGCGGTTGTGGTCATAGGCGCGGTTGCCGTTTTCTCCGTGATTGGCGGCGTCGGTGACGTGCAAGGCGGCGGGGGAGCCTCGTCGAGCGCCTCTAAAGAGTCGAGCTCAACTGACGCCTCTGGCTCCGAGACCAAGAAAGAAAAAGGTCTCGTCGATGTTGATGCGATCTCGGATGATACGCTGCACGGGCTGCTTGCCGACTACGATAACGATGACGATGGCCAGCTGACCGCCAAGGAGACTCAGTGCATCACGAGGCTGGTCGTGACCGACGAGGTGACGGATTTCACGCCCATTAGCAAGCTGGACAAGCTCGATACGCTCGGCATCAATACCCTGAGCGCCAAGAGTGCGGACTTTAGCGAGCTCGAGGCACTTGAGGTGCTCAAGTTTGGCGACATGACGACCCAGGACCTCGACCTGAGCGTCTGCCCCAAGCTCAATTCCTTTTGTATTGAAGGCCTTAAGGGTGCTGTCAATTCCATCAACGCTTCGGGTCTTAAGAACCTGATGTTCTTTACCGTTGACCAAGGCCTTCAGGGCGACGTCGAGAAGATTGATCTTTCGAATGATGACATTCTTGGCGCACTCGAGATTACCTGCAACGTCGGTGAGCTCAACCTGTCGGGTTGCAGCCACTCGTTCCCCAAGCTCAACATTGCCGCTGATCACATCGACAAGATCGTGGTCGACAGCAACACCAATGCCGACCTGGTGGCTACCCTGCGTGACCTTTGCGCCCAGAAGGGCTGGACGCTGGAGGAACGGTAGGGTCCCTTGGAGCGGCAGAGTGCTTTTGCTGCAAGGCCATAAACGAACAAAAAGAAGTGGGGCTCGGTTATTTCCGAGCCCCACTTCTTTATTTATTTCTGAGTTGTGGCAGTCTACCTACCGCCTACGTAAACATGCGGTCTCTCAGCTCGGCTGCCTCGTTAATCTCGATGTTGGTACGGCCTTGGTGGTCTTCGGTGCGTTTGCTGGTGAGCTTGCCGTCCTTTAGTCCGTAGGTGGTGTACTGAACGATTGCGCCGGCGGTTTCGGCTGCCTGACGTAGGGGCTCGTAGGTGTCGGTTTGTTCGCACCATGCATAGAAATCGTCAACGGTGGCGTTGGGATTGCCGCTAAAGAGTCGATACCATTCGCGTCCAAAGCTGCCAAGGACCGAGAACGTCTTTTTCTCGACAAGCTTGTCGCCCTTGTATTTGTAGTCCAGCGTGAGGTCCACCAGATAGGCGGCTCCCGTTTCAAAGGCGTTCTCGTTGCTCTGATGACCGATGGCCTCGGCCTCCGGATAGTGCTTACCAATAAACTCGGCGGCATCGCCTTCGTAATCGGCAACGATGCGCGCACTCTGCACCTTGCCCCGCTTGTACGTGTAGTGCAGGATGCGCAGCAGTCGCTCTTGCCAAAACGCATAGGAAAACAGGTGGTCGACAAAGTGCGGGTTCTCAAGCCGATTGGCCCGATCCATCCAAACAGTTTGGAACAGTTGGTAGTCGGCCTGCGGCTCGCCCGTGACCTCGCGGAACCACTGTACGGCGAGGTCGGCGGGGATATAGAACGATAGTCGCTCCTGCGGAGTACCGCTCTTGGTCGTTTTGGCGCGCAGGGGAATCTCGACCTCGTAACCAGAACCGTCATCCGTTCCGCAGTTTAAAACGGGCGGCAGCATAAACTGGCAGGGGCCCTCGTCGCATACGCGCATCGGCTGGGGGCTAACAGGTTGCCCTTCAAACTCCATCTCGATGTCTGTGTCGTCTTCTTCGTCCTCGTCATCATCTTCGATGCCAAGGTCGTAGCCGGTGTAGTAGTCATCCAGGTGTCGTTCGTTTACATTTCGCCCGTTTACGACGTCAAAGACGGTAACGCCCGTCATGCGGTCGCAATACTTTGCGACTTCAAAGAGGTTGCAGCTCTCCTCGGGCGTAAAGTTATCCATGCGGTGCAGGAACTCGGTAGCGCATTCCTCGGGATCATAGCCGTCCATGTCGCTGTCACCGACCCAAAAGTTGGGATCACGATTGCTTTTGAAGTACCACCAGTACCAGACGGGGCAGAATACCGCATTTACGCCAAAAAAGACCTTTTGGATGATGTTGCCGTTGCCGTCGAACTTGTAATCGAGCGGCAAGTTAACAACCGGATCGTTTGATGTGTCACGCGCCATGGTGTGCTCCCTGCGATGATTTGTGTTGCGCGCGCAGGTCGGATTCGATGCGTCTGACCTGCGCGCGCCTGTTACTTCGCATACTAGGCCGCCTGCGCTGCATTCTGTTGCGCAACATCGTGGACGGCGCGGTTCGACGTCCGGGGCCGATGCCGCGCAACAGATACATGGGTTGGCCGTGCCAATCGCTCTCTAGTAGCGCGCTGAGCGCTGGGCGTTGCCCGGGTTGTAGCCCGCCCAGGCGGCGATGACGTCCGACTCAACGACGCTCGTTGCAATGTTGATAAAGCTGCCGGCACGGGGCAGGTCGGTGTGGAAGTCTTCGAGCAGGTTGGGCTGGAACCTAAAGTCCTCAAAGTTGATGGTGTTGGGGTTGTAGAGCTGACAAGTACCATCCTCGGTAGAGATCGGGCCAACCATGTAAACGGCCTTGTGCTCTACGACCTCGGTATCGTCGACGTCAATCACCTCTCCGCGATCGTGCGCGGCAGCGGCGTGCTCCATGAGCTCGAGGAATCGGTCGGCTTCGGCGCTGCAGAGTACGCAGCGCGAGAAGAGCACTGTAAGGGCGTAGCCCGTTTTACGACCCAGTTTTTCTCGCAGCTCGTTAAATCGTTGCGACTGCTCCGGGGTCATGCGCGTCTTGGACGGCGCGGTCTGCTTGAGTCCGCACGTCTTAAGGAACATCGCGTTGGCCTTGCGAAGAGCGCTCAAAGCGGAGGAGTCGCTCTTTGCCGCGGAGACGTCGATGCGTCCTCCCTCGGGAATCTGCTTATAGCGAGAGAAGCCCTTCTCGTCCTCGACGGGCATCCAGTACGTAATGACGTCATTTTCCACTACGCTAAAGCGGCACGTAAAGGGCGCGCCGATTGCCGGTGCCTCGCCGTAGAACTTTACGCGTACGGCTTGGTCGGTGTCCGCCATCCACATCATAAAGCGATGGCCATTGTCGCCGTCATGGCTCCGGAGCTTTGCAATGAGGTAGCAAACCGAGTCGCAGCGGCTTTCGAGTGCGGCGCCTCTTCCGGTGGCAATGGCGCTTATGCCTTGGGCCTTGAGCTCGATGTCGCGGTGCAGCGCGTTGAGCTCTTCGGATGTCAACAGGTCTTGGCCGAGAAGCCCCGCGACAAGCGCGCCGACTTCTATGTCGGTAGTAAGGGCGGCGTCGATAACCTTGCGGTGCGCCTGGTGGCTTGCATAAGCCGGCAAAGGTTTGCGGCCTGTGACAAATCCAAATGGGTCTCGGATCTGATCGCCGCCGCGATAGAGCGGCTCCAAAAAGAACATGTTCATGTCATTTTGCTTGCCCTGCTTTTGACCGTAGGCATCGAGGGAGTTCCAGACATGCTTCTCTGCAATGGGGTTCATCCACAGGCTGATTTTCGATTTTTCTGCCGAGGAGGTCGAGGTGTTCTTTTTGGAACTTGCGGCGGGACGCGAGGCCGGTTTCTGATATCCAGCGGGGAGAACTTGCTCAAGATCGAATTTTTTAAGCAGCCTAACGTAGACTCCGACCGATGCTTCTTCTGCCATTTCCGCCATGACCGACTGCGATGGGTCGTCGACAAAGGAAATGCGCGTTTTGCCATCATCGGAGACTGCCTGGCAATAGCCGCATCGAAGTGCAACGTAGCCTTCGTTGTCGCTGCCATGGTCAAAGTACATCTGCTCTTTGCATCCGAGTGTGCCGGGGATGAATGCGGTCGGGTTTGCCATGTCGGGGATCGTAATGGCAGCGCCGGTCGCGCGTTTAAGCTCATCGAAATACTCGACGTACAGCGGAATGTTGTAGTGCTGGACCAACGTCTCGAGAACGATGGCGTTGGGCACGGAGTGCGCCACGCGATAGCGCATGGAGTTATAGCCCCATTCGACATCGGTTGCATCATCGGGGATTCCGTGGCCTGCCATGGTGGACAGGACTTCATCGGGTGAGTCAAACGTACCGTCGGGTGTGCCGCAAATCGCCTGGAGCGAGAACCCGCCAAAGCACTTTTCGAGATCATCGCGGACATACTCGCAGCAGTCATGATTGGGAAAGACGATGCGAAACGTCATCGCGCCCATGGCCTGGGACATGTAGACGTTGCCCGACGCCTGGGCATCGGACTCTGCCTGGGGCTCCTCTTGGGCGCCAAACTGGTCCTTGAGAAAGTCGAAGTACAGGGACACGTTTCCGCGCTGCGCATACGAACGCATGATGGGGTCGGTGGTGTCCTCAAAGTACTTTTGGCTTCCGTCGGGCATGGACATGGTTCCCATGCCGCAGCGGAATAGGGTGTCGGTGGCACCGTCGAACCCCTCCGGGAAATACACCCAGCAGCTCTTGTCGACCACGTTTGCAAACGAGACGCTATCGCCCTGTGCATCGGCGATCACGGCGCCGGCAGCGAGCTCATCGGCATCGGTGTACTCGTAGTAGACGGGAACGCCGATCATCTTGGAGATAGTCTTGGCAACCTCCAGCGAGGGGATGCCGTTGTATTCGTACTGGAGCGAGTTGTAGCCCCAGACGACGTTGGTGACCTCTTCGCCGTCGGACCCGCAGGTTTCCAGGGCGGCATTGGTGGCGTCGGTCGGATCCATGTGCTGGAAGTCCTCGTAATCGGGGATCACGGCAGCAAAGCAGAACTCGCCATAGTCTCGCTCCAGGGCAGCTTTGGCCTGCATGCAGATATCGTGATTGGGAAACACGATGCGATTGACAATCTGGTTGATCGAGATCCCTCGGTCGGTATCTTGAAGCAGATGCTCAAAAATCTCGTCCATCGTTCCTTCTTTCGTATGCGGTGGAAGCCCACGATCCCGGGTTTTAGGGCTCGTGGCTTTGCTAACCCGAACGCTACTGCCTCGATGGGCGAGAACGTTGCGCAACATCCGCGAGTGCGCAAATTGCAATGCGGAACGGTCTGTGCTGGTGCGGTGGTGGTGATGGGGGAGGCGGACGACCCGCGTTCGTATGCCCCGCTGTCTATGAAAAAAGTGCCCGCCGACAGGTCGTTGTCGGTGGGCACGTTCAGGGCTGCATATGGATTGATGCTCGAGATCAGGCTTCTTTTTTGATGGAGCCGAGTGTTACGACTGTGGCGATTGAGGCGATGCAACACAGAAGCGGGTAGATGGGGCCGGAGCAGGTCGTAGACATCCATGCCATAATCGCGGCAACGAGGGCGAGCAGAGTAAAGCCGATGCGTGCGATGGATACCTTTTTCTGTAGGAATGCCATGATAAGGCCGATAACGGAGACAATGACCGGAATGGCCCACGTGTAAGTTAGCATGTTGACGTCCCCGATGCTGCTACTGCTGCTGCTGCCGTACGCTGCCATTGTGTCGGCGTAGTCGCCCATCTCCAGCATGGTATAGCTGGACTTAAGTCGATATGCCTCACCAGCCGCGCTGTCGCCACCAAAGAAGCCAGAGAGGTTGTTGGCGCCATCGGAGATGTACTGGGATGTTTGATAATCGCTGGCGGAAGGCGAGAACCACGGCATAAAGGCCAGGATGAGGGCGATGACGCCAATGGCCAGCGGGACGATGACGTTGGTGTTGAGCGAGGCACTCGGGACGCTGATCGCTGGCTTTGCCGGGCTAGGGGCTGCGGCGTGGCCAGCGGGCTCCTTGACCGGAGTTTCCTCGCGGGTGGCGGTAGGCTTGGCCGGAGCGGACTGGTTGGCAAACTTGTTGCCGCACTTGGGACAGAAGGCGATGCCGTCGGGGATCTTCTCTCCGCACTTGGGGCAGAACATGGTGCATCCTTTCGTTGGGAACCTTGACGAGCCCTAAGATAAGCTTTGATTCTCTGGTTATGTTTCGCAACATTGCGCGCGATGGCGTGGGTATTCTTAACGCAAACGAATTAAAGGCGGAGAAAGGACCCCCCATGAGTTTCTTTGACGATCTTCAGAACTCTATCAATCGCGGTGTTGCCGGTGCTAACCGCACGGGCAACACGATTAAGCTCAAGGCGCAGCTGAGCGAAGCCATGAAGCGCCGCCAGACTCTTGCTGCCCAGCTTGGTGCAAGCCTGTACGATGCGACTAAGGATGACCCTGAGCTTCGCGCCGGTCGCGAGGCCATTTACGACGGCATCGCTGCTATCGATGCCGAGCGTGCCGGCTATCAGGCCGAGATTGATCGCATCGAGGCCGAGGCACAGGCTGCCCAAGCCGCTGCCGTGCGCTACACCTGCCCGTTCTGTGGTTCCTCCGTTGCTGCCTCCGACCTGTTCTGTTCGGGCTGCGGAAAGCCCATGACAGAGATTGAGGCGGCAATTACCAAACAGCGAACCAGCGGTATTGCGACGGCGGCCGCTCCGGATGTGTCGAGCTCTGCGACGTGCCCCCAGTGCGGAGCTCCCATCAACGAGGGCGATATGTTCTGCATGAGTTGCGGCGCCAAGTTGGAGTCGGCGCCCGAGCCGGAGCCCGAGCCGGTTGCCGTGCCCGAACCTGAGCCGGTTGCCGAGCCTGGGCCTGAGCTGGTTGCCGTGCCCGAACCGGTTGCTGCGCCCGCGCCGGAGCCGGTTGTTGTACCCGATCCCGAGCCGATTGCGGCTCCCGCACCTAAGCCCGAGCCGGTCGTCGCGCATACACCTGCTCCTGTCTTTGAACCTGAGCCGGTAAGCGCCCCCGAGCCCGAGCCTGCTGCCGCGCCAGCGCCTGCGTTCACGCCCGAGTTCGTGCCGGCAGCAGTACCCGCGCAGGCACCCGCGCCCGCACCAGAGCCGGCCGCTTCCCTCCTGAACAACACATGTCCCACCTGCGGTGCGACCAACGATCCCGAGGATAAGTTCTGCATGCATTGCGGCACCAAACTTCGCTAACATCGCTTTCGTATCGGCAAGGTTGAACTACGCCAAAGGGACCGGATCTTTCTGGGCAAAGCGTCTAGAGGGGTCCGGCCCTTTTCTCGCCGGGCGTTTCGGTGCCTAATCCAGCTACCGTTTAATGTTGCGCAACAGAATTTGACCAATACCGCTTAGGGTTGAGATGTCCGGTGGATAAGAGAAAGGAATCTGCCATGAGAAACATCAAGAAATGTTTCAGGGGGGGGGTTACTGGTAGCAGCGATCGCACTCACGGTCAGCTCCCTCGTCGCGGGTAGCGCCGTGGAGCTCGTGGCTCCGACCCCGGCGTACGCCGCCTCCAAGAAGTCGTCCAAGAAGCCCAAGGACGGATCGGTAAAGGGCGTCAAGGTCAAGAAGAAGGTCGACAAGTACAGCTGGGCCGAGCTCGCGAAGATCTCCGACGCCATGACCAAGTCCGGCAGCCGCAAGGCCGCGCTCAAGATCGCCAAGAAGTACAAGCTCTGCGACAAGAAGGGCAAGCTCGACGGCAGCCAGACTAAGAGGATGACGACTTCTTCTGGCGAAACATCTGCTCGTATCGTTGGCTTTTACCACGATGATCTGTCCGATGGCTCCGGCAAGGCCGGAATCACGTGGCAGTTTGCCGATGGCATGTGCGATGTCGATTACAACCAGTCGTGCACAAGTGATGCCGACCATAGCGGCAACATCCAATTGATGGATGGGGCCCTGCAGGACCTGGCCTCGGGTTCATATCTTACTTCCGATGTAACCAGTCGACTTGCGACGGTCACGGTCAAGACGGCATCGATGGATTCCATTAGGAGCGGCGAGGCCGTGTCTTCCGACAAAAAGTTGTGGGCACCTTCTGCTGTCGAGGTTCTGGGCGATGCCGAGAATATGTCTGACGTCAATCGGGATTCTGAGTGGATGCCTAAGGCGCTCAACGCCGAGGGAACGCAGTACGACTTGTTTAAGAATCAGGGTCTGAGCTGGAACGATCAAAAGGGCGCATTTTCTGATTATCCGACAAAGTGTTTTTATGCGTATGGTTACAGCGAAGATGATTACGAATCTACTGGCAGTTCCGCTGGGCTTCGTGACGACGCGAAGCCGCAGATTTTTGACGCTCGGTACTCGGACGATCACGGCTATATTACGGTCTACAGGTCTTTGTACGTAAATCCTAAAAACCCTGATGCTACTGTTGACAATATGGCAGTTGCGATTGGCCAGTCGGGTGTCTCTGGCTGTGGGCGTTATACAGATATGGGCACCGGTATTGAAAAAGTGATTCAGCCCCTGTTCTGCCTCACTGCTGCCGCCGATGAGGATTCCGCAGCTGCGGAGTCCAACGGCATCGCCATTCAGGACAGCGTCGACAATTACAGCTGGAGCGACCTCAAGGCTATCGCCGACGAGATCGCCGACGCGGAAAATAATGGTGGCGATCCCTATGCCGTTGCTGCCAAATACCATCTGGGAGATGAAGACGGCGCTCCCACGGCTTCCAGCTATAAGACGGTAGAGCTCAAGAACGGCGTGACGGCTAAGGCATATATCGTCGATTACGGCTGCGACGATCGCGCCGATGGCAAGGGCAAAGCGGGTATCACGTTCCTGTTTGACGACGTTGCCCCGTTCGAGGCTTCGATGAACAAGGATGGCGCCAATTCTGGCGGCTGGAAGGACAGCGACCTTCGCAAGACGCTCAACAAGCAGTTTATTAAAAAACTGCCTAAAGACCTTAAGAACAGCATCGTTAAGGTCAAGAAGCTCACCAACAATTCCGGCGTAACGACCGACGTCTCTTCGGTGACAGAGACCAAGGATGCTCTGTGGCTGCCGTCTGCTATGGAGATATTTGGAACAACCGACATTGAGGACGAGGCGAACGGACTTATTAAGCGGCAGCCCGACCAGGTGCCTGTTTACGAGGCAGAAGGAGAATCTTACTTGCTGTATCAAACGATCAAGCTTCTCTATCGTTATGATAATGACTACCCCACTGCGTGGACGCGTTCGTGCGATGCTTCTCAATCTGGAGCTTTCATTGCCTATAACGGTTTTGATCTCTATTCGGGCGTTGATGCCGACGAGGCATATGCGGTCTTTCCCGGCTTCTGCCTGTAGTCGTTAATACTGCCTGGCGGTGATTGCTGGCCCCCGGAGGAAACGCTTTCCGGGGGCCTTGGTCACACTCGTATCAATGACGCATGACGAATCATTTGATTTATTCGGGACGATGCAACTGTCCTAATACACGGAGGGAAGGAGGGGCCATGAAATGCCCCAAGTGCGGCGCCGAGATCGCCGAAGAAGCTGCATTCTGCGGTAAATGCGGCGCCAAGATTGAACACGAAGATGCTGGCGTGACGGATGGCGTTGCGCCGGATACCACCGTTGAGGACTCGACGGACGTAGAGGTTGAGTACGCTCTGGAGGAAGCACCTGAGGAGGACTCAACGGATGAAAAGAGCGAGGGAGAGACGGAGAAGCAGCTCAGCAAGAATGCCAAGATTGCGATTGCTGCAGTGGCCGTTGTCCTCATGGTTGCCCTTGGCGTTTTCCTTTTCAATCAGCAGCAGCAAAAGGATTTTGAGAATGATGTCGAGGCCCAAGTACTCGAAGAAGCTAAGGCGGAGTACGAAGGCCAGACGGAGCTCTTTGCCAAAAACGATTACGTTGAGCCTTCGGAGTACCAAGTCGATTCGCTTGTCGTATCCGAGTTTAACGAGAGCGATGGCAAGGTGACGGGCACTGCGACCGCCGATGTGTCCAACGAAAGCTTCTCTACGACGGTCGAGCTCAATTATGCTGCCGATGTAGATGGCAGCAGAAACGTGTCGAACGTCACGATTGAGCCCACTTCTACCGAGACGACCCCACTCACGGGCATCACGACAGATGAAGAGCATGGGATCGAAGATGCGGATTCGGATCTGTACGACGACGACACGTGCGTCGTCGATTATGTTGACGATAGTACGGCGAATTGGGTTGTGACGTCCGGAGCCAAGCATGAGCTGACGTACAAGTTCAACGGCAAGAAGTGGAAGTTTAAAAAGGACGAGCTGAGCAGCGATGTCGAATGGGGCGATTTCTCTGGGACGTACGTGGCTGCTGATGGCTCCGATAATTGGCTTCGCATCGATTCTCATGTCCCAGGGGAAGCGGGCTGCGAGTGGTTCGGCGACTATCACATTACCGGTTCGGCTGGAGACGTTATCCAGGATTTGAGCGGACAGCTTCGCGGGGTGTGCGATGACGTCGACATTCAAGACTATGGCAACGGGTTCTACGGTTTTGAGCTGAACGACGAGGACGCGGACGGCGCGAATGGGCAAGGCGGAATGGTTCACTTTAAGCTGGTCTTCAACCCCGAACAAGAGGGTAGCCTAAAGCTGTTTAAGAGCGAATACCAGCAGCAGGCAACGGAAAGGTACCAGCAGTTTATTGCAATTGCCAACTACCGTCATGGCAGCAGCCTCAATAACCTGCACAAGTACTCGGCTGGCGTCATCGGTATTCCTGACGACTTTAGTGGCGGTCAGAACTCGTTTAACGATACGAACTTTACCTATATCAGGAAAGACGAATAGCCGCCCACATCGCGTGACGACCGATGGGGCCCGAGGGCTATCCTCGGGCCCTTTTTGCATGGATAGCATTTTGGGGTGCCTTGTTGTGCGCTTGCCAATTGCCCGATCCGTTAAATGTTGCGCAACAGAAATTGGCAAGCTCCGCTTAAGGTTGAAGGCGTCCGGTGGACAAGAGAAAGGAATCTGCCATGCGAAGCGTCAAGAAATGTTTCAGGGGGGGGGTTACTGGTAGCAGCGATCGCGCTCACGGTCGGCTCCCTCGTCGCGGGTAGCGCCGTGGAGCTCGTGGCTCCGACCCCGGCGTATGCTGCTTCCAAGAAGTCGTCTGAGAAATCTAAGAAGGGAAAAAAGTCCAAGAAGGATTTGCTCAAGGGCGTCAAGGTCAAGAAGAAGGTCGACAAGTACAGCTGGGCCGAGCTCGCGAAGATCTCCGACGCCATGACCAAGTCCGGCAGCCGCAAGGCCGCCCTCAAGATCGCCAAGAAGTACAAGCTCTGCGACAAGGACGGCACGCTCGACGGCAGCCAGACTAAGCGCATGGCGCTCAGTGACTGCGAGAGCACGGTCACGATTGTTGGCCTGTATCACGACGACTTGGCTGATGGTTCGGGCAAAGCGGGACTTACCTGGCAATTTACCGACGGACTGTATGCGGGCAGCCCGATGTACGCCCCTGAAATAGCCGATTTCGACTATTTCCCCAGTTCGATCAGGGATCGTTTGGCTACCATTTCTAAGAAGACGGTCTATCTCGATGGCGCCAAGACCAGCGAGGCAGCCTCGGAAGACGTCAAGATGTGGGCACCTTCGGCGACCGAGTGCCTGGGCGATGCCGAGAGCATGCCTGACGTCAATCGAGACTCCGAGTGGATGGCCACGTCCCTCAATGCCGAGGGTACACAGTATGATTATTACGAGTATCTAGGCTTAAGTTGGGCAAACTCAACAGGATACGCTAGCGACACCGACGTTGAATGTCCCTATGGCTTTGCTTCCGTTTTCGACGACCAAGGGGGTATGAATCTTAAAGGTAGTTATGGCCCGTACAATTCGAGGGGGTCGGGCTTCAGAAGCATTTACTATGATCCTTCTGTGCCTGATGCCGATCTGAGGTACTTGGCCGAAATGGGCACCCATGCATATTCGGACTCCAGCGCATGTGCATGCGAAAACTACAATACCCGCCCAAATGATCAGGGCGATATTACGAATGTCGCAGTCATGCCCATGTTTTGTCTGACTGCTTCCTCGGCTGACGATGCGGCAGCAGAGTCAAATGGCGTTGCCATCCAGGACAGTGTGGACAACTATAGCTGGAAAGACCTTAAGACCATTGCCGATGAGATCGCGACGGCGCAGGATGATGATTCTGCGACAGGTATCGCCAAGAAATATCATTTGGTGTCCGAAGACGGCAGGTTGGGTGATGCGTGCTACAAGACCGTCAAGCTTTCTACCGGTGCCGAGGTGAAGGCGTATATCGTTGGCTTCAACCATGACGATCGTGCCGACGGCAAGGGCAAAGCTGGTATTACGTTCTTGGTATGTGGCACGCCGGTTCTCAGCGATTCCATCAACGAAGACGGATCCAACACCGGCGGCTGGAAAGACAGCGATATTCGCAAGAGTTTGAATAAGAAGGTGCTTGCCAGCATGCCCAAGGATCTCAAGAAGAGGGTCGTCAAGGTGACCAAGCTCACCAACAACGCTGGCGTTACGACAGATGCCTCTTCGGTGACGGCGACGGACGATTCGCTCTGGCTGCCCTCCTTGGAAGAACTCTTTGGAAATGATGGTCTTGAGAGGTTACTCAGCTCGAATCAGTCTGACGCGCTTGGTGTTTACAAGGCGGAAGGCAGTCAATATAAAATTTGGTACAAAACTGCCGGTCCCGCCTGGACTCGCACCTGCGATGCAACACGGTCTGGCCAGTTCCTGACCTACAACGGCATAGACTATAGTGGTTCGGCCAAGTCCAGCAACAACAATGACATTTATCTGGGCTTCTGCCTGTAAGAACTGTGGCATTTCGATTCGACGATTGTGGCCCCGGGATTTTCCTGGGGCCCTTTTGGTATTGGAGGGGGACATCGGCTCGCCCTGCAATGTTGCGCAACAGAATGCGTGAATCGTGCCAGAAAATGAATACAGTACAAGATGATGGCCGAGAGGAGACGGCATGTCTTTTGATATGACAAGGCGCGAGGCGCTGGGAGTGTTGGGGGTTGCTGCTGGCACGCTGCTGGCAGGTCCGTTGCCCGCGATGGCAAGCGATAACAAGGACAAAGACTCGACTTCCGATGCCGCCAAGGGCTCTGAATCCGGCACCCTGTATGCGGCGCTGCCTGGCGCGAACTCCAATTGGGGATTTGTCGATGTCAACGGCTCGTGGGTGATTGAGCCTACGTTTGGCACCATTGCCGGTGTGCCAGGTGGCAGCTGCTATGCGGTGCCGCATGTTAATAAGGCGTCGGGGCTACGCGACAATCAGATCAATGAGAACATGGAGTGGCACGGCGGCGTGTTTGACGGAGACTTGTTCCCTGCCACCACGGCGGATGATAAGGAAACTTGGGGCTATATCGATCGTACGGGTAAGTGGGCGATTGAGCCGCAGTATCTCTATGCCGCATGCTTTATCAACGGCTTTGCCATTGTGCAGGATAAGGATGAGGATTTCCACTTTATTACGCCCAAGGGCAAGGACGCCTTTGGCAAGCTCGACTGTAAGACGGTCACGCCGTTTTTTGAGGGCTATGCGAGTCTGTATAGCGGCGATGGCTGGGGCATAATCAATACCAAGGGCGAGTGGGCGCTTGCCTCGGCCAAGGACACGACCAGCCCGTATAAGTACAGCGCGCCGCTGATCTTTAACGAGGGCAAGTGCTTTGACGATTTTAAGTACATCGACACCTCGGGCAATACGATTTTTGAGTTCAGCGAAAAGGACCGCGGCTACACAAACCGTCTCAACGATGGCTACAAGGACACGAGGCCGATCTATAAATCGTTCCATCAGGACCGCGTTTTTTACGGCCACCGCATGTACGATGCGCAGGGCAAGGTGCTGACGGACTTTACGTTTAACGACTTTAAGCAAGTCATTATTGCCACGTACCAAGACGAGCGCATCTTTCATGAGGATCTCTGCGCTGCCAAAGATCCGATAACGCACGTGTGGGGCTATATCGATAAGGACGGTACTTGGGTTATCAAGCCACAATTCGAAGTGGCGTATAGCTTTAGCCAGGGGCTTGCCATGGTTCTTGACCCGGCAAGTGACAACTACGGGTTTATTGACAAAAACGGCGACTGGAAGATTCCTCCGCGCTTTAGACTGCCCGATGGCAATGCAGGTGATCTGAGCTACACGTTTGATGCAAATGGTCGTGTGTTTGTCGTGGCCGATCTTCCCGATGGCTCGAACTCGGCCCGCAAACGCTACGGCTGGATCGATACCGACGGCAACTGGGTCTGTTCTTGGGAGTACTAGTCATGAAGTGCAAGCAGTGTGGAAAAGAGCTCAAGCAGGGCGCAAAGTTTTGCGTCAACTGCGGTGCGCGCGTGGACGATGTCGATTTGGACCAGACGGTGACGGTTGCGCCGCTTGAGGCTACGGCAGATGTTGACTATGGTCAGACGGTGACCGTTGAGCCTGCGGACGATGGCGACCTGGGGCAGACGGTGACGGTTGCGCCGGTTGAGCCTGCGGTGGATCCTGATGCGACGATGACGGTCGACCCCGATACGACGGTTGCTGTCGATCCCGATATGATGATGACGGTTGAGCGTCGCGAGGCTGTAGCAGATTCTGATGCAATGACTGTGGTCGAACCCGTTGATGAGCCGATGAGCGACGCGGCGGATGAGGCTGCAAGCGAGCCGGTGGACGATGGCGTGGTCGAGCCTGCCGATGACAGCGCGGATGGCTCTGCGGACGAGCCGGTTGACATGAGCACTGCGTTCGAGCCGAGCTCTGAGGTTACGACGGTGCTTCCGGACGATCCCTTTACCGTCGCGCCGACTCAACAGACCGTCGCCATGCCCAAGGTGTCTGCGCCGGTCGATCACTCGGATGCCAATAGCTCTGTCTCGGCTTCTGCGGACCCCAAATCGCCTAAGTCTCGCCGCGCCGCTATCGGCGTGGGCGTTGCCGCTGCCGTTGTGGCAGTGGGCGCCATCGGTGCGTTTGCTCTCAAAGGGTTGGGTGCCAATATCTCGGCCGATGACTCAGATTCCGTTACGAAGTCGTCCTCTAAGGCGGCATCTCAAAAGCACGGGGTTATCAAGGAAAAGCAGATCAAGACCGACCTTACCGCGGTCGGCCAGCTCTCCAAGGGCTTCATCCCCGATAGCAAGTTTGTCGATGGTGGCAGGTATTCGCTTGAATCTTTGGATGTGACCTCTCAAAAGGAGGACGCGGATGGCAATGTGACCGTTAAGGCTACGACTGTGACCAGCAACGATGCTTTCAAGACCACGGCCAAGCTCACCGGCACTTATACCAAGAAGGGCAAAAAGTACACGCCCAGCTGGAGTGTCGATTCGTCGACCACTAAGGCCATTGCTCCTATCGAAAAGGATCCAAGTGGACTTTGGACTCAGGGCGATATCAAGTTTGACAAGAAGGCTCAGACTTCGACCGTCAAGGTAAACTACGAGCCCCTGTGGTTTGAGACGGTCGATGGAGACGTTGAGTACACCTACAAGTTCGATGGCTCCAAGTGGGTTCTTGACGGCGACAAGGCGCCCAAGGTGAGCTATGAAAACTTGGTAAGCGATAAGTACACCGATACGTCCGATGAGGGGCGCAAAGCGCTGGTTGAGCACTTTAAGATCACCTCGGCCGATAACGGTAAGATCGCGTTTAGCTTTAAGTGGACGCAGCTCTTCGAGTCGTTCTATTCGGCTGTAACGCCTCAGATGAGTACTGATGTTTCGGGCGAGGCCGCGATCATTCCCGTGACTATGGATTCCGGCAAGCGATTTATTATTTGCAAGACGTATATCGAAAAAGACTCCGAGGTCAAAGGCAATAAGGACGCGTTTGCCGTGAGCATTATGGCCGAGGGTCCTGCCGAGTATGACGATGCGTCTAAGCAGGAAATCGTCGTTGCCGTAACGGGCAAGATGTCCAAAGAGGATCACGACGGTCTTGGATCCGATTTTGCGGCCACGTGCGGCCAGACGTTTAATAGCAGGTTCGAGATTCCCCAGGAGCAGAGTCCCACGAAGGAGTAGGGGTTCTGCGAGTTTTTTGGCGCCACGCGGTTACGGACCCGCGTGGCCCCACTTTGGCCGGCCCAAAAGGCGCTGCTCCCCATGCCATCCCGGGAGCAGCGCCTTTTGGGCCGGCCGTTTGCGTTTGTGGCGGTGGCCTTTAGAGCCTGGCCGCGTTGTCCGTTTATGGGCGCTTTTTCCGCCAGTAGATTCACCTCGTTTCCGGCAATGTTGCGCAACGCCTGCTTAGCATGGATTTCTACACTTGAGTTGTCCAAAAGGGATTCGGTTCTTTCTTGAATGAGGGATGAACGATGAGCAGGAACTCCTATTACGATGACGATATGTCTGAAGAGGACTACGAGCGGGTCATGGAGCATATGTACGAGCTTGAGTGCGAGCTCGAGGAGCCTCATGACGCTCGCACCGACCAGTTGATTCGCGAGGAGCTCGAGGATCTTTCGAGTGCCATGTTGTTTGAGCCGGTGGTCAAAAACGGTGAGTACCTTGGCGAGCGCGACCATGTGCCCGGGTATTGGACGGATCGTCGCGATTTGGAGTCCGAGTCTTCAGGCGCTTCGAGCGATGTCGACGAGGTGGAAAAGGATGAGCCGTTTGATTTGATTGGCTATCAGGGCTCTTCTTCGGGCGGTTCGGTGCTCGACATGTTTACTCCCATTTTAAGGAGTCGCGTGTTCTGGATCTTCATCGCGTTTTTGGTGTTTATCGGCCTGCTCGACATGTTCTATGACAGTTTTATTGTTCCTTCGGGCTTCGCTATAAGCCGCATCAATTTTCAGGGTTTGGTGTTGCTGGCGATTGTCGTTGCATGCATTGCCCTGAGGCGTCGTCGCCGTTAACGGCGGTATTGACGCAGTTTCCGATGTTGCGCAACAGGTTATCTGGACAGCGCCGTATGCTCGGGTTGTCCTGAAAGCGAGAGAAAGGACAGGACAATGGCTGAGGTTGAAGTAAGGGCTTTGGGTCCCGACGACGTCGACGATATGGTCGATCTGGACGAGCAGTCGGGCTACGAGATCTATGACGCGTGGGCGGACTATGTTGAGGACGAGGACGAGGAGAACTGTTACCTCTGGGGCGTCTTTGCCGATGATGAGCTGGTCGGTTTTTGCGTAACGGGCGGTTCAGATGACCCCGACCTGCCGGATGCCGTTACGGAGCACCCGCTCAACAAGTACCTGGCGACGTTTTTGAGCCATGTGTATGTTGACCCCGACTACCGCGGTAACGGCTATGGCGCGCGCCTGGTGCACGACGCCCTGTTGGGATACTGGGAGAGCGAGGGCCACCAGGAGCCTGCATTCCTGGATCTGAGCGAATATCTCTTTGACGATCCTGATGCGGATCCGATTAAGCTCGCACATCTGCTCATCGACTTCTTTGGTAAGAACGGGTTTGAGCCCATTCCCGACGATGACCACGACATTACCTACACCTGCATGGTCTTGGATCCCAAGAACTTTAAGGACCCGGACGCAGAGTAGAGGCTGCGATCTGTTGGTTCAGCTTCCCTAGTTGGTGCTTGACGGGGCCGGACGTTCCAGTTGTGATGGCTGGACGTCCGGTCCTTTTTGTTGCCTGTCGGGGTTGGTGTTCGGCACGTTTGTCTCGATCTGTAACATCTGGCGGGGGATACGGGGTCTAGATGTTACAGATTGAGATTGTTCCTCGGCAGACAACTCAACTGTCTCAATCTGTAACATCTGGGGCTGGTTTTGCTCCGTAACTGTTACAGATCGAGACGTTTGTGAGCCGTGTCGACCGTTTGTCTCGATTTGTAACACCTAGACGAAGATTCGGCCTGTAGATGTTACAGATCGAGATGCTAGCTAAGGGGCTGACTGAATGTCTCGATCTGTAACGTGTAGACCTGGTTTTGTCTCGTAACTGTTACAGATTGAGACAATCGGTCCGGACCCGCCGCGTCCGCCTCGTCATCTGTGGTTTACGTGGGGGCATGCGAAGCACGGGTATACTAACCGGCGGCGAATCTGCTCCATCGCTTAGAGCTGCTGCGTCTGGACGGCGCGTGATAGGGCTGCCAAAGCGATCGCCAGCGTGCTGAGCAACGTCCTCTCTGTGCGCACCCGTTTTTGTATGTATTAGCGCACTACCAAGCACGCCCGCGCGGCCGCATGCCGTGCCCATTGCGCGTGCAGATAAGGAACAACAACATATGCGTAATTCTGTATCCGACGTCACCGACGCCGAGATTCTGGACGAGACCCGCGAGGCTATGGCCCAGGCTGCCTTCGATGCCGCCGATGAGGCCAACGCCGCCCAGGCCGTCGAGTCCGCTACCGAGAGTCTGCCCGCCTTTGACGAGCTGGGCCTTTCCGACGAAATGCTTCGTGCCATCGAGAACCTAGGCTACACGGCGCCCACGCCTGTCCAGGCTGGCTCGATCCCCGTGGTGCTCGAGGGCCGCGACCTGCTTGCCGCCGCTCAGACCGGCACCGGCAAGACGGCCGCTTTTTTGCTGCCGACCATGAACAATCTGGAGCACATCGCTCCGCCCAAGCCCGTGCGCGAGCGCGGCGGCCGCAACCGTCGCCGCGGCGCCAAGAAGCCCGAGGGCAACGGCCGCGGTCCCGTGATGCTCGTCATCACCCCTACGCGCGAGCTTGCCCAGCAGATCGACGAGGTCGCGAGCAAAATCGCCGACGTCACCGGTCATGTTGCCGTGACCGTCGTGGGCGGCGTGAGCTACAAGCCGCAGACCGCGGCACTCAAGTACGGCTGCGACATCCTGGTCGCCACGCCGGGCCGTCTGGTCGATCTGATCGAGCAGGGCGCTTGCCACCTGGACGAGGTTAAGGTCCTGGTGCTCGACGAGGCCGACCGCATGCTCGACATGGGCTTTTTGCCCGCCGTCCGCCGTATTGTGCGCGAGACGCCGGCCGAGCGTCAGACGCTGCTGTTCTCGGCGACCCTCGACGAGGAGGCCGTGGGCGAGATCACCGACCTGGTGAGCGACCCGGCCCGCGTGGAGATCGCGCCGGCCACGTCGACCGCCGACACCGTCGATCAGTTTGTGTTCCCGGTGTCCATCGAGGCCAAGAACAACCTGCTGCCCGAGTTCCTCAAAAAGGAGGGCCCGGAGCGCACTATCGTCTTTATGCGTACCAAGCACCGCGCCGACAGCTGCTGCCGTCGTCTGGAGCGCAAGGGCATCAAGGCCGCCGCGATTCACGGTAACCGCAGCCAGGCCCAGCGCGAGCGCGCGCTTTCGGCCTTCCGCGACGGTACCGTCGACGTGTTGGTGGCAACCGACGTGCTCGCCCGCGGCATCGACATCAGTGACGTGCGCTACGTCGTGAACTTTGACGTGCCGGCCGAGCCGACCGACTACATCCACCGTATTGGCCGTACGGGCCGCGCCGGTGAGCTGGGCTGGGCCATCACGTTTGTGACCGAGCAGGACGTGGACGAGTTCTACGAAATCGAGAAGCTCATGGACAAGACCGCCGACATCTACGAGGCCGGTGACCTGCATGTGGGTCCCAATCCGCCCGCGGTTGACCCCGAGCGCGACCCTGCGGCCTTTAAGGTGAAGAAGAAGGCCAAGCGCGGCAAGTCCAAGAGCAAGAAGAAGCTTGAGCAGGCACGTCGCGACGGCAAACGCAACGGCGACGATTACGGCGATGTGGCCGGTCGTTCCAACCGCGGTCGCGACGAGCGTCGCGGCGACGGCGAGCGTCCGAGCCGTCCCAAGCGCGGCGGCAAGACCCGCGTGCGCGAGGGCGTTCAGGCTCGCGTGGACGAGGCTGTGGAGAGCGTGGCCCGCGAGGTGGCTGCCGAGGAGCGCGGCGGTGCTGGTGTCGTTGAGCAGGCCCCGCGCGGCAACCGTGCCGAGCGCCGTGCCAAGCAGTTCCAGGGCGAGGCGCATCGCCGTCGCCGCGAGGACGAGGACCGCGGTGGTCGTCGCCGTGTTGAGCGCGAGGACGAGGGCCGTGGCTCGCGTGGCGGCAAGCGTGGCTCGGGCGATCGTCGTCGTTCCGGTCGCAATGACGAGCGCGGTGGCCGTGACGAGCGTCGTGGCGGCGAGGGTCGCGGTGAGCGTGGCGCCCGCAGCGGTGAGTCCCGTGGCGGCAAGCGCTTTGAAGAGCGTAGCGGCCGCGGTGGCGAGCGTCGCGAGGGTGCTCGCGGCAATGGCGGGCGCAGCGGCGCTGGGCGTTCTGGTGAGTCGCGCGATCGTCGCGATCCGCGTGCCAGCCGCGATCGTCGCGATGATTGGCGCAACTACGACGATACCCGCGAGGAGCGTCGCGGCGGCTACCGTGGTGGCCGCGGCGGGGACCCAGCCCGCCGCGACCG
>UQHY01000039.1:0-20728 GCA_900540975.1 uncultured Collinsella sp.
AATTGATGCCGGGGCCGGCGCCTGGGCGGCAGCGGCCGCCGCCTTGGCAGCCAGAGCCGCGGCGGACTCGCTCTTGACCTGCGCGACCTGCTCGGCGGCCGCCTGCTCGGCGGCCGCAATCTTGGCGTCGGCATCGGCGCGAGCGGCCGCGACCTCGGCATCGGCCTCGGCACGCATCTGCTCAAGCTGCGCCGCCGCGGTCGAGCGTGCCTCTGCCGCAGCATCCTCGGCAGCCTTCTTGCCCGCCTCGACATCCTCCAGCGAGCCACGCAGCTCCTCGGCATCGGCCTCGGCCATCTGTGCGCGCTGCGTCAATGCCAGCTCACGCGTCTTGGCCTCATCCAGCTCGTCGGCCAGGTCGTCGCGTTCATCGGTCAGCGCGTGCGCCTGCACCTTCCAGGACTTCAGCTGCCCCTGCAGCTCCTCAATCTGCTCGCGAGCCTCGGCCAGCGCCTGCTCGGCATCGAGCTGGGCCTGCGTGACCTCCTCCACAAACACGCGACGGACCTCAACGTCGGGCAGGTCGGGGCTATCGACCTGCACCTCCTTAATCTCCTTAATAAACTTGGGCGCCACCGGCTCGGGATGCACGCTCTCGAGCTCCTGCAGGTTGCGCTCGTCGTCGGTCAGGCTCTTAAAGACGGTGTAGTTGTTAATGAGGTTGGTGTACATCTGCACCATGTACTCGTCATCGAACGCCAGCGCCTGCTGCTGCACGTCGATGTTGTAGCCCACCTTGTCGTAGCGCTCCATAAACTGCCACAGCTGGTAGCACTTGCGGTAGTTGGGGTCCTTCATGATGAGGTTGGTGCGCTGGATGGGGCTGCGGACCGCGCTGCAGCCGTTCATAATCTGACAGAACGACGCACCGCGCAGCGCCATGACCAGACGGCGCACGCGGTCGATGCGCATAAAGACGTCCATGTTGTCGGCGTCGTTCTCGGCAAAGCTCTGGCGGTTCTTGACCGTCATCTCGACGTTGTACTCGATCTCTTCGTACGCGTCGTCGATCTTGCTGTGCATCTTAAAGCGGTTGCGAATCTCGTTGCCCGTCGACCAAAAGATCACGTCGGTACGCTTGTCCACAAACGTCAGCAGGCGCTGAATCAGGTGGTAGATAAAGCGGTTCTCGTACAGGTCGTACGTCTCGACGGTACTGACGTTGAGGATGCGCGTGGGGTGGACGTCACCATCGTCGCTCGGCGCCAGGAACTGCGTGTTCTGGCTCAGATGGCGAACGCTATCGGCGCTGATCTTTTTGGCGAGCGAGACCGGCACCACCTCTTCCTCGGTGGTGATAAAGCGGCGCGGATTTTCGATGATGGTGTTGATGGCGTCGAGCGAGTCCTCGATCATGCTGATCCACTCCTCGTCCACCACCTTGACGAGCTCCTCGCGCTGCTGCTCGATCGTGGTGCCCGAGGCCTGCGCCATCTCAAACAGATAGCGGAAGTAGCGGCTGTCCTCCTGGATGGGCTTCATCTGCTCGGAGAAGCTGGTATAGAGGTCCTGAATGGTCTCGGACATGGGTTACTCCATAGGTTTGATCGATCGGTAAGGGGCGCGGCGACGTCACACAGGACAAACGCTACTGATTGTCTTGTCCCACGCCCCGCGCTTACGGCATTAGTAGAAGTTCTGGATCCGCTGCAGGTACATGACGGAATCGGGCAGGCCGCCCTCGCCAAAGGTCTTCTCGATATACTCGATCAGGCCCTTCATCTCGTCGCGCACAAAGCTCACGTTCATGGACTCGAACTTCTTGAGCACCTTGCGGGCGATGATGTAGTCCATGCCGCCCAGCTCGGTGCCGCCGCACGCCACGTACACGGGGATAAAGTCGTACATCTGCTTGATGATACGGTTACCAAAGGCCAGCTTAAAGCGGGTCTGCAGGTACTGATCCAGCTTGTGCATCTTCTGGAGCAGCTCGTCGTCGATCACATACTCGACCTTTGCCTTCTGGAACAGATACTGCAGATGCTCGGCCGTCACGTGCACGCGCTCGTGCGGCTCGCATTCAAATGCGTCGGCGCGCTCGTTGAGCTCAATGGGAATCGCGCGGTCGTACACCTTGTCCGTGATGGTAAAGGTGGAGTCGTCGTTGTTGGCCGTGCCGATAAACCACAGGCTGTCGGGAATGGTGAGCTTGCCGTCGTGCAGACCCTTGGGGTCGGCCGCCCACTGGGTGGGGACCAGATCGAGCACCCATTCGTCGTGGCTGGGCATCTCGAGCACCGACAGGATCTCGGCAAAGTAGTACTCCACGCGGGCGAGGTTCATCTCGTCGAGCACGATCATGGACGGGTCCTGGCGAAGGCCGGCCTCGTACACGGCGCGGAGAAACTCAGTCTCGTTAAAGCGCTTGGAAAACTCGTTGAAGTAGCCCAGCACCTCGGTGCGATCGCGAAAACTCGGCTGCACCGACACGATGGTTGCGGGGTTGTCCAGATAGCGGCTAAAGCTGTATGGCAGCGACGTCTTACCGGTACCCGAAATGCCCTCCAGAATCAGCAGCTTGGAGGCGGCCATGCCGGCCACAAAGCGGCGGATGACCTCGGGCGTGTAGTAGAGCTTCATCTGGCTGCAGGCGAACGCGCGGAAGCTGTCGACAAAGTCCTCCAGCGAGATGGCATCGTCGTAGACCGGGGGCTCCCAGTCGCGGTACTTAAGGTCCACAAGGGACAGCTTGGGGAAGCGGTTGGCCTGGGCGATCTCTTTTTCCTCGGCAAGGGTCTTGGCCTCGACGGTGGCCTTGGCCATGGCGGCCGCGGCATCCTTGACGCCCTCGCCATCGAGAGCGAGCGACGCGTTGCCCGACACCACGGCAGCCGTGGCGCCCTCGCCCGCAGGCGCACCCGCGGCGGCGCCCACCACGTTGCCCACCGTGGGCAGGTGATCGTCGGCCAGGGCCGAGGCGCCCACATACGGAATCTGCTTGGTGCCGCCCATGGCATTGACCTTGAGCGCCAGCAGCTTGTTCTTCTCGTCCATGAGGTCGAGCACCTGCTTGTTCAGGCGGCCGATCTCGCGATAGAGCGCCTTGTTGGACGTGTCGTCGCGATGCAGGCGGCGGTTGATGCGGTAGCGGTGGACCAGGATGGCCACGATCAGCACGGGGACCGCGATGAGCATGGCAAACAGAATGACCGCGCCGATCTTGCCCACCAGGTCAAACGTAGTGAAGTAGGTCATAAAGATGTTGAAGTACTCAACCCAGCCAAACACCAACAGGTTAAGGATGGAGCTCACGACGGCAACGACGTTGTAGACGACCTTTGCCAGCAGCTCCCAGGCAAATCCCAGAAACTCACTCACCGTCGGTACCCTCCTGCTTGGTCGCGTTCATCGCCGCCTCGGCCTCGGCCTTCAGACGGCGGGCTTCCTCGAGCTTGGCCTCGGCCTGGGCGAGCTGCTCGGCGGCGTTATCGGCCGTAACGGCGGCAGCGCCCTTGCCCTCGGCGTCCACGATGGCGGCCGCGGCGGCCAGGCGGTCCTCCTCGGCCATAGCGCGCTTGAGGTTCATGCCCACCACGATGAGGTGATACACCTGGTAGATAAAGAACAGCAGCATGGGCAGCACGATCACAATGAGGAAGCCCATGGAGCTGGACAGGAAGTCCATGACCTTGCCCATCTGCGGCAGCGCGAACACGTACTTGCCCACGATGTCGCCGTCGCTGATGATGTGCGTATCGGCCACGTCGTTGTTGTCGCCCTTGGTGGTAAAGCTGCGCAAGCCGTTGACCTCGTCGATCGCGGCGATGCGGTGCGTGTTGAGCGCGTACTCGTTGTCGATGATGGTATGGAACGTCACGATGTCGCCCACCTCGAGCTTGGAGGTGTCGCACTTTTTGATGAAGATGAGGTCGCCCTTGTTAAACGTGGGCGCCATGGAGTCGGACTGCACGGCGAGCGGGGTGAAGCCGGCGATGTCGGACACGCTGCCGTCCTCGCGCGTGGCGAGCGTGGTAAACGCATACAGAGCCGCCACCAGGATGATGATCCACATGACGACGCTAAGCGCGATGGATGCGACTTTTTAACAGATTGCATGATGTCCCTTACTACCGTGTCTGTCTAGGTCGTGCGCGGCCCGGTGGCCGCCGTGCATATCTACTGTTCCTCGATGCCTTCAAAGCGAATCGATACTGAATAGTTAGCTCCCTTTAGCATATTAGTGCAATTTGGGTCCGTTCCCTCGAGCCATATGCGAACGGTTACCGGCTTATCCATATCTTTTATCAGGTCGAACATATCGCTGGCCGCGGTGGCAGCGCCCGAGTCGAGTCCAAAGACAGTGGCCGCGCCGGATGAGCCCCCGCCCCCGTTGGGGTTGTAGACCCAGGTGTGGCCGTCAGCGGTAAAGCTCATGCGCATGGCGCTGGCCATGCCCTGCGTGTCGGAGCTAAACCGCGTGCCGGACACGCCGCCATCGCCATCCTGCCCGGTCAGGCGAACGCGCAGGTCCGTACTGCTCATAAAGTGCAGCGTGAACTCCAGGTAGGCACCGGTAGCGGGATCGGCGGTGGAACCGTCCTCGAAGGTGAAGGTCTGGTAGTCGCTCGTGGTGACGGGCTTGAGCTTGGACACATCGATGTCCACGCCCTTTTCGCTGGCGATGCGCGCCGAGATCTGGTCAAAGCCCAGGCTGTGCACGTATTCGTCGAACGTAGCGTGCTCGTCCAGGTCAAAGCGCAGCGAACCGTCGGCGTTGGCGTCGATCATGAGCATGCGGGTCTTGGCGCTATCGGCGATGGAAAACCAGGCGAACGTTGCCATGGCTATCGCCACCAGCGCAAACAGCACCAGAACCACAGTGGTGGTGAGCTTGCGGCGAAGGTCGGTGTCGGTGGGCGCGGCGGCGCTGGGCTGGCGGGTGGCGGGCGTGCAGTTGGCGGCGGGTTGCTTATGCGTCATGGCTACTCACCGTCCAAGGTCGCAAAGAGCGCCAGGTGCAAGGTGCCCGGATCTTGATAGAGATAGTCGGCGCTATCGGGGTCGGTGCCCTCGATGTAGTAATAGATATCCAGACGATAGGTCTGGCCAAGCCCCAGCGTGGCGAGCGAGTTTTGCGGGCGCGTGGCCGTCTCGCTCGTGTCCAGCGTAAAGGCGGCCGGGTTCTGCGTTACGTTGGTACCGCAAGCAAGCTGGCTGTTTTGCCAACCCAGGAGCATGCCCTCGGTGTAGCCCGCCAGGCCCGTAGGCGCGGTCGCGGGGTGCTCGTCGCGATGACCACCGTCGGAGCCGTCGAGCTCAAAGATGTTGGTGGCGAGCACTTGGCTGCCGCTCGAGATCTTTATGCCCACGCGGGCTGCGCGCAGCAGCTCGGCATCGGCACCCTGTGGGACCAGCGATTCGGCCAGATACAGGTTGACCTTGCCCCTTACTTTGCTGGCGCCCGTTCCGGTAATGGTGGGACGCAGGTCGATCCAGCCATGATAGAACGCGGAGCCGTTGTCTTTTGCTTGCTCAAACACCGTGGCATCGCCGACAGAGTTGTTTTGCGCGCAGGCAGCAAAGCCGTTGAGGTCAAAGGTCGAGACCGGGTAGAGCGTCACGGCGCCGGTCGCGTTGGAAGTTAGGGAAACGTCACCCCGCTGCGACCAGCTGCCGCGGTCGGCGTCACCCAGCTCCAGCACCAGCTTGGACGTGTCGCTGTGCACGCTCACAGAGTTGGTGTTGACCTTCATGTTGTTCGTGAACCACGCGTAGGTCGCGGCGCCCAAGGTGGCGGCGAGCGCCACCATAACGAACGAGATGTAGGCACGCGCGTGGCGAGCGTGGCGGCGGGCAGCGGTGCCCTCGAGGACCTGGCGCTCGGCGGCCACGCTGGAAGGGGCCGTGGGGCTCTCACTCTGGGTTTTGGCCTCGCAGCTATCTGCTGGCATGTGCTTCTGATCTTTCATGTCGCACACCCCCCTTATGCCTTGGCCGCGGCAAAGGCAAGCTGCAGTACCACATCGCGGGCCTGGGCCTCATCGATGCAGTTAGCGTCGCAGCCTTCCATGTACACAACGTAGCGAACGCTTGCCACCTCGTTGGCGGCCAGCGTGCAGATGGGCATGGCGCCTGCGCGCGCCGTGGGCGTGTCGCCGGTGCCGTCCATGCTGTAGGCGCTTATGGCGCGCGCAGGGTCGGCGGTGTAGGTCCAGCCCGAGGCGCCCGCCACCACCACGCCGTCTTGCGCGGTGCTGCGCCTGCTGGTGGCGCCCGCGGTGTTGCCCAGGTCGTCGCAGGTAAAGATGTGTGTCTGCGTACCCGACTGGGTCGTGATCACAAGACCCAGGCGCAGTGCGGCCAGCAGCTGCGGGTCGCTCGTCACGCTCATCTGGCCCGGATACAGGTACACGTTGAGCGCGCTGTCGCCGCCCTTAAGGTACAGCGTGCCCGAAAGGGCATAGTCGTCCAGCTGCGCGGTGCAGTCGGCGTAGTCGGTCGTGATGCCCGCGGCGTTTTGGAACGTGCCGCGCCAAAAGCGGGAAAGGTCTGACGTCGAGATGGGATAGAGCGTCTTGTCGGCGGCGGCAAGCGTGGCCGTCGTGTCCCAGGGCCCGTTGGCCGAAAGGCCAATCTGCAGGTCGGAGCTCTCGTCGCTTACCGTATGCGCCACGGGCGTCACGTTGGTGTAGCGCGAGTTGCTAAACCAGGCGTAGGTGGCGGCGCTCAGGGCAGCTACCAGCACCAGCATCCATGCGGCCGCAGCAACCATGCGGCGGCGCGAGCTTAGGATGTCTTTGATGTTCGATGCACTCATCCCCGGCCCCCTTACGAACGCTTGCCGGCAAAGCGCAGCGCCAGCGATTGCAGGCTGGTGGCGGCCAGGTTGTTGGTGCAGTCGGGGTCGCAGCCTTCCAGCCACACGTACACATCCACACGCACGGGCGTGCTGCGGTTGGCGCCCTTGGCGGCAGCGGGCAGGCTGCAGATCTTGGTCGTGGCCTCCTTGAGGCTCACGATACCGGTGTCTTCGTTGTAGTCACAGAAATTTGCGCTGGTCAGCTGGTCAAAATGGACCGTGGCGCCGTCGGAGCGGCTGCTGTCGAGCACCAGATGGTTCTGCTCGTTTTCGCCGGCATCCTTGCCGTCGAGCGTGTTGTAGCGCGCTTGGGGATTGCGCTCGCCCGAGACCTCAAAGACGTACTGGCCCGTAACGGTATCGCCCTGCCCTGGAGCATAGGCGACCAGCCCCACGCGCAGGGCGGTGGAGATGGGGTTTGCCGGATCCTGCTCGGTAAAGTCGATGCCCGACAGGTACACGTCGGTCGCGGCCGAGCTGGTGGCCAGGTACAGGGAGGTCTTGTAGTAGTCGGAATGCTCGGCCGTGCCAAACACGCTGGCAAACAGCGAGTCCTGCGTGGTTCCGCCGGTAAAGCCCGTTACCTTTTGGAAGCCGTTGAGCACGTTGTCGGTCGAGACGGGATCGAGCAGGCCCGCAAAGTTCAGGCCGGCATTGGTTTTGTATTCGCCGTCGTACTCGTTGGAGATAAGGAAGGTGACGCCCGTGCCCGCGGCCATCTTGACGTCGGTGATATGACGGTTGGCGTTGTAGATGTACCAGGCGTACGTTACAGCTCCGGCAACAGCAAGGGCCACCAGCAACGTGGCGAGCATGCGATTGAACTGTTTTTGCAGCGAACGCGCGTCCGACATGCCCCTCCCCCAGATGCCGTGTTGTAAACTGCCTGGACACCATTTGCCCATAATGGAGTTATTCTACGCGAATGTGCTGTTCGTCGGGGGTACAAACGCGACTTTCCGTGTGCTGTTCGCGCTACATCGGGGCGGATAGGGTCGCAAATCGCCGCTTTTTAAAAAATAGTTCTTGCCTCTGGGCGGGAGCTCCGTTATATTATTCCCTGCGCACTCGCGTACCCTTGATCGGGCGTTTAGCTCAGGGGGAGAGCGCTTCCCTGACACGGAAGAGGTCAGAAGTTCAAATCTTCTAACGCCCACCAAATGTTCGCAGCTCAGAGGCTTCGTCTCTGAGCTGTTTTGTTCAAGACTTTAGTCTGCTGGCCGCGCAGCGGCCAGCTTTGAACCACCCGCTACGCGGGTGGAGACAAACGGCTTTACAAAGCCACCCCTCCGACCGATATTGACGATTGTTCAGGCCGTCAAGAATTCGAGTCGAAGGGGTGGTCGCCATGGCCCAGAAGGCCTACAGCCTTTCCCACACGAAGTGGATGTGCAAGTACCACATCGTGTTCACGCCGAAGTATAGGCGCAAAGTGATCTACAATCAAATCAGGAGCGACATAGGGGAGATCCTCAGGAAGCTGTGCGAGTACAAGGGGATCGAGATAATCGAGGGGCACCTGATGCCCGACCACGTGCACGTGCTGCTGGCGATCCCGCCGAAGTACAGCGTCGCGAGCGTCATGGGCTACCTGAAGGGGAAGAGCTCGCTGATGATATTCGACAGGCACGCCAACCTCAAGTACAAGTTCGGCAACAGGAAGTTCTGGGCGGAGGGCTACTACGTGTCCACCGTCGGCCTGAACGAGGCGACGATCGCCAAGTACATCAGGGAGCAGGAGTCCCACGACATCGCGCTGGACAAGCTGAGCGTGAAGGAGTACGAGGACCCCTTCAAGAGGGGGTGATCCCGCCGGTTCGACCGGCGCGCCACGGGTCAAGATGCACTAGGCCTGGACGAAGTCCGGGCCCGCGCCTTTAGACGCGAGCCCGGGGCCCGTGGGTTATACCCTAAGAGCAAACCACCCTTTTTAAGGGTGGTTCTGATTTTACGCCGCCAAGCCAAGCGGGCGCCGCAGCAGCCAAAACCGCTTCGACAGCTCCAATAACTATCCCAGACGAGGCCGATGCCGCCCCCACACCTCTGGCAACCATCCCAACCGAGCCTCAAGCCGCCTCGATACCGCTGACAGCGAACCCAACCAAGCCCACAGTCACCCAAACAGTCTTGGCGACCGCCTCGCCCGGGCCCGAATGGGCCTCGCAGCCATATCCGAGCGACCCCCGCAAATCGAAGGTGAATGGTTTCCCGCGAAGTGAACGAGCCAAAACGAACCCCAGGAACATCGACACTTTTGGCGGCTCATTTCCTGCGGTTTTGTCGTTAGAATCCTGCGGTTTTGACGCCAAAAAGTGTGGATGTTTCGGAGGTCCAAAAACACTCGTTCACTTCACGGGAAACCATTCACCTTCGATACGGCAGCACCCCCTCCGCCGCCAAAGGACCACTTACCAATGCTGATGTGCCTCAATAACGGTCTGCCAGAGCTTAAACCGCTTTGTCTCGGCGCGCGCCTGTGCCAAATATCGCGCTTTCTCAGTCATAGGCTTGTAAAATATGGGCCGCTTGCGACGATGCAGCTTGCGCCGGACGCGTTCGCACAGGCGAACGAGCTTTTCATAGTCGCTCGCCTGGTCGGTCGTCACCGTAAAGTACGCGACCCCATTGAGCATCTGCAGCTCGTTGCGACGCTCGGCATCCTTGTGGATTTTCTCGCTTCCATCATGGATGGCGTCGCTGTCGTAATCGATCAGCGCGGTAAGCACCTCGAGCAGCAAGCCAGCCCTTACTTTATCCAGGCCCACCTCTGCTTTCGCTGTAAGCGTTATGTCGGGTGTGCGCTCCAACACTCGCAGCTTGCGGTTGCGCCCATCGTTGTAACCGTCGCGAATGAAGTACTTCTTGTTCAGCTCGGCCTTGCCCAGCGCAAGCCCGCCGTAGCGCGCAGGCAGCGACATAAACATGCAAAGCCCCGACTCCCTTGGAGACCGTGAGCCCTCTTCCACGTACGGAAGCAACGCCTTCGCCTTGGCGGCGCCTCTCACCTTTGACGCCCGGTCAAGGTACGCCGCAATGAGCTCCTTGGTCGTGAGCCTGCCGTCGCGCATGCCCGCATCCCTGCTTGTTACCCCGCCGGGAGCAAGGTTATCCAGCCGGTAGTCCGATGTCATGGCATAGCCGGCATAGATGGCCGCCGCCGCATCGCCATCGTGCGCTGCCTGCAAAAACGCCAGCTCGGGAGAGCACACGTATGCATCCAGGTCGCCCATCCAGTGGCCCAGCGAGATAAACGAACCTGCCGGGAGCTCGTTGGTGCACAGATGCGTCTTAACGTGCTTGCTCCGCCGACGGTCGGCGCGCGACGGCACCAGCAAATCCAGCGTATCGATTCCCAGGTCATAGCGATCGATAACCTCCTGCGCTTCTTGATCCGAGAGCGCGCAGGCGCCCGCGATCGACACGACCTCTGGTTCCGAATCCCCAAAGCGCGGGTTCGGGATGTGCGCCAAGAGCGCCAGTGCAGCGTTATGTGAAACGATGAAGTAACTCATGGCGCGAAGATAGCATGTGCATCGGAGGCGGCTCGCGACTCCGGCGAGTTTTCGGCAAACGACCAGCGGTTTTTTGCCACGGTGCAACCAAAGTGTTCATTCGTCGACGTCTAAATGCAAATCCGTCAAGATTTTGGCAAGGTTGCCGCTCAACTGGCCAAAAGCTGACCAAGCACTTGCCCATTTGCTTGACGGCACGCCCCCGCCAAAACACCCCGCTACTTCTTGGACGGTCGAAGCATCCATCCAGCGACCGCACGCCAAACCGCAATCGCCTTGTTAAGACAGCAGACGCCATCGGTCACCGGCTCAGACACCGCCGGCCCCAGTCGTGCGCATCGAGCACCCAACGCTGGGGTATCCTTGGAGCACATGCACCGCAAGCCGCACAAAGGAGCCGCCATGCGCACCGAGCTCGATGTTCCCTTTTCGCACAAAGACGAGGCCAAGGCCCTGGGCGCCAAGTGGGACCGGGTCAAGAAGATCTGGTACGTGCCCGATGGCGTCAACCCCGAGCCCTTTGCCGCGTGGCTGCCCGGCGTGGATCGTTCCGACCCCAGCGCGCCCTACATCTATCTGGTGCTTGGCAAGCGCGAATGTTGGAAGTGCCACGAGCAGACGACGGTCGCGGCCTTTGGCATTCCGTATCGGGTGGCCGAGGACTCGGGCAGCAAGGCTGCGCCCGGCGCTGCGCCCGCCATGGACGACGCGGGCCACATCGCGATCGACACCGCCCGCGCCAACGCTATAGCTATCGTTTCCGCGCTGGGCTGCGTGCCGGCCGAGATCCGCGACTACCTGCGCGGGCGCTGCGGCTACAAGCCCGTCACTTCGCGCACCACCAAGACCGTATCGCTCGCCAGCACCTGCACCGGCTGCGGCGCGCTGCAAGGCAGCCATTACCTGTTCGAGGAGCCCACGTCGCCTTTTGCACTCACGGCCATCAACAAGCTGCCCGCGCTGGAGTTCGTGCGCGTGGAAGTCGCCGGCGTCTATGGCATCCCCGCCAGTCAGAGCGACTTTGACCAGGCGCTCTTCACCTGGGCACGCGACCACCACACTAAGTTTCACAAGACACTGTTCGAGGGGATCTACCTGTAGAGCAAAGCTCGAAAATCGAGTCCAGACTTCCTCGAAAATCGAGTGCGAAAATCCTCGAAAATCGAGTATGATTATCCTCGAAAATCGAGTGTGAAAATCCTCGAAAATCGAGTATGCGCAGGTAGTGAGGTCTATCAAATCATGATTTCTTATGGTTCGGAACAGCCCAAATCCTACCGTCCTCGCCTTTTGGACGAACGACTGCAAACCCTGCTCCAGATTTTTGGAGCGGTCGAGATTCGGGGCACAAAGTGGTGCGGCAAATCATGGACCGCGCTCGCATTCGGTGAGAGCGTCGTTCATCTTGATGACCCAAACGTAAAGTCGCTGGTCGAAGCCGATCCTTCGCTCGCTCTTCAGGGCAATAAGCCGCACGTCATCGATGAGTGGCAGGAGACCCCCGCAACATGGGATGCCACGCGCCGCGCCGTAGATGCATCCGGCGGCGAGAAGGGCCTCTTTATCCTCACCGGGTCGTCAACGCCGGCAAAAGACTCTGTCACCCACAGCGGCGCCGGTCGCATAGCGCGTCTCGATATGAGCACCATGACGCTTTGGGAACGCGGTCTTTCAACGGGATCCGTTTCGCTGAAAAACCTATTCGAAGGATCATTCGAACCTTCGGCCTATGCAGGCTCGCTCCCCATGCTGGCCGACGCAATTTGCTGCGGAGGATGGCCGGCGCTTGTCGGGGCGAGCCCTCAGATGGCCGCAGAGGTCGTCAACCAGTATCTCGATGCCATGTACGAAGTCAGCGTTCCGCAAAAAGGAGGTGTGGGGTCTACGGCACGGCACATTGTGTCCTCGCTCGCGCGCAACGTTGCGACCTCTGCCACGCTCAACACCATCGCGGCAGACGCCTCGTTGGGCGACAGCGACGCCCAACCGGCAACTTCGACCGTGGCGTTTTACCTCGACATGTTGGAAAGCATGTATGCGATTGTAAATCTGCCCGGTTGGGATGCACCCGTCCGCGCAAAATCCCGCCTGCGCACCAAGCCAAAGCGCTATTTCGCCGACCCCTCCATTCCCGCAGCCGCGCTTGGAATGAATCCCGAAAGGCTCCTTGCGGACGGCCAGACTTTTGGTCTGCTCTTTGAGTCTCTGTGCATTCACGATCTGAGTGTCTACACCTCGTGCCTGCCCGGCTCGCATCCGGGCTCGCTCCACTACTACGGCGACTCCGACGGGCTTGAGGTCGATGCCATCATCGAGCTGAACGATGGCCGCTGGGCAGCGATAGAAATCAAGCTCGGCGAATCCAAGGTTAGCGACGGAATCCGCAACATCGAGCGCCTGCGTCGCAAGGTCGCTCTGAACCCTGCCGCGCGCAACCCCCAGCCGGAGTTCTGCGCCGTCATCACCGCGACCTCGCCCTTCTGCCGCTACGACGCCGAGCACGACGTCTACGTGTTCCCCATTGGAGCGCTGCGGGAGTAAGGCGGGCAATTCGAAAATAACGAAGGTCCACCTATCAGCACTTTTGAAGTTTTAAGTCCGAAGGGCTTGGCTACCGAGCAACTGTCTCGAAGGCCTACAGCCCCAGGATGTGCTCCAGATAACCTTTGTTGAACCAGAACGATTGCCTGGTCATCCAACGTCCGTCGGGCAACTCGTAGGCGTTTTTCGCAATATCGCCGATTTCGGTTCCGTCGGCGAACCTATACGCAGCTTTTGAGGTATGCGGGCGAACGTGAACAATCGGGTTGTCTGCCATACCGGGCAGATTGTTGGTCACTTTGAGCTTTCCACTCGCGTCCCGATACGGGTTGAGTTTTACGCCCTCCCTAATCACCTTTCGTGTCTCGTCCCAGCAAGCCTTTGCGGGACCCTCGATTTCGTTTGCCGGCATTGCCCAGAATAGGCAGCGGTCAAGACGCCACTCTCCCTCGTGGTCCTCACGGAACACGACAAAGAAGAAACGGTTGGTCTCAAGGCGCGCACGGAAGGATGACGTTTCCCAATCCTCATTGATTAGCTGCTTAAACTCAAACGGAGGGAAGGACATTGCCTGCTCGATGTGCCCTCTCTTATTAACGCGACAAGCACGAACGTTAATCCCGGCCTTAACGAACTCCTCGGCAGCATTGTTTTTTATGCCGAGCATGCGATAAACGAGCGTCGTCCATTGGGCCTTGTTGCCCGTATACTCCAGGCCGTACTGCTCCGCAATCTGGCGATCGGTCTCGCCATAGTGGCGCTCGATAAGCGCAGTAACGAAGCTTTCGAAATCAATGGACTCATCGCCAGCTTGAACGATGCTCTCGCCGACACGCGGGGCACCGAGAACATAGGTGTGAAGTACGTAATCCATGTACGAGCGCTTGAGTGAAAAAGCGCGACGCTTTGCGCGACGGCGTTCAATCTCGCCCGTGTCGGTATTGAAGTACTCGTAGTACTGGTCAACCCACATCGTGGCCTCGGTTGCACCCTTTGTGCAGGCGCCCAAATAGGTGGTCATGCCCTCCGACAGTTCATCCGCGCGACCGTCCTGAATGTACGAAATGATCTTCTCGTAGTCGGCGCGAATGATCTTCATGTCTTCTTCGGGCAAGCGAACCATGACTGCACGCTCAATGCGCTGGTCGTATTTGTCGATTGAGCGATCGCGGCCGTAGTAAATCAGCAGAATATTGCTGAGCTTGGTCTTGAGATGCGAGCTGTCGTAGTCGAGCGAAACGGGACGGTCGTAAGGAATCATCGTCAAGACAAGACGCTCGCCAGCAGATTTGCGGCCATCCTTGAGCACGTCGAAGCATGTTGCCTTGAGCTCGACGCCGGCCTCGGGAAAGTCCGGCCGATCATCGCTGTTGGCCTTATAGCCAAAGTAACGCTCCTCGATCAGGGTTCCCATACCGCCCTTGTACTTTTTGGAGCCGAAGTCCTTGGGCGCACTCTCCCCCTCCGGCGCAATGCCAAGCTCGAGAATATCGCGAAACGTCATCCCGTCGAGATTGGCAGCATACCGCTCGATGCTAGAGGGGTCAGAAAAATCGGTATCGTCAAGCATACGCTTGAAATCGAGGTGCTTCTTGGACATGGGGTACCTCCGAACGTCACAGTTAACCTCATGGTAGTTCAGGGCAGCATATTCCTCCATGAAATTGAGGTCTTGATCTTGTCCGCTCGATCGGTTATTGTTGTGAGCACCATAAACGGACACAGTAGCGATTGGAGAAACGTGTCTGAGATTAACATTGCCGAGCTTTTTGCGGGCGTCGGCGGATTTCGTCTGGGTCTTGAAGGCTATGCCGACCCGCGTCATCCCGAGTTTTACATGAAGCCCGCCGGCCCCTTCCATACCATTTGGGCCAACCAGTGGGAGCCGCCCGGAACCAAGGCGCGTCAGTTCGCAGCCCGTTGCTATATGGACCGCTTTGGCGATGATTCCGTTGTTAACGAAGATATCAATAAGGTTTTGGAGCAGGCTGAGGCCGGCGAGATTGAAATCCCCGACGTTGACATGGTCGTCGGCGGCTTCCCTTGCCAGGATTACTCTGTCGCACGTCCGCTTAATCAGGCACATGGCATCGAGGGCAAGAAGGGCGTCCTTTGGTGGGACATTTATCACTTCCTCGAGATGAAAAAGCCGCGCTTCGGTCTCTTTGAGAACGTTGACCGTCTGCTCAAGTCACCCGCATCTCAGCGCGGTCGCGACTTTGCCATCATCTTGAGCTGCCTCGCCGATCTCGATTACACCGTCGAATGGCGCGTGGTCAACTCCGCGGAATACGGTTTCCCCCAGCGCCGCAAACGCGTTTACATCTTCTGCGAGAAAAACGCCGGCGAGGTGGACCTTGTCGATCGCATGCACAACGGCGTTATGGCGAAGGCCTTCCCTGCCATCTATCCCGACGAAATGGCAGAGCTCGATGTCCTGCCCGACCCTTATGAGAACTCGACTCGCTTTGGTGTTGGTCAAAAGACCTCGCAGTTCAAGAACGCCGGCGTCATGCAGGGCTGCCACATTCTGACCTGCGACTTTGCTGAGGACTATCACGGCGAGCGCCGCGTGCTTGGCGATGTGCTTGTCGACGAGGCGAATGTTCCGGAGCAGTTCTACATCTCTGACGAAAAGCTCCCCGACTGGCGCTACCTTAAGGGCAGCAAGCGCGAGGAGCGCACCAATAAAAAGACGGGCTTTACGTACACGTACTCCGAGGGAGCCATGAGCTTCCCGGATGCCATCGACAAACCAAGCCGCACGATCCTCACGGGCGAGGGAGGCACAGGCGCCAGCCGTTTTAAGCATGTCATCGAATGCCCCGATGGTCGTTTCCGCCGCCTCGTTCCCGACGAGCTCGATCAGCTTCAGGGATTCCCGAAAGGCTGGACTAATACCAGCATGACCGACGGTCATCGTGCGTTCTGCATGGGTAACGCACTTGTCACTGGCGTACCCCATCGCATCGGCGAAGCCATGGTTGAGGTGTACGGGCTGTAAGGCTGCTGTCCAAAGTCACTAAAGTGAACTTACAAACGGAACGGCCCAAGCACAGAGAGCTCGCATCCTTAATGGAAGCGAGCTCTTTACCGTTACACGAAAATACAAGTGGCTCTAGTTGGAATCGGGAACAACACCGACCAGGTTGAGTGTGACGTTGAACGTCGGAGCATCAACTCCCGTATCCAAGCCTGACATGTTTTGGCAAGCCTCTGTTGTGCCTTCCATCCACATGATAACCTTTAGATTCGTCCCATCGTAACCAACACGCGCCAACTTAGCGGCGTTTACCGATGGCGCAACATATACGTCGCCAGACCTCGTAGCAGCCCAATTATTACCATCCTCATCCACAAAATCAGTTCCCGAAACATACGCATACTTCGGCGTCATGGTCTTCGAGAGAGAAGCATCAAACGGGTTGACACAGCTCCAGCCAATGGTCGGGTTGGAATCATTACCGTGGCCATTTGGCTTAATAGGTGCGTAAACAAGCTTAAGTTTGTTATCAATAAGGATTCCGACGCGCAAGCTGCCCTTGATTTTATTAAACCAATCATCTGAAGCCCCCTCAGAGGGAGTGATGATAACCGCGCCTTCTCCTTCGGCTCCATCAAGGTAAACATCAGCCTCGCCCGTTTGGGTGATGGTATAGAGGGTATAGTCGGCAAGTGTATAGGCATAGAATTCATCGGTGCTACCCGTAAGCAAATAATTGCCCTGAGCAACGTCTTTAATCGCTACCTTCTGATATCCGCTTACATCCGTACCATCCCAAGAAGCAGGGACATACCAGTCAGTGCCATCGTTAGTGGAAGAAGGACTAATTTCATGGCCAGATACTGTCGCAGAAGTACGGTGGTCACCGCCGTCATGAATGGGGTCCCCGGCCTTAACTATCTGAAGGACCATTCCGTTTGCCTGCGCACTTATTGAGCTAGAGACAGCCTCAACTCTGGTATTGCTAACGAACCAGGCATAGGTTGCGGATGCGAGCGCAACTCCCGCCAATACAACCGAAAGACTGGCGATGGCCAGCTGGCGCTTCATCTGATTGATATTCACTGGTCATCCCCCCCTCAATATAGAAAAAGCGGGGGATTGCTCCCCCGCTCGACACGTCACAACTACTCGTGGTTCTTGGCGTCAGAAGTCGCGGTGAAGTTAACCGTAATGGCCTTTGCGGCATCCTTAAGTTTGGACAGGTTGTTGGTCTTAATCGCCTGAGCCTCATCGCCATCGTAGAAAATGTACATGTCTACAAGGACTTCCTGAGCTTGCTCGCTGCCATCGACCTTATCAGCAATTTTATTTGTAGCGTTCGAGGCACCGAGGATGGTGAACTTGTCCTCCTGATCCTTGTAGCCACAGAGGACCCAGTTGTCATCATGCTTAACAAGGACGCGAAGCGATTTGTCAAACTCAGCATTTCCGTCTTTACCCAAAGAAGCGCTCGCAACAACAAGGTCACTGAGCGTCGAGCCCTTAGAACCAATACGGAAGGTATTTTTTACAGCATACTGGTCGTTCACGGCTGCTTCAGGATCACCAACAAGAATGGAATTTCCCTTCATCTCACCGTTTTCGGCACTCGTGCCAAAAGCCGTGTAGAACTTTCCGGCAGTTGCATAGTGTTTACCGGCGTCGCTACCGCTCTCACTCTCAAGAGCCCAGTGAGCGGGATAAAGGGCCTGGTTGCCAACGGCAGGATTAACAGTTGAAGTCGCAGTCGTGGAGTCCTGACCGTCGGTCGTCTTCTCGCGGATATACATAAACGCCGCGGTCGACTGAGCGGAAATCGTGCTCGTGGTGGCGTCGACCTTGTTGTTCGTCACAAACCATGCGAAGGTGGCGGAGCCGAGGGCTACGGCTGCCACGAGGACCATGGCGATGGCGGCACCCATCTGCTTTTTTAATGCCTTGGTATCCATGCGGACCCCTTTCTTTCCCCATTCATCCCAGATGACCCTCGAGAAGCCCGGAAGGGGAGCCCGCGCTTTCGTGTTGGATGTTGCTTGCCCATCCTTTAGACATGGAATTGAGGACACCATAATTCTTACGATTTCCTTATGAGTTTTCGGCAGCCTACATTCCGGCAGATTCATAGGTCTACCTCGGGTTATATGTGGTGCTATGTGGACATCGTTTACCTTATTTGATCTCTCTCCCGCAAAGCCGTAAGTCCCTCTTAAGCCTTGCGACCGCAGCGCCACGCCATCGCATACATTCACCCTCTGCCGAGCTTCGCCCTAGCCCTTCCCCACTCGCTATACTGGTGTGGCACGTGTAATTTTTGCCTGCTAAACGGGCTATTTGTTGGGAGGGCCCATGGCTGCCAATCAACCCAAGGGAAGCGTTTCCACCGGATCGATTAAGCCGGTGACGCGCAAGGCCGTTCGTTGTCAGCGCGAAGTCGCTTGGCTGGTCACGCAAGCGACCGGTAAGCTCATCGCCACCACCGACGACGTCAATGCGCCCACGCCCAGCTTTGTACTGGCGGCGGCATTGTCGTACACCCGCAAGCAGGAGCAGGTCGCACGGGACCGTGGCGCCGCGATTGACTACGAGGCCGTCATGGGCCCCGACCTTGCAAGCTTTTGTACGGCTGCGGGGCTGCCCGCAGCACCCAACGCGCTTTCGGACGCGGGCTACATGTTCACGCTCTCGGGCGCGGACCTCATCCGCGACCTCTACGCCTACTGCGACGACCTGGACGAACGCACGAGCAACGCAGCGCAGGTCAAGCCGGGCTACGCGATCAAGCTCGCGCTGCGGTTGTTCTTGCTGGACGACGCCGCTGGCAACGGCGCTACCTCCGCAGACAACGCCTCCGCATAACAATAGCGCCGGGCCGGGAAATCAATCCTGGCCCGGCACTTGTTCGTTCTACTTACCCTCGTCCCCTGCGGGCGAGTTCTTTTGGTTGCGGCGATTACTCCAAGTCACGTTGTGTTCCTTGTAGTAATCGGGCGCCTCGTTGCCGCTTGCGCTAATGGGGTCGTTGCCGGTCAGGGTGTCGGCAATATCTTGCACGAACTTAACGAACAGGCTCGAATTGTCGGTCTCGGACGAATCAAAGTCAAAACCGAACTCCACCGCGCCGCCGATGATCTTGTCCACGCACTCCGGGTCGTCGCCATCCAGCCAAATGACCACGGTGTACTTGTCCACATCGCCCACGCGGAAGTTCTTGTGGCTGATGGTCGTCACCACGTCTTTGGACGCAAACGGCTCGGTGTTGGGTTCGGGGTTGCCGTCTGTCGCTGCCGCCGCGTAGGTGGTGGGCTCGCCGTTGCGATACACCCTCACGCGCGCGGCCTTCTCCACGCCCTTGCTGGCGCTGACCACCTTGAGCTTGGCGCTGTAGCCCAGATCGGTCTTGCCGGCGTTGCGGATATAGAAGGTGTACGCCACGTAGTTTTTACCGTTGTGGCTACCGTCGATGTCGTCCAGATTGTCGGGCAGGTCCTCGGCAGCGATATTGGTGCCGTTGTCCAAGGCGTCGGCCGCCAGACGCGCGGTGGCGTTGTTAAAGTCGCCGTTGTCGGCAATGGCCACGCCGCGGCGGAACAGCTCCAGGCGGTTGAGGTTGATGGTGAAGTTACCCATGTTTTCCTGCATAAACGACAGGGCGAACAACACGCCAAAGGCAAGCGCCAGCACCACGAGGGCCTTTTGCAGCTTGTCCATGCGCAGCAGCGCCGCGCCGATGCGCTCCATGCGGCGCTTGGGCATATACATGGACACGACCGCGTCGGGGTCGATGTCGTCGAGGTCCTGGTCGGCCAGCGCCTGCTCCAGCTCCTCGATGCGCACCACGCCGCGGAGGTTGCGCTTGGGCTTGGGCTTGCGGTTGGGCTTGCCGAAGCGCTTGCGGGAGGCGGGAGTCTGCTCGGGTGCGGAGTCCTCGCCGGGCGCGTCCTCGGCATTGGTGCCGAGCGCATCCTGCGACGTGTCCTCGGCCGCGCCTTCGGCCAAATCCTCAGCCATGCCCTCAGCCAAATCCTCAGCAGCTTGATCTTTATTGTCGTTACGCTTGAACAGTGCCATGGCGATCAGAGCTTATATTTGGCGCGGATGTAGCCGACGTATTCTTTGACGAGCTCGCGCTCCATGTCGTTGGCGTAACGGAACTGCAGGCCGCAGACGTTGCGGTACAGGCTGCCCTTGGGCGCGCGGCGCACCCAGCACACGATACCCAGCTGCTCGGGCAGCTCGTGCCGCTCGCCCTGCAGACGGATCGAGGGCATTTGCACGGCCAGGGCCTCGCCCACGTCGGGGTAATCGTTGAGGTAAATAGCCAGACCGCCAGCCGAGACGTCGATAGTCATGGCGTCCTCGGGCTCGGGAGTCGGCGCGTTGTCGCGCTGGTAGGTCAGGCGCATGGCGACCTTAAAACGCTCGTCGCGGCGCTTAACGAAGGTGCGCTGCTCGGCGACTTTGCGCATTTTCCAGTAGGTGCGGATGCCCTTTTTCTCGACTACCTCGGGATAGCCGGCGAGCACGAACGTCTCCTCGCCTACTTTGTACTGCAGCAGGAGCTTTTGGTTTTCGTCCATGATGAGCGGCTTGCCGGCGAGCATGGGCGCACTCATAAGGAAGTACGCCTCGTCCAGGTCCTCTTTATACGTGGCGAGCATGTTGAAGTCGGTTTTTTGGCCCATGGGCACGTCGAATGCCACCTGAAGCTTGGTCCCCGGCGTTATCTGTTGCTCTGCCATTTATTCTCCCCTAGTCGCGGGCGCCGATATCATCGTCGTGCGCGATGCACATTGGGCTATTGTAACTGCTTTGCCGCAGGTTTCGATGTGCAGCGCGTGAAATGGCGGGATACGGGGCGCGGGCGGCCCCCCAGGGGCGGCTTCGACCGGT
>UQHY01000040.1:0-20451 GCA_900540975.1 uncultured Collinsella sp.
CTTTCCCATCGACTGCAGGCAGGTCCCCGGGGCCGCCCAGCCGCTCGACCGTGGCGGGCTCGACGGCGCCGACCTCGACGGTCACGCGCTCGCCCATCTGAATCATGCGCTTGAGCTCGTCGTTGGTGCCCTGCGCCAGCACGCGGCCGCCGTCCATGATCATGATGCGGCTGCAGATTTGCTCGACTTCCTCCATGTAATGGCTGGTATACACCACCGTGGCGCCCTCGTCGCGCAGGCGGCAGATGCCCTCCAGGATGGCGTTGCGGCTCTGCGGGTCGACCGCCACTGTGGGCTCATCAAAGAAGATGAGCTCGGGCTTGTGCGCGATACCACAGGCGATGTTGAGGCGTCGCGCTAGGCCGCCCGAGAGCTTACCGGGGCGGAACTTGGTAAAGTCGCCCAGCCCGACAAAGTCGATGGCCTCGTCCACCAGCGCGCGGCGGCGCTTGCGGTCGCTGATGTAAAGGCTACAGAAATAGTCGATATTCTCGCGCACCGTAAGCTCGTCAAACACCGCCACCTGCTGCGGCACCACGCCGATGCGGCGCTTGAGGTCGTAGCGGGCGGGCGTCATGGGCTCGCCGAACAGCTCGATGGTGCCTTTGTCGTAGGCAAGCAGCTGCAGAATACAGTTGATGGACGTGGTCTTGCCCGAGCCGTTGGGGCCCAGCAGGCCAAAGATCTCGCCGGGGGCGATGCTCAGGTTAAAGTGGTCGAGCGCGATAAGGTCGTCATAGCGCTTGACGAGGTTTTCGACGTGGACGATGTCTGTCATGAGGCGGCCCTCCTGTTGATTGCGGCCCGGTACGATTGCATCATCGCAGGAGCCGCCGGCGCGCGCCAGTGAGCTTTGTCACGAGTGCGGGGCTTGGCCGTGCGGCCCGCCGACGCCCCCGTTTTGCCGCGCGGGAGGAATGTCACGGTTGCGCAGGCGGCCCCTCCACCACGCGCGGCTTCGCGTACAATACCCGTATGAACAGGCTTTTCGACAAATCGATCGTGCTGGCGTGCTGTATTGCGGCCGCTATGGGTCTTGCTGTGGACGCTCGCCTGGTCGCGGCGTTTTGCCTTGGCGTTATTGCCACCTCGCTGGCCGAGCTCGCGCAGAAGGAACGCACGCGCCGCACAAGCGAGGCCGCGAGCTGCGCTTACATCATCGCGGCCGTCTTCGTGCCGCCGTTTGTGCCGTTTGCACCTCTCGCCCTCTATGACATCGCACGACGCGTGCACCGTGAGCGTGCCTGGATCGCACTGAGCATTGGCTCCGTCTTTACCTTTGCGCTCGTCGCGGACCTTCGCGCCGACGAGCTCACCGCCCGAACGCTCCTGCTGACCGCCATCCTTTCGGTTGCCGCCACCTTGCTATCGCTACGTACCGCCCAGTTGGAGCGCGAGCAGCGGCGCATGCACCGCACCCGCGACGAGCTGCAGGAACGTGCTCTGGCGCTCGAAGCACGCAACCGCGATCTTGCCGACCGCCAGGACTACGAAGTCGAGCTCGCGACGCTCGCCGAACGCGCCCGCATCGCGCGCGAGATCCACGATAACGTGGGCCACCAGCTCACGCGCGCCTCACTGCAAGCCGAAGCCTTGCGCGTAGTCCATGCCGACGAGCCCGGCGTCGCCGCCGATTTCGCCGACGTCAAACGCACGGTTGACGAGGCGCTCCAGCTTGTGCGCGCCAGCGTCCACGCGCTCAACGACAACGCCGTCGACCTTTCCGTGCAGCTCGAACGCATTGTCGAAGGCGCGCGCTCGGACGGCGGTCCGCAGATTGAGCTTGAAGTTATGGCCGAGCATGCACCCGCAAACGTCGCCAACTGCTTTGCGGCGGTCCTGCGCGAGGCGCTCTCCAACACCATGCGCCACGCTTGCGCCCATGCTGTCACTGTACGATGCATGGAGCATCCGTCGTTTTACCAGCTCATCGTTACCGACGATGGCACGGGCGGGGTCCAAGCAAGCAGCCGCGGCGCCGCGGAGGGCATGGGGCTTGCCTCCATGCGCGAGCGCATCGAGGCGCTTGGCGGCACCTTCACCGCCGGCCCGCGTGTCGGCACCGGCGGCTGGCGCGTGTTTGCCACCGTTCCCAAACAGCAAGGAGATGAGGACTGATGAGGCTCATCGTTGTCGACGACGACCGCTTGGTGGTCGATTCGCTCAAGATTATCCTGGGCGCCCAGCCGCAGATCGAGGTAGTGGGCACCGGCGCCAACGGCAACGATGCGGTTTCGCTCTATGCCGAACACGCGCCCGATATCGCACTGCTCGACATTCAGATGCCGGGGCGGGACGGTCTTTCGGCGGCACGCGAGATCCTTGAGCGCGACCCTTCGGCGCGCGTGGTGTTTCTGACGACATTCTCGGATGACGAGTACATTGTGTCGGCGCTCAAACTGGGCGCCCGCGGCTACCTGATCAAAACCGATGTCGCCGCCATTCCGCCGGCGTTGGCGCAGGTCATGGACGGCAAACGCGTGCTCGAGGGAAAGGCGATCGAGGACATCGATTTTGACGGAACGGGCGTCGAGGCGGGCACGACCCGCCGGCCCGCGGCCTTTGCCGGCCTGACCGACCGCGAGTTCGAAGTCGCCGAGCTCATCGCCCGTGGCCTCGACAACAAGGAGATTGCCGCCACCGCCTATATGGGCGAAGGCACCGTGCGCAACCACATCAGCTCAATCCTTGCCAAAATGGGCCTGCGCAACCGCACGCAGATCGCCATTGCCTACCTGCGAGGGTAATTACCCAACGGCCGACCACCCCGGCATAGCAAAATGGCTGCTACCGCTTTAATGCCATTTCAAAACTATGCCGGTTTACTACGGTGAATCGCCCACCTTTGACCACGGCAAATTGCGCACTTGCAAAACCGCAGGTAGAGCGCTTGCAATATTTAGAAAAATGCAGTCATGGTCGGGGATGTCGAATTCATCGTAGTGAACCGGCATAGTTTTGTTCGGGCGGCCCTGCACGAGTGCCTCCGCAAGCCTCGCGGGACCAAAATGATCCGTTTCCCTCTGTCCACGGGAGATCAGGGGCTGGTACTGACATGGTGGCATTTCAAAACTATGCCGGATTACGGGGCTAAAGTCGGGACCCTCATCCATGCCTTCATTTTTTCAAAAACGGCAGGCTATCTACCTGCGGTTTTGTTTTTGCGATTTTCTGTATGGTCGGAGGTTCGCCATCCAGCCCCGTAATCCGGCATAGTTTTGTTCGTGGCGGCCCAACCGCGCGTTTAAGCGCGGGGCCGGCGGGGCATTTTTGCCCCACCGGCCCCTATTCCAGCTCTATTCCAGCGCTATTCCGGCTTGATTTCTACCGTGGGAGTCTTATCCGCCGTAACCGAGGTACGGGCGGTGTCCATAGTCAGGCAGTGTTTTGGGCAGCTCTCGACGCACTCGCCGCACACCACACAAGAATACGGATCAATCGACCACGTTCCGCCCTTGCGATCGACCGCGAGCGCGCCCGCCGGGCAACGCCGCGCGCACATGCCGCAGCAGATGCACACGTCCATGTCATTGACGATATGCCCGCGCAGGCGCTCGGGCGCCGTCAGCTTCTCCTGCGGATAGCACACCGTGACCGGCTGCTTGACCATAGAGCCCAAGGCCGTCTTGGCAAATGTCAGTAAACTCATGCCGCGCCTACCTTTCCGTGCAGCTAATGCAGGGGTCGATGGTCAGGATAATCATAGGAACGTTGGCAAGGAGCACGCCCTGCAGCGCATGTGTCAGACCCGCCAGGTTTTGCGACGTCGGCGTTCGCACGCGAAAACGGTCCAGATTCTTGGTGCCGTTACCGCGCACATAGTAGTACGCCTCGCCGCGCGGCTGCTCAATCACAACCTCGCCGCGCGCGCCGTCGGCCGGCGTGAGCTTGGTGCGCCCGCCGATACCGTCGTGCGGGATCTTGCCCACAAGCTCCTTGATGATGTCCATGGCCTGCGTGACCTCGGCACAACGCACCTGGCAGCGGGCATAGCAGTCGCCGTCGGTAGCAACGATGGGCTCAAATGCTGCCAGGCCTGCATAGGCACCGTCGCCAAACATGCGCACGTCGTAATCCACGCCCGAGGCGCGACCGAACGGGCCGACCATCGACAGATTCAGCGCGTCCTTCTTGCTGATCACGCCCACGCCATGCAGGCGCTCGCCGCAGCTATTGTCGTCCAAAAACGTATGCACCAGGGCCTCGTAGTCGGGACGCATGGCATCGAGCGTCTGGACAATACCCGCCAGCTCGGAGTCCTCAATGTCGTGCTTAAGGCCGCCGATCTCGTTGATCGACAGAATCACGCGACCACCGCACGTGCTCTCGAAGATCTTGAGAATCTGCTCGCGCAGGGTCCACGACCGATAGAACAGCGCCTCGAAGCCAAAGGCATCGGCGAGCAGGCCCAGCCACAGCAGATGCGAGTGGATGCGCGAAAGCTCGTGCAAAATGGTGCGGATATACTGCGCGCGGCCGGGCACCTCGATGTCGAGCATGCGCTCGCAGGCGCTGGCATAGCCGTAGCTGTGGCCCACGGCGCAGATGCCGCAGATGCGCTCGGCGATGTAGCCAAACTGATGCATGTCGCGCTTTTCGGTTAGCTTCTCGAGCCCGCGGTGCACAAAGCCGATCTGCGGAATTGCCTCGATGACGCGGTCGTCCTCGATCACCAGGTCCAGATGAAGCGGCTCGGGCAGCACCGGGTGTTGCGGGCCAAACGGAATAACGGAGCGATGTGCCATGGACCTTACGCCTCCTTTTTCTGCTTGTCGCGGGCGGCCTTGGCAGCAAGCGCCGCGCGGACCTTGGCCGCTTTCTCGGGATCCATGGCGGCGAGCTTTGCCTCCATCTCGGCAGCCTTGAGCGCGGCCTTGGCAGCGGCATCGTCATGCTGAGCATCGGAGCCGGTAGCCGCAGCGGGCTGGGCGGCAACAGCGTTCGCAGCATCGCCGGCACCCGCGGCGCCCTCCCCCGCAGCAGCAGCGGCAGCGGCCTTCTCGGCCGCAGCCTTGCGCGCCTTGGCCTCTGCGGCGGCACGGACCTTCATGGCTTTCTCGCGCGCGGCCTTCACCTCGGGTGTGATAACGCTCATGGGCTCGGCCGTTGAGACCTGGTAGAAAAAGCCCTTAAAGTCGATCTGCATATCGGTAATGGCAAGCCCAAACAGGTCGTGCGCCTCGTTCTCAAACGGGAATACCGCCGGATAATACGAACTGATGGACGGAATCTCCTGGTACTGGTCGATGCCCTCGACCACCAGGTTCTCGATCGCATAGCTGCCATCCTGAGCGATCTGCTCCTGTGCAGCACGAACGTTGATAAACGTATAGACCAGGCGATACGTGCCGTCGTCGACGTTGCGCTCGGCATGCATTTGCACAAAGCGCGCGCCGACGCCCTTGAGCGCCTGGACATGCGACAGGAGCTCGTCGATCCCGACGGTGGTATAGATAGCCTTCTGCATTACTCGGCCTCCTTTGCAGCGGCGGGCGTCTCAGCAGATGCGTCGCCAGCGACGGGCGCGGCGGGCTTCCCGGCAGGCGCGTCACCAGCGGCGGGTGCGGTGGACCTGGTGGACACGTTGGCCTCGACGCCGTCACCGGCACCGTCAGCCCCGGCCCCCGCGGCCACAAATCCGTCCTCGCCCAGCTCAACGCCGCCATCCCAGGTAGCAGCACCGCCCACGGTAAGCGGGTCACCGCCAGCACGCATCACGGCCTCCTTCTGATCCAGGATGCCGCACGCCTCCACGATGGCATCAATCACCGTCTCGGGACGAATGGCGCACCCGGGCGCGTATACGTCCACGGGAATCGCGCGGTCCACGCCTCCGATCACGTTGTAGGCATCGCGGAATACGCCGCCCGAGCACGCGCAGATGCCGCACGCCACCACGCACTTGGGCTCGAGCATCTGGTTGTAGATCTGGCGCACGACGGGCAGGTTCTGGGCATTGACCGACCCCGTCACCAAAAAGATGTCCGCATGCTTGGGGTTGCCGGTGTTGACCACGCCAAAGCGCTCCGCATCAAACAGCGGCGTGAGCGAGGCCAGCACCTCGATATCGCATCCGTTGCAGCTCGAGCCGTCGTAATGAATAACCCACGGCGAGCGCGACATTTTATGATCCATGGATGCCGCCTCCTAAATAAACACGTCGACGAGGATGGGCATAAGATTGAGCAGGCCAAACACCAGCGCCACGCCCCAGCCGAGCTTAAAGCAGCTGCGCCAGGTGCTGCGCGCGAAGGTGTTGTCGATGAGCACCTCGACAAAATACGTCGCGGCCATCACGACCAGGGCGACCACCCAGCTCACCGGGTTGTCCCAAACAAAGAACATGCCCACCCACATCAAAAACAGCACGGTCTCGCACCAGTGCATAAGGGTCATCTTGGCCAGCGTGCCGCCGCTCATCTCGGTGGCGACGCCCTGGACAATCTCCTGATGCGCGTGATGCGAATACGAAAGATCGAACGGCGACTTGCGCAGCTTGATGGTAAGCACCGCGAGCAGCGCAAGGAAAATGGGCGCGCTGTACACGATGATGGGGGCCGACTGCCCCGTCACGGCGATGGAATCGAAGCTGTCGGTGGCAAGGTACAGGCCCACGCTCATCAGCAGAACGGCGGGCTCGTAACTCATGACCTGCAGCAACTCGCGGTCGGCGCCGACCTGGGCAAACGGGCTTTGCGTCGAGGCGGACGCCAACACCACAAAGATCGCGGCGAGCGTCACCATAAAGGCGCACAGCAACGTGTTGGAGCCCGACACAAAGATGCCGCCGCCCACCACGGTAAAGATGAGCGCGCACGCCATGTAGGTATCGTCCATGGTGTTTACGCTGGCGGGGGCCTTGCGCAGGAGCTTGGCCACATCGTAGAAGGGTTGCAGCAGGCGCGGACCCACGCGGCCCTGCATGCGAGCGGACAGCTTGCGGTCAAGACCGTCGACCAGGCCGCCCACAAGCGGCGCCAGCAAGGCAAACACCACGGTACCAATAAATATGCCCACGACACCCGAGCCTTCGAAATACTTACCGCGCAGCACCGAGGGCGCGCTCATGGCAAGTCTCTCGGGCCCAATCCACGCGCAACACAGCAGCGCAAACAAGATAATGCTGCAGCACACGACGCTACCCGCGGGGCCGATACGCTTCTCGCCAAGGGCGTCCTCCGAGTACCAATTGCGCTTTTCGGCCTTCACCTCGTGTCCCATCGAGCCGCGGAAATGGCGGTAATTGTCGGTTCCCACACCCGAAAGATATACGTTTACGTGCGGTTTGTTGCTCACGCGGAACGACGTCAGCAGCACCACGGCGATAAACGCCACGATAACGACCATCAGATACATGGCGTCCTTGCCAATAACGTACGGCACGCGGCCAAACACCATGGCCAGGTAGGGCGACACCAGGCCGCTCGAGATAACCGGGAACGCCACGCAGCACAGAATCAGTAGCGCGGCGATGGTGTTGAGCGCCATCCATTCGGTCTTATGGACATTGACCTCAACGTTTTGAGCCGTGGGATCGACGCCCGAAAGCTTGGCAAGCCATTTACCCCAGAAAAAGAACGTCGCGGCCGAGCCAAAGGCAAGCACCATGATCATGAGAACGTTGCCGGTCTGCGCGAACGCCACCAGGGCACCCCACTTGGACACGAGCATGCCAAACGGCGCCACGAACATGCCCATGATGCCCAGCATCATCAGACGCGTCAGATGCGGCATGCGGCTGAACAGACCGTCCATGCCCTCGATATTGCGGCTGCCGATATGATGCTCAGCCGTGCCCACGCACAGGAACAGCAGCGACTTAGCCACCGTATGGAACAGGATCAGAAAGATGGCGGCCCACACGGCCTCGGGCGCGCCGACACCCAGGCAGGCACTGATGAGGCCCAGGTTGGAGATGGTGGAGTACGCGAGCACGCGCTTGGCGTTGCTCTGCGAGATGGCCATGAGGGCAGCGAGCAAAAACGTGATGGCACCCACACTCGTGACCATAAAGCCGGTCACGGGATAGATGGCATAGAGCGGGCTCAGCTTGACCATCAGGAACACGCCGGCTTTGACCATGGTGGACGAGTGCAGCAGGGCGCTCGTGGGCGTGGGGGCAACCATGGCACCCAACAGCCAAGTGTGGAACGGCATCTGTGCGGCCTTGGTGAGTGCGGCGAGCGACAGCAGAACGACCGGCATCACCAGCAGTGCGGATTGCGCGGTTCCGGCGCCGGAAAGCTCGATCATGCCCGAGATGGTCAACGGCATGCCGTTGACGTGCAGGAACATAAGGCCAACCAAAAACGCGATGCCACCCAGCATGTTGAGGATGATCTGGGTGAAGGCGTTTTTGATGGCCTCGGGTGTGCGCGTATAGCCAATCATAAGGAACGAGCACACGGTGGTGATTTCCCAACCGCAGAACAGCCACTCCAGGTTATCGCTCGTCACGATGACGAACATGGCCGAGAGGAACAGGAACATAAGCGCCAGGAACTGCGGGCGACGGTCGGGCGCGGTCTGCCCGCGCAGCGCTGCCTCGTGCTCGTCGTGGGCCTGGAAGTCCTTCATGTAGCCCAGGGCGTACACGCAGATCAGGCTGCCGACGATGCCGACGGCAAGCACCATGATCACGCTCATGTAGTCCAGGTAGAGCGGCGTCGCCGTGACGGCTTCGGCCGCGGGCAGCGTCATGGCTGCAAAGGCGAGCGAGCCCACCAGTTGGACTATGCCGAGCACCGTGGTGAGTGCGTTCCTATATTTGTACGCGTTGTACAGGATGACGGCGCACAGGATGACATCGATGGCGGAGCTGATGATCGAGAGCACATGCGAGGTGCCGGGGGCAACCTCAAAGCTCTGCGGGCCCGCGCCAAAAAACATGACGGCGACTACAGCTGTCACCGCCATAATGATGCCGGAACCTATGAGCCCCACCGCATCGCGGGCGCGGTCACCGTGCGCGAGCAGCATGCCCAGCGCCGGTACCAGCGGAAACAGGGTAAGGAAATACAGTAGCGTCATACCATCACTCCCCCATGCAAAAACGCTGCAATTGTTTAACGTTATAGCTCAATTGAGGAGTAGCGGCGGCGGGTTTTCGGTCAACTGGGGAGTTTTAGGCGTACGGGGCAAGGAGTCTGTCCGCATTGGAGCAGAGGGGCGGCAAGAAAAATGCGCCCCTGTGGGCGCACCATCCCGTTCGCTATTCCGCCTTTTTAACGCGCGGCTTGCGACCGCGCGGCTTATCGACCAGCGCGGACTCACCACTCTCGCGATACTGGCGGCACCAGGCCTTAACCGAAGGCTCGCTGGGAATCCCGTGCTTGATCATGGCCTCGCGAACCGTCAGGCCGTTTTCCAGACGGTCCTTAACCACGGCGAGCTTTACGTCGTACGAATAGGTGTGATGACGAGCGCCCGCATTGAGCACGGCGTCGGCACCGCCCACGGCATATGCGCGGGCCCACTGACGAGCCGTGGCCTGGGGAATGCCAAGCTTTGCAGCGAGGGCGCGGTGACCGACCCCCTCTTGGAGGATCTCGACGGCGCGCTGCCTAACCTCGGGCGCATGCGTGCGGGTCCTAGTTGCTTCCGACATACCTGCCACTTCTTAGCCTTAACCGTTAATCTGCTTTCTTACGTGCTTGTTAGATAGTAGCATTTTGCTGTTCCCGCGTAACAGTTAATTGAAAATCGCAACGGCGGCATCTGGGTATTTGCCATTCATTTGCAACAGTTCTTTAGGTTTTATTTACGCAGCTAGTTGGCTCGCGGCTCATTGACGGTGTTTTACCAACCAGATTGGTATCTTTTTGTTTGGCTGGTATGGTTTGTGCAATTATTAACCCCTCGTCAGTCCGCACCTAACATGTCAGCTTTCCACTTGCTTCCCAACTTTCCACTTAACTTTCCAGCTTTCCACCTTAAGTGGTAAGTTAAGTGGAAAGCTGGAAAGAAGTTGGGAGACCGAAGCATGGGCGACGGACAGCCCTACTTCGCGAGTCGATACCGTTGTCGCGGGCTGCGCGGAGGCTCCATCGCCTCAATCTTGCCCGCACCAATCAAGCCTTTTATGTGGTTGGAAACGGCGCTCCTGCTCAAACCCGAAGCGTCGGTGAGCTCCTTGGTCGAGGCCGAAGAATGTGTTGCCAGGTAATCCAAGATTGCCTCGTCCACATGCCCCACAGACGTCACCTGTTCCGCCCGCATTATCTTTCGCTTATCGAACGTCAACGAAAAAGAAACTGTCGAGTTCTTTGGTTCGGGCGGCAACATGTTTGCCCGCTCGAGCTGCTCACCTATCTCCTGATAACCAGTGCCGCGATTTTCGACCACGTAGCCACCGTCTGGGTACGGCGTGGTCTCGAGGATATTTGAAAGGAACTGGTTTCTGGATGACGAAACCCCAGAAACTCCCAGCGAATCGATCGTTACGTCGCCGTACAGCCCGCCGGGATTGAGAATCTCGACGCGGTCGATATACAAGTTGACCTGCACTTGTGAGCCGCGCGCGGCGGAAGAGTAGTCGCGGTGCATGAGCGCGTTCGCCACCGCCTCGCGCAGCGCCACGGGCGGATAATCGGGCACATCTTTCCGGAACGCGCCCTCGATAACCGCTGCGTTTCGGGTGTTTCTCGCAACGGCGGCAAGCACGTCCTCAATCATGAAAGGGATCGGACCCAAAATGGTCTGAGAATCCACAAAACGCTTGTTATCACTTACTCGCTGCGTTTTTGCGGTCCCGGGGTACGCCGTAAAGGTCACATTGAGACGTGGGAAGAACTTTTGCGGAAACCGTCCCATCGCGACAATTGCAGCAAGCGTCGGCACGATTGCGTCGTCCACCCTTTTGGTCACATGCAGGTCAAAGAGAATCTCATCGTCGCTTCTGGTGCCCAAAAGCCTAGGGTGTAGCTCGCGCTGGCGTTTTATAAACCCTTGCAAAAGATCGGCGTCAAGGTCATCGAGCGTGGCGCCTTCGACCGGCTCGTCGTCGTATGTAGGCTGAACATGCTCCTCCATAAAGCGATCGATTTCGTAGGGAGTCATGCGCCGGTCGCCGTCGCCCGTACGGATAAAGGACGAATCGTACATTCCGCGTGCCGCAATATAGCAGGGTTTATCGCGTGGATGCATTTCTTTGATGCGCGCGCAAAGCACCAGCTTACCCTCGAAGGGGAGCACTTGGATATCCGGCCTCACAACGGGCGTCAGCTTTTCACATGCAGAAGAGAGGGCGTCTTGCATCTTGCGGGCATCAAAACCCTCGACGGGCATAAACCCGTTCTTTTCGGAAATGCCGAGGATGATAAAGCCGCCCTGCGCGTTGGAAAATGCCGAAAGCGTCTCGACGATGCTTTTGGGGAGCGCGCCCTTGGCTTCTTTTACTTCGTACTGCTGGGTGTCGTTTCCTATTGCCCGCAGATGATGGATAACCTGCGCCAACCACTCCTCATTCATGCCGAACCTCCCAACTTTCCAACTTTCCACCTAACTTACCAGCTTTCCACTTAACTTTCCAGCTTTCCACCTTGAGTGGTAAGTTAAGTGGAAAGCTGGAAAGTTGGTGGAGAGCTGGGGCAGCAGTAGGCCAAGCGAACAAGAAAAAGGGCGGCAACCGGGTGGTTGCCGCCCCTCGCGTAGCTAGTTGGTTTTCGTCTCGTGCCGAATGCCCTCGGTGTTGATGCGCGCTAGCGTGTACGTCACGTAGTCGGAGTGCGAATAGCCATCAAGGTTGCTAACGTTGACCGGTGTGTCGTCGACAACGTTGCCGGTCATAATATTGGCCGTAAGCACCAAGCGGTAGTTTGCGTAAGTTTGGTTCTCACCCTCAACATTCGTATTCACTTTAACGCGGAAGGCATGCTTAAAGGCAAGGCTGTTGCCGTCGCGCGTGAGGAACGCGCCGTTGGTCTTGGTGTCGGTGAACACATAGCTGTTGCCGTCGGCGGATGCCACACCCGTGCCTAGGTAATCGCTGCCGAGCACCGTAATGTAGTTCGAGATATCGCCGACCGGAGCATAGCCGCCATTATCTTGCCGCTGCTCCAGGCTCAGCGTGTAGGTCACCGTGCTTGCGGCGTCGATCTTAGCCTCGGCGCCCGTGAGCTTGCTCAGGTCGTAGGTACCCACCAGAGCGATCTCGCCGTCAGCGGACTTGAGGTCATCGATGTTGATGCCCAACTGGGATTTCTTAGACGCCTCGAGCGCGATGGTCGATGAGCCCACATCCATACGGTAGTAGCCGGCGCCGCCATCGTTGTATGCCGAGTTGCTACTGGTGCTGAGCGTGTCGGCATGCGTGGAAAGGTACGCGCGGTAGTTGGGTTTGGTGTAGCGGTCGGTGCCGCTGTTCTGCGAGGCCACGATACCCGCCTGGCAGGCAGGCTCCGTCATGGTGAGCGCGGCCCTCATGGTAACGGTGAAGGCGTTGACATGGTTCTTGGCGATCTCGCGCAGGCCCGACATATCGATGGGATTACCCTCAGCATCGGCAAGCACCAGTGACATGTCGCCACCGTTCGCAGTCCAACTAAGGCCCGACACCACTGGGGTCTCCTTCGTGCCGGCCAGATTCCAACCCGACCCGCCCCAGGTGTAGTAGTTATCACCCACCTTAACGTAGAACTCATACGTGCCCTGCGTGCCCGTGGGGTATCCTACCGAGCCCGCGATGACGCCATCGTGATAGGTGACAAGCGACGAATCGAGCTGATAATACAGCGCGTCAGAGCTCGTGTATTGCTGGCTCGAGTCAAACGTCACGGTGTCGCTCACGTTCATGGAAAGCGAATAGGTGGCTTCCTTGAGCTCCATCCGGTTGATGCTGTCCCTGTTGTCGACGAGGTTACGCTTGTTGTCAACGAGGCTGTGCGTGTAGTTTGATGCCACGCTGTAGGTCGAGGGCGTATTCTGGTGCCCATCCTCGGCAGCCTTGCCGTCGGCTGCTTTCTTGCCTCGCAGCAGGTAGTTGATGTGCTCGTTGAGGCTCGTGTCCACCGTGGTGGCGGTGTAGCCGTTGACGCCCGCGGACCCCGCCGGCGTGCGCACCACCAAGTAGAAGTTTTCGCTCTTGGGCTCTTCCTTATCAACGGAGAGGGTATAGAACGTGCCCGTCGCGTCGGAAGAAGTGCGCGCGCGGTAGTACGCGCCATCGACCTTGGCGCCAGCCATCTTCGCGAGTTCGGCCTGGCTCTTGTCCTTGACCTCGTCATCGGCGAGCTTGACCCAAGCGCCGTCCTTGTCCTCCTTGGCCTCATCGGCCTTCACGCCCACGGTTTCACTCAGCCACGGCTCGACGTAGGCCTTCTTGCTAGCGTCCACAAACTCGGTGAGTTTGACCGACGCCGCTCCGCCCGCGCCCACCGTGCAGTGGTATTCACGGTTGTTATGAGCAGTGTCCACGAGTGTGAGCTGCGTACCCTCGGGCAGCGTGGCGCCGAAGGTGATGCGCTTGTTGAGCGGGCCCATGGAGCCGCCGGCTTCGAGCAGCGTGTTCCAGCCGTATTCGACCGCCTCGTCCCGAGCGCTGCCATAGGTCCAGGTAAGGTAGCCGGTCATGGTGTCGCCGCTGCTCACAAGCACGTGCTTGTCGTATTTTGTCGCATAGTCGGCAGCCTTGAAGTTCGCACCTTCGGAGTAGGTGGCGGTAAAGTCGATCTCGAGCATGCGCTTGACGATGATGGGTACCTGTACACGGTAGCTCTGGCCGGCCTCGCTAAAGGTGACCGTAAGCAGCGTGAAGCGCCCCTGCTCATTGTCCCAGTCGGTGCTCGCGCGGAATGCCATAGAGCTCGTGCCATTGTTGAGCACCTTGAGCGTGGGCGCTTGCGAGGCGGCTACGTCCTTGACGAAGGTGCCGTTATCGGCGAGCGAGAAGACCTCGGCGGTGGCGGTCACATGCGCGGTGCTGCCGTTGAGGCGGCGGGCATCGGAGAAGCCGCCATTGGTCACGATGTTCAGGTAGCTCTCCACCGTCGTGGTATCGTTGCCCGGAATCACGAGCACGGGGAAGTCAGTTTTGGCCTTCTTGTCCGAAGTAATGTTGTTAGCGTTATAGGTGCTACGCGAGCTGTCCGCGCTATAGGTGCTCGTGTTTTGGTATGCGCCGGCATCATTGATGCCGGCGATGTTGGTGTAGGTGTAGCGGCCGGGAACGCGGGCACCCGCTTGGCTTTGGATGGTCGTCGCGGTGTCAATGGCGGCACCGTCGCCAAACAGATAGCGATCAGTGGCGTCGGCGGCGGAGGCACGCACCGCCAGCGTGCTCACGGGGCTCGTGGTCACGTACGGGCTTGCCGCCGTGGTAGCGGTATCGTCCGCACCGTAGAGCGTGGTGTCCTTGCCGGGTACGTCGAGCCTGTCGTTGTAGTCTCCGAACGCGATGTAGGTTTTCTTGTTAACGGCGGCCGTATTGGTCGTGTAAACCATCGGCGGCAGGTCGCTCGTGGTCTTGCCCTTGCCAGGCTTTACGTCCACGCCCGCTGCGGAAAGGCTATAGCCGCCTGTGTCGACCTCGCCCAAGAGCACACCCTGCTTAGCGTCGGATTTATAGATATTGCTGTCCATGAGCACGTTTACCAGATGAAACTGGCCGCGGCCGTCGCCCGCGATGCCACCGTTGGATGTTCCGCCAAACGTGGTGTTGGAAACCTTTGTGTTGGTGACGTTGATGACATCGGACCCGCTGTTAATCGCGCCAAGTAGACCGCCGCTCCAGCTGCCATTGATCGCAGCGTTCTCAATTGCGATGTTGTTGCAGGTTATGTTCACATTGCTGAAGTAGTAGCCAATAAGCCCGCCCGAGCATTGGTCGGTACCGGCGATGTTAACGTTCTTGACGTTGCAGTCCTCGAACCAGTACGTGTTAGGGCTGCCGCTGCTCGTGACCTCGCCAATCAGTCCGCCCGCATTGCGGATTTTGAAGTTCTTTCCGGTACCATCGCCGATGACAGCGTTCTTGGTGCCGGTCCCGGCATCAATGCGCACGTTGCTCATAGAAATAACGCCGCCATCGACGCGCCCGACCACGCCGCCGGCGCCCATATACCTATCGGTATTCTCCCCGGTGGCAAGCACATTCACCCCAGAGATGACTGTCGTGCTCGACGGGATGACCGCTTTTGTGGTGCCGATGTAGGTGTTGACCGAGATATGGCTTGATTTGGCAAAGCCGATCACACCGCCCACGTAGAGATTTGTTCCCGTGGCGGTTAGGGTCGAATTTTCGCCAACAGCCTTCTCACTCACCCCTTCGGACGCGGTTGTCCACACACCGCTCGACGAGGCGACCGTTCCCACGTAGCCGCCGACGTACTTCTCGCCCTCGACGTTAAGACCGGTGTATGAGCAGTCATTGAGATACATGGGTGCCCACGTGGAGCTGAATTTGACCATATAGGTCACGTCACTGTCCGTACTTCGGCTGGCGCGGCCCGAGCTGCCAAGAAGCCCTCCCACGCTCTTTGCGCCCGACACGGTGCAGTTATTCATCTGCACGTTGCGGTAGACGCCGCACGTGTTGCCATCGTAGTTAGCCGTTGCGCCCGCCAAAAGACCGGTGCCGATAAGGTCATTCGATGCCTGTCCCGAGGTGGTTTTGCCGTTAGTGTCGATATAGGCGAGCGCAACGTTGCAATTGCTAAAGGTGAGATCTCTGACCTGCGCGTCGCCGTTCGCGGCGACGCTGGGGCCGACGTAGGTAGAGGTGAACATTACGGTGCTGAACAGGCCGCCTACGCCCGAGACCTTATAGTCGTCGTCGGCGTATTCGACGGCGCCGTAGGCGGCGTCTTCGGTACCCACCGTGATGGTGGCGCCGTTACCGTCGATCGTGGCTACGTGCGGCGTGATGCGGTCGCGGTCGGTGGTCGCCTCGTTCGAGTCGCAGGCATTGGAATAGTAGCGGCCGTTAAGGCCCACATATCCCGTGCCGTAACCGGTCATATCGTAGGGGGCGCCCTGTTTGAACTCCAGGCTCATGCCGATCGATTTCGACGCGCACACGTAGCCCGTTTGGTAGTTGGCAGCATAAGACGCTACCAGGTAGGGCGAGTTCACGTCGTTGTCCGCGTCGAGGGGTCCGTGCCAGCCCTGCTTGCCGGGAGCCTTCTGGTCATCATTTTTGGCGGCTTCGAAATCGCTGGCGACACCCGCGGGCTTGCCCACACTGTCGTAGCTGGCATTTCGTACCTTGCCATAGTTCTTGTTGCCAAACAGGTAGCCTTCTATCGCAGGATCTTGCGTATCGCTGCCCCAGTACGCCTTGGAGCCGCGGAACACGCCATAATCGGCATAGTTGGTATGTGCCGCACCAGCACCCGCACCCGAGCTGATGATAGCCGAGAGCACCAAAAGGCCCTGGGCGTTTTCCACCGTAGTCACGGGCGCCTCAGCGTTGGTGCCGATGTACTTGTTGTCGGTGCCCGTGGTGGTGACACAGGGGGTTCCCTTGTTTATGAGCTCGTTGATTTTGTAGTTGGCGTCACCGTTATCGACGTTGCAGCCCTCGCTAAAGGCATAGCCGTCGATCACGCGGCCAACGTAAGGGTTATCGTACTGGTCATACTTTGCGGCATCTTCCTCAATGGGCTTGTACTTTTTGTTCTTTGTACCACCACGCCACGAGGTGCCCGTGTTGCGGAAAATCACGCCGCCACCCGCAATGGCACCAACATAACCGCCGATGGGAACAAGGTGCGAGTCGCCAGCAACGGTAAAGCCGTACGTCGTCGAGCCGCTATTTGGATCGTTTACGACCACGCCATCAATAATGTTATCGCCGCCAAGAATGCAGCCGATAACGCCACCGAAAAACGCTGTCGGAACGCCGTCCTCATCCTTATCAGAATAAGTAATAGTCGCCTGCGCATTCACATAGTTGATGTTGAGATTGCGCACCACGCTGCCATAGCTATAGGGAATGAGACCGCGAAGCTCGCCGTTGTTGTTTTCAATCTCAATTGTTGCAGTCGAGGCACCTGGCTTGCCAACGATAACGCCGCGGAACGGGTTGGCCTTATTGCCAAAGCCGCCAAACGAGGCCGCATCGACGGTAATCTTATTGCCCTCAGGAGGCTCAATGCTGTAATACGCGCTCTGCACGTAACGGTGCATCGTTTCGTCTTTTAGCGTCTGCTTCGGATCGGTCTTTTCGCCAACCTTTTTCTCCCATTTACTCTCGCTTGGATTGCTCTGCTTATAGACGTACACGACCTCGTTGTCGGTATTTGGCTTGGCGCTCCGTCGCATGCAAAGCTCGGACTGATCGGCGGCAATAGTGACTTCCCAGCCATCCAACGCCACGCTGTTGTTGATGTAGTTAGCGATGGCGTTCATTTCCGTCGCGTCCGTAACGGCGTACGGATCGCCATACGTACCGCATCCCGTCATCAGGTTAGGGATGCGCTGGTTAACCTTGATTTCGTGATACTGGACGCCATCCTCGGTGGCTTTCCCCTTGTAAACATAAGGAAGATAGTCACCAAACCGAGGATTCTTGGCATCTGCCGGCTTTTTATCAACCGTCACCAAGCCATTAGGGGTGGCATAGGTTTCTTTGTCGTAATACCAAAGCTGCTTGCCAGAGTATTCCTTGTCCTTGGCATCGATTTCGCTTCCATATGTCACCTTGCCCGCATCGGCATCGGCCTTAGTAAAGGTATAGTCCGCAGAGCCCGTGCTCGTGCTTCCGTAGCCAAAACTCTCCAGCAGGCTCGCATGGGTGAAGATCGTTTTGTTCTTTTGGCTGGGCAAGCTGATTTGCTCAAACTTCGCCGTCACCTGATCGGAATTTTTTCCCACGCCGAGTCTGCCGAAGAGCGAGGTTGCCGCCGTGGGCATATTCACGTACCCACGGGTTGAAATGTTCTTAGCGCTCAGGTTCACGCATGTCTGCATCTCGTTGATAAGCAGAGGAGCGTAACTGGTATTGCCGTCCACACCGTCGACCTTCAAGCCGTCGAGTGTCAGACCATCTATCTCGAGCTGCGCCACATTAGTCTCATTGATGGGCCCATAGATACAGCAGCACACAAGTGCACCGGACGAACTTCCTGCATCGCTCACAACAGAGCCCACGGTGCCTGCAAGCGTGACATTTTTAACCTTGAGGTTGCCCGTATGGGTTCCGATGAGAGCGCAGTGCATATTTTCGTGCTGCGTGGCTTCACTATTCTTTTTGTTACCTTCTTGCTCGGCTTTAATGTCGGAATAATGGAACGTAATCGTTGCATTATTCACAGTAACCGTTGAGCCCTTCGCGGGGTCAGTAGGATAGAAACTGTATCCCTTTAGATCAATTTCCGTACCCGAACTCTTGTCCGTGCCTATATTGTTTCCTTTGAAAATTTCCTGATTCCCCGGGATGATATAGGTCTGAATTGCAGGGGGCGCATACAAATACGCGCACCAAAGCAGTAGGTACTCTGCGGAGTCCATCCAACTGCTTGCGCTGCTATTTTTTTCGTTGTTGCCTACCTCCGCATATGCTTTGTCAAGATTGTAGTAATACCTCGTCCAGGCATTCGTTTTGTGGTTACTGCCGAAAGCCGACCGATTCTGATAGCTGTTGTCACTTCCCCGCTCTCCACTCATGTTGAGCTTGCCGCCATTGGCACCGTCATTGGTATGCAGCGAAACGACAACGTTCCATTCGCCATCAATAAGCTTGCTGCCGGCTTCGTTGCCATAGGCAGGCTTAGTGCCATTGCCAACCCATTCATCAAACGAAGTATCACTGTCGTCGCTTTTGATTGCCGTGTTGTTGATTTTCACGCCATTGCCTGCAGCAGCATTGACCTTATATGCGGTGTCCCAACTTGCCTTGTTCTCCAGATACAAGCCGCTATAAGTTTCTACTCCATATGTTGAGGAATTCTCCGTCCTGCCACCTCGGCCGATGAGCAGGCCAAGCACCGCTGCCTTATCGGCGTTAATGGTTGCGTTCGAAAGATCGATGGCGTAGTCGTTGATGATCCAGTGGCCACTAGCAGCGTATACGAGACCGCCGACCTCGGTAGAGCCATTTGCGGTCACGGTCGTGTTGTTGGTAGTTTTGAGGGCGTAGGTGCTGCTGCTGGTATTCGCAGCAGTATCGCCAATGGTGACGATGGCGTTGCCCCAGCTGTAGCCCAGAAGACCACCGGCGCCGTTGAACTTGTCGCCGTTCTTGCCCACGGTCATAGCGAATTCACTAAAGCTAAGACCGGTAATGGTAACGTTCTTCTCGTTCGATCCCTGAGCAATGCAGCCGATAAAGCCACCGACTTGGGCAATCTTGCCGCTAGCGCAATTGCCGGTTTCGATTGATCCGCCAACTTCGAGGCGCGCGACATTGAATGTCGAGGTATAGTCGCCCACATAGCCGATGGCGCCGCCAATGCGCATATTGCCATTAAGCGTTTGAGCTTTAGTGATAGTCGCCTGGGCCTTGCTGTTGCCCTCAAACGCAACCGTAGAAGCCGCCGACACGCTGCCCGCAATACCACCAATGTTCACTTCGTTGCTGAACGTATCATCACACGCGATATTCGTTTTGCACGTTACGCCAGACAATGACAGGTTGCCGACGATGGTACCTGCAAGCGACCCGGCATCGATAGCCGAACCGTTATCGAACTTCATGGAGCCAGCGATTGTGACGTTGGAGATGGTTGCGCCGTTGACGGCCGCGAACAAGCCCAAGCGACCGTGGCGGTAGATTTTGCCGTTGCCGTCGCTCGTGTCATTGCCGTCGAGCACGGCCCCGCCGCGCATGCCGTACGGCTCGCCGACGGCAAGGTTAATTGTGCCGCCACCGTTCAACGTTCCCGAGAAAACTTGCGAGCCGTCTGCACGATCCTGCGTGAAACCCGTTAGGCCCGTGCCCTTGAAATCAATAGTACCGTTCACCGTAATGGTCGAGGACTGCAAGCCGTTAAGGTTGTTTTCGGTAACGCCGTCAACCATCGAGTAGTGGCCGCTGGTTTGCCAGGTGATCGCCAGCTTTGCGAAATCGTCGATACTTGCCAGCGCAAATGCATCGCCAGTTTTTACGAGCTTAGAGCTAAAGATCCACCGGTGCGCTTTGTCGATGGAGATGAGGTTCTCACTCAACGGGTTGCCCAAGCGAATGACTTGGCCGCAGCTGTACACGTCATCGATCTTGACGGGCGTAGAGGGGCGCTTATATTGCCATTTCTTGATATCGCCTGCGGCGGTGCCACTATCGCTTCCGCTACCGGCGGCAAAAATCAGCGAGTTGAAGTTCTCATAAATCAGCTGCGCGGTGTGATCATTTTCCACGAAGGTGGCATGCGACAGGTCGGTGATACCGCTGAACTTGACGATGCCGAGCCACGACGACCCAACGACTCCGGCAAAGCCGCCGTTTGTGCCGCCGATGGTAGCGCCGCTGGCGGGTTTGACCTTCAGGCCACGCACTTCTAGAACGTCGGCGACGCG
>UQHY01000041.1:0-19647 GCA_900540975.1 uncultured Collinsella sp.
TTGGCAGCGGACCAGGGGGCCCCCTTGGTGGTGGCCGCCGATATGGCTGCTGCCGTCGAGGCGGTGAACACCGTGGCGCCCGAGCACCTGGAGCTGCACTGCAAGGACGCGATGGGCCTGCTCGGCGGCATTCGCAACGCCGGCGCCATCTTTGTGGGCGCGTGGAGCTCCGAGCCGCTCGGCGATTATGTTGCCGGCCCCAACCACACGCTGCCGACCGGCGGCACGGCCATGTTCTCCAACCCGCTTTCGGTGGAGGAGTTCGTCAAGCGCTCGAGCGTCATTTGCTATACGCCTGAGGGCCTGCTCTCCGATGCTCCTGCCACGCAGCGCCTCGCCGAGGCCGAGGGTCTGTGGGCACACGCGCTTTCCGCCGCGCTGCGCCGCCGCGTGTTGGAGCAGGGCGAGGATGCCGTGAGCGTCGAGTCGCTCGCCGCGGCCGACCTGACCAAGGTTGCCTGGCCGGGCGACGCCGTGGCGACGGTTGCCGAGGGCGTGGACCTGGCGGCTGCAAGCGCTGATGGCGCCGGCGCGACTGGCAAGGAGGCCTAATATGTCCGAACTCACGCCGCGCATGAAGGAGCTCGTCCAGCCCTACTTGGCCGGCATTGAGCCCTACGATCCCAACTTTACGCCCACGCGCATCAATCTTTCGGCCAACGAGAACACCTATCCCGTACCGGCCGGCGTGCGCGAGGCGGTCGACGCCGTCCTGGCTGCCACGCCGCTCAACCGCTACCCCGATCCCATGTCCAACGACCTGCGCGACGAGCTCGCCGCTTGGCATGGTGTGACGCGCGAGAATGTCTGCGTGGGCAACGGCGGCGACGAGCTGCTCTATAACTACCTGTTGGCGTTTGGCGGCGCGGGACGGACCCTGCTCAACTGCCCGCCGTGCTTTAGCGAGTACGCGTTCTTTGCGTCGCTCTGCCAGACCGAGGTGCGCGACGTGTGGCGCGACCCCGCGACCTTTGAGCTCGACCAGGCAGCTGCGCTTGCGGCGGCGTCCGAGTGCAACCTGGCAATCGTGACCTCGCCCAATAACCCCACGGGTGACGTGGCACCGCTCGACTTTGTCGCGGCGCTGTGCGATGCGTGCCCCGGCATGGTAATGGTCGACGAGGCCTACGTTGAGTTTGCCGACGATTCGTTTGGCGCGGCCACCACGGCGCAGGGGCTTATCGCCGAGCATCCCAACCTGGTGATTCTGCATACGTTGTCCAAGGCGTTTGGCGCTGCCGGCACGCGTCTGGGCTATGTGATTGCGGCGCCCGAAGTCATCGACGTGTTCGCGGCGATTCGCCAGATCTATTCGGTCAACGTACTGAGCCAGGCGGCAGCACTTGCCTGCGTGCGTGCCCGTGATGCCTACACGCCCGTGGTGGCGCAGGTCGCATCCGAGCGCGAACGCGAACAGGCCGCTCTGCGCGCGATGGCTGCCGAGGGCTTGCCCGTGGAGGTGTGGCCGAGCGCGGCGAACTTTGTGCTCGTACGCACGCCACATGCCACACGCGTGCGCGAGCGCCTGCGCGACGAGTACTCGATTTTGGTGCGCGACTTTAGCTACGCGCCGGGGCTCGCGGACTGCTTGCGCATTACCGTGGGCACGCCGCAGGAAAACGATGAGGTGCTGGCCGCGTTTGCCGCGCTGGTGAAGGAGGAGATGTAGATGGGCCGTTATGCCGAGGTGACCCGCAAGACGGGTGAGACCGACATTGTCGTCAAGCTCGACCTAGACGGATGCGGCGTGTGCGATATCTCGACGGGCGTACCGTTTTTCGACCATATGCTCAACGCCTTTGGTCGCCATGGCCTGTTTGATTTGACGGTGCATGCGGTAGGCGACGTTGAGGTCGACGCACACCACACCGTCGAGGATACGGGCATTGTGCTGGGCGAGGCGTTTTGCCAAGCGTTGGGCGACAAGGCGGGTATTACGCGCTTTGCCGATGCAGCGATTGCCATGGACGAGACACTCGTGATGGCTGCCGTGGACATTTCGGGTCGCGGCCAGGCCTACTGCGAGCTGCCCGTGCCGACCGAGCGCGTGGGCAGCTTCGATACCGAGCTGGCCGTTGAGTTCTTCTATGCCTTCGCACGCGATGCCAAGCTCACGCTGCACGTGCGCGAACTGGCGGGCGGCAACTCGCATCACATTATCGAGGCCGCCTTTAAGGCCGTGGGTCGCACGATGCGCCACGCCTGCGAGCTCGATCCCCGCGTGCAGGGCATCCCCAGCACCAAGGGCTCGCTGTAACCGTCACAAGGGTAAAACCACCACGAAGGTGCCTGTCCCCTTTGCGGTGGTTTTGGATGATGAGAAGTGGAGGGTCGCGTGGGCGAACCGAAGATTGTGGTGGTCGACTACCACAAGGGCAACTTGTCGAGCGTCGTGCGCGGGCTTGCGCGCGCCGGTGCCGCCGCCTGCACGTCGGACGATCCGGAGCAGATCCGCAACGCCGACGGCCTGGTCATCCCGGGCGTGGGCGCGTTCTATGACGCGATCGCCTTTATGCGCCAGAGCGGCGAGGAGGTGGCCGTGCTCGATGCCGTTGCCGCCGGAACTCCGCTTCTCGGCATCTGCCTGGGCCTCCAGCTATTTTTTGAGCGCGGCAACGAGGGCGTGCCTGCGGACGAGGGTGCGGACGCGGACGACGATGCCTCCGAGCAGGCCGGTGGTCCCTGGGTCGATGGCCTGGGCATCATGCGTGGCTCGTGCACGCACCTGGAGTCGAGCCGTCTGAAGGTCCCGCACGTGGGCTGGGACCAGGTGCACATGACGCCCGCCGGTGCGGCCGATTCGTTGCTTGCCGGTTTTGCCGAGGGCGCCAACATGTATTTCACTCACAGCTACGCGGTGGCCGACGACGTCGATGCCGCCGATGTGTTGGCACGCACGCACTATACACGGAGCTTCCCGTGCATCGTGCGCCACGGTAACGTGTGGGGCTGCCAGTTCCATCCCGAGAAATCCTCCGCGCTGGGTCAGCGTATTCTTAAGAACTTCGTGAGCATCGTCGAGGAGGTTGGCCGATGATCCTGTTTCCCGCAATCGATCTGATCGGCGGCAAGGTTGTGCGCCTGGAGCGCGGTGACCGCAACCGCTGCAAGGTATATTCCGATGACCCCGTGGCCGTCGCCCGCTCGTTTGCCGAGCAGGGCGCAAGCTGGGTGCATGTCGTCGACCTGTCCGCTGCCTTTGGTGAGGACGAGGACACATGCGCTGCCAACTCGGCGGCGATTAAGGCCATCTGCGGCGTCGGCGGTCTGTCCGTGGACGTGGGCGGCGGCGTTCGCTCACTCGCGCGCATCGATGAGCTGGCGGGCTATGGTGCTCGCCGCATTGCGCTGGGCACCGTGCTCGTGACCGAGCCGGGTTTTGCTGAGGTGGCAGCCCAGGGCTTTGGCGAGCTGTTGGTCGCCGACATTGCCGCGCGCGACGGCCAGGTTAAGGTGAACGGCTGGCGCGACGGCGCGGGCGTGGCACTCGACGATGCCGTGGCGCAGCTTACCGAGCTGGGCTTTAAGCATCTGGTGTATACCGACATCGCGCGTGATGGCATGCAGACGGGCATCGATGTGGCGGCGTATCGCCATGTGGCGCAGGTCGCGGGCTTTCCCGTCGTGGCGTCGGGCGGTATCTCGACGCTCGACGACATCCGCGCGCTGGCCGCGGTGGGTGAGGGCGCGATTGAAGGCGCCATTACCGGTCGTGCGCTCTACGAGGGCAACTTTACGCTGGCCCAGGCGCTGGCCGCCGCTCGAGGGGAGGAGTAGCCCATGCTTACCAAGCGCGTAATTCCCTGCCTGGACGTCAAGGACGGCCGTGTGGTCAAGGGCGTCAACTTTGTGAGCTTGCGCGATGCCGGCGATCCGGTGGAGCTGGCCCGCGCCTACGACCGCGAGGGTGCGGACGAGGTCGTATTTTTGGACATTACCGCGACGAGCGATAACCGTGCGACGACTATCGAGATGGCGGCGCATGCGGCCGAGGAGCTGGCCATTCCCTATACCGTGGGCGGCGGCTTTCGCGACCTGGCGGGCATGCGCACCATGGTTGCCGCCGGTGCTGACAAGGTGTCGCTCAACTCTGCCGCCGTGCGCGATCCGTCGTTGATCAGCCAGGCCGCCGCGGCGTTTGGCAGCCAGGCCGTGGTCGTGGCGATCGATGCCAAGCGCGTGGGGCTGCCCGGGGAGCCGGGCGCCGATAAGTGGGGGGTCTTTACGGCGGGCGGCCGCAACGCCACGGGTATCGACGCAGTGGCGTGGGCCGAGGAGGCGGCTCGTCGTGGCGCCGGCGAAATCCTACTGACCAGCATGGACCGCGACGGTACCAAGGCCGGCTTCGATCTGGCGCTTACTCGCGCCGTGGCCCGCGCGGTGCCGATTCCCGTTATCGCGAGCGGCGGCGTGGGCACACTCGAGCATTTTGCCGAGGGTGTGATCGAGGGCGAGGCCGATGCCGTGCTGGCGGCGAGCGTCTTTCACTTTGGAATCTTCAGCATTCGCGAAGTCAAAGAGTATATGGCTTCTCAAGGTATTCCTGTGAGGCTGGACTTCTAATGCTGCGGCTTGCCCAGGCACCCGACCTTCCGGCTCCAACCCTCCTCGCGTACTTAAGTACGTGTCGTCGGGCTTGTCGCTCGGAATCTCGGGCACCTGGACAACCCTCGCCGACCTGTGGGGTTTACGGAAATTACTTGGGAGAAATGATGACTGAGGTAATAGAAGCGTCTGATCTTACGTACGACGCCCGCGGGCTGATTCCTTGTGTGGTTCAGCAATATGACACCGGTGAGGTGCTTATGTTTGCTTGGATGAACGAGGAATCGGTGGGGCTGACGCTCAAGACCGGGACCACGTGGTTTTGGAGTCGCAGCCGCCAGGAGCTCTGGAACAAGGGCGCGACGAGCGGCAACATGCAGGAGGTCAAGGAGCTCTGGGCCGACTGCGATAGCGATACGCTGCTGGTCAAGGTCGACTCGCCGGGTCCGGCCTGCCATACCGGCAACCGCACCTGCTTCTTTAAGAAACTCGCGTAGGGCGGGCGCTCGACTAGGCGCTTGGCCAACCAGAAAGGATTGAACCATGGGTGTGCGCACCGCAAATGTTCAGGATGGAAATATCGGTGAGACGCTGACGGGGTTGGCCGAGGTGATTCATGGGCGTCGCGACGCATCGCCGCAGGAGAGCTATACCGCTCGTCTGCTGACCGACGTCGAGGATGAGCTACTCAAGAAGCTTGCCGAGGAGGCGAGCGAGGTCATCATGGCCTGCAAGGACAACGACCACGATCACATTCGCTACGAGGCCGGCGACCTGGTCTACCACCTGCTCGTGACGCTCGAGCGCTACGGCATCACCCTCGACGAACTGGCCGGCGAACTCAACGCCCGCCGCCACTAGTCACGCTTTTGGTGCAAGGGGGACAGGATACTTTGCACCAAATGATCCGTTTTCCTCCGTCCCCAACGGATTAAATAGAAGTTGCGGTGGAATAGTTCTTGTTTGATGGTCTTAGGGCTATAAGCAGGAACTATTTCACCGCAACTTATGAAGGGATGGCTAGGCGAGGGGCGTGGGCTCCCATTCGCCGGTGAGGTGGGGGATGTCAAAGGTTCGGTAGCCGCAGTCGTAAGCGTGGGCCTGGGCCTCGCGGATATTCCAACAGATGTCGCAGGCGCGGTGTGCGTCCGAGCCAAAGGTAATCGGCACCTCGGCGTGGGCGAAGCAACGCAACAGCCCGGTCGCGGGATAGTAGTCGTCCAGGCCCTTGCGCGGCGCGGCCGTCGAGACCTCAACGCGGCGGCCCGTATCGTGCGCGCACTCGGCCATCTGCTCCCAGAATGGCGCGGGGTCAAAATCGGGCGCAAAGCCTTCCTTCGAAAAGCGCATGACCAGGTCGGGGTGGGCCATTACATCAAAGTTAAGCGGGCTTTCACAGGCGCGGCACCAGTCGTCGACATAGCGCTCCCACACGCCGCGCACGCCCAGGTTTTCCCAAACGTGCAGGTCGGTGTCGTCGTCGATCCAACCGCAAAGGGAATCGGGTGTATCGGGACGAGCGACGTCCTCCGTCCCCGCCGTGCCCGCAGCACCGGCCATGATATCGCCCGGGTTGCCAATCCAATGTACGCTGCCCAGGCGCACGACGGCGCCCCGGGACCAGCGCTCGACCAAAGGCTCACAGCCCTCGTACCAATCGCATTCAAAGCCATAGATAAGCTCGAGCTCCGGCGCAATCTGCGCGGCAAGCTTGCGGGCATCCTCAAAAGCCAGACGATGTGCCGGCAGGTCGCCCTCGACAACCTGCACCTCGCAATTGGCATCCATGCTGGCTGGCAGGGTGAGATGGTTGGTTGAGACCATGGCGCGGCAACCGGCTGCAGCAGCGGCGCGGACGTTGTCCTCAAACGAGGCATGCCCGTCCGAGAACGAGGTATGAGTATGGCAATCGACCAGCGGGCAAGCAGACATGGCAGCTCCTTTGCGTCAAGCGAATCCGCTCCATTGTAACGGCGCGACCCCTGACGCGCCGGGAACGCTGCAAGTCGAAACCGACCGGAAAGGGCAGGCGGCGCACGCCGACGTCCGCGACGGGCAAAAGTCCCGCCCATCCCATGACGACACCCCCACGCCGCCCGCGATGTGTTAGCGTTTGGGTGAACAAAACGAGCCCGTGCGGAAAGGAGCCGGACCGTATGCCATGCGATAGCAAATCTCCGCTGTCCCGCGAGACCGATGCGCCCGAGACCATCGTCAAGCTGGAATGCGATATCGACGACGCGTCGCCCGAGGTGCTCGCCTACGCCGCCGACCGCCTGCGCGAGGCCGGTGCGCGCGAGGTGCACTGGCTGCCCCTCTATTGCAAGAAGGGCCGTCCCGGCTGGCAGCTGCAGGTAATCTGCACCCACGAGGATATCGAGCGCCTGCAGACGATCATCTTTTTGGAAACCACGACCAATGGCATCCGCCGCCAAGTTATGGAGCGCGTTTGCCTGCCACGCCGCTTTGAGCGCGTAACGACGCCATGGGGCGAGGCATCCGTCAAGGTAGCCACCCTGCCCGACGGCAGCGAGCGCGCGGCGCCCGAGTACGAAGACTGCTCCCGCCTCGCTCGCGAGCATAACGTGCCGCTCCAGCGCGTGATGCAGGCAGCTCAGAGCGCGGCACTGCGATTTGAATAGCGCGGCCGGCGACATCCCACGCCCAGCCACATTAGCCCCATCTCGAAAGGATCTCCCCATGAAATACCTCATCGCTTCCGACATCCACGGTTCGGCATATTGGACTGAGCGCCTGGTCGCCGCCATCGAGTCCGAGCAGCCCGACCGCATCGTCCTGCTGGGCGACCTGCTCTACCACGGTCCGCGCAACGACCTGCCGCGCGACTACGCCCCCAAGCGTGTGATTCCGCTGCTCAACGCCCTGGCCGACCGCATCATCGCGGTGCGCGGCAACTGCGACGCCGAGGTCGACCAGATGGTGCTCGACTTCCCCGTCATGGCCGACTACGCCACGCTGTTCGACGAGACCGGTCGCGAGCTGTTCCTGACGCACGGCCACGTCTTTGGCGCCGGCATGCACAACAGCGTCGACCATGCGCCCGCGCTGCCCGAGGGCTCCGCGCTCGTCTACGGCCACACGCACATCAAGGTCAACGAGGAAAGTGCCGCGCACCCGGGCCTGTGGCTCTTCAACCCCGGCAGCGTGAGCATCCCCAAGGACGGCTCGCACAGCTACGGCATTTACGAGGGCGGCGCGTTTCGCCACGTGATCATGGAGGAGGAATAACCATGGCGCAGCACATGGCTCAGCAAAATGCCGAGGGCTCGCGCGACCTGTCCACGCTGGTCGACGCGTCGGCCGAGCTGCAGCATCTGGTGCAGACCATCTGGCGCCTGCGTCAGCCCGACGGCTGCCCGTGGGACCGCGAGCAGACGCACCGCAGCATCGGCAAAAACATGATCGAGGAGGCCTACGAGGCGCTCGATTGCATCGAGGCCGACGATGCCGCGCATCTGCGCGAGGAGCTGGGCGACGTGCTCATGCAGGTAGTGTTGCATGCGCAGATTGCGGCGGACGCCGGCGAGTTTACGCTGGCCGATGTGGCGCGCGATATCGACGCCAAGCTCATCCGACGCCACCCACACGTGTTTGGCGATGCGGATGCCGATAGCTCCGACGAGGTGCTCAAGATCTGGGACGAGGTTAAGCTTGCCGAGAAGGCTGCCAAGGACAAGGCCGTGGCAGCAGGCGAGGCTGCGCCCGAGGGACTGCTCGACGGCGTGCCCACGCATCTGCCGGCGCTGATGCAGGCGCAGAAGGTGTCGCGCAAGGCGGCGGCCGTGGGCTTTGAGTGGGAGACGGTCCAGGATGTGTGGGACGAGGTCGCCGAGGAGCGTGCCGAGTTTGAGGCCGAGGAGCCCGGCTCGCCCGAGCGCGAGATGGAGTTTGGCGACCTGCTCTTTGCCCTGGTCAACGTTGCGCGCAAAGAGGGTATCGACGCCGAGAGCGCCCTGCGTGCCAGCACGGCCAAGTTCCGCCGTCGCTGGGCTGCGATGGAGGCCGCCGTGCACGAGGCGGGCGATGACCTCGCCGCCTGCTCAACCGCTCAACTCAACGACCTGTGGGACCAAGCAAAAGCAAGCGAGTGAGGCCTGCGTCTCTCACGGCATCCATTCGTAGAGAGGTCTCTACAAGCAAAAAGCCATATACAACGGAAGATGTGCCAGCTGCGCTTCGGCATCCCACTCGAGTTGTTTAGGGTGCAACACGTAAGCCATCCCAATCTTCTTGTTAAAGCGCGCGCGGAATCGGTCGAGGGAGATGGTTCCGTATCTGCGTGGCGACTTAACTTCGATGGGGCTGATGCGCGGCTTTCCGGCGGCATTGGCATAGGGTCGGGTAACGAGGAAGTCGATTTCCATGCGCTCCTCCCCCTCCTTCTTTCCGCTTTGGGAATAAAAGAAGAGCCTGTGCCCATTGGCCTTTAGAGATTGGGCAACGTAGTTTTCGGTAAGCATTCCTTCGTTCAATCCGATGTCGCCGCGAAGCACGGCTCTGTAAACGTCTTCATCGGTATCGTTGTTGTCAGAGAAGGCAAGCGTTACAAGCAGGCCGGTGTCTGCCATGTAGCACTTGAGGGCCGTTTGCTCCATGCTGAGTGAAAGGCCCACGCTCGGTTCGCTTGCGGCATAGCAGATATTGGCAATTCGCGCGTCTGCCAGCCAAAAGAAGGCTTCTTCGTAGGTGCGCATGCGTGCGTTTTTATCAAGTGAGGAAAGCTTGAATCGTTTTTCGTGCCTAGAGAGCTGACCCGGGATGCCATCGAGTACGGAGACGACTTTGAATTCGTAACCGGTTGCAAAACGAGAGATATCGTTGCGATAAAGCTGGACGATTCGGCGCTTCGAAGCGTCGACGGGCGCAAAAGCGCGCTGTTCAACATAGACGGATACCGGCTCAGGCATGCCGCCTACGAGCATGTATTCGCGCATAAGGGAGAGCGCTCTGCGATGTAGGGCATCGGGGAGCGGCTTCATCTTGTTAAAACTCATGCGAATGAGATCGGCCAGCCCCTTTTCGTCCATGCCCCAAAGAAACTCCTCAAAGTCGAGGGGCTCAAGTTCCAGAGACTCTTCCTCGGATGGGATGACGATATCTTTAATGTTCTGCTTGATGCTGAGCAGGGATCCAGTTTCGATGTAGTCGTAACGTCCGTCTGCAACGAGATACTTGATGAGTCCGCGTGCTTGCGGGTACATCTGGACCTCGTCGAAGACGATAAGCGTCTCGTGTTCATAGAGTTTGACGTTATAGAAAACCGAGAGATAGAGGAAGAGCGAGTCGAAGTCAGTGCGATAGTCCTCAAAATATTGCTTAACTTCGGCAGGTGCTTGAAAGAAATCAATGACAAGGCAGGACTTGTATTCGGTTTCTCCAAACGTGCGGGCAAGCGTGCTCTTGCCGACGCGGCGGGCTCCTTCAATAAGAAGTGCTGTTTTACCAGCGCTTTCATGCTTCCATTTTAGTAGTTTGTCATAGGCTTTTCGTTTAAGCATGGCTACCTCGTGCACGATATCCAGAACTTTTATAACCTGATTATGCACGATATCCAGAACTTCAGACCCTTAGAATTGCACGATATCCAGAACTTTGCACGACGTAAAAGCACATTATTGGCTCTTTCATTCGCAAGCCAGGTAAAGACGGTATGCCGATAGAAGAATTTAATGGGGGGCGACCTCCAGAGATGAATGTTCGGTGCAAAAACAAGCGCTCCAAAGAATGATTTCTCCAATTCATATGTATCCCTAGGCTAACTTAGGGCATAATGCAAAAAGTGCGACATGGCTAACTTACGGAGGCGCACCGATGGTGCACAGTCGGCCAGTCGCTTGCATCAACTACGTTTCCAAGTGAGAGGGAGACAACATGAGTGACATTTTGGACGTCTACGGTCGTGAGGTGCTCGACAGCCGCGGCAACCCCACCGTCGAGGTCGAGGTCGTGCTCGAGGACGGCAGCTTCGGTCGCGCGATGGTGCCTTCGGGCGCATCGACCGGTGCCTTTGAGGCATGTGAGCTGCGCGATGGCGACAAAGGCCGCTACCTGGGCAAGGGTGTTTCGCAGGCCGTCGAGCATGTCAACAACGAGTGCGCCAACGCCGTCGTGGGCCTCGATGCCTTCGATCAGCGTGCCATTGACGCCGCACTGATTACCGCCGACGGTACGCCCAACAAAACCAAGCTCGGTGCCAACGCCATTCTGGGCGTATCACTGGCCGTTGCCCGCGCTGCGGCAGAGTCGGCGGGCCTGTCGCTGTACCAGTACCTGGGCGGCGTCAACGCCCACCTGTTGCCCACGCCCATGATGAACATCCTCAACGGCGGCGTGCATGCCGACAACAACGTTGACTTCCAGGAGTTCATGATCATGCCGGTGGGCGCCCCGAGCTTTGCCGAGGGCCTGCGCTGGTGCGCTGAGGTCTACCACACCCTCAAGGGCGTGTTGCACGAGGCCGGCCTTGGCGGCGGCGTGGGCGACGAGGGCGGCTTCGCGCCCAACCTCAAGACCAATGCCGAGCCGTTCGAGTACATTACCAAGGCCGTCGAGAAGGCTGGCTTTAAGCCCGGCGTCGACTTCATGTACGCCATGGATCCGGCATCGACCGAGTTCTACAACGCCGAGACCGGCATGTACAAGCTCAAGGGCGAGGGCGTTGAGTATACGAGCGCTCAGATGGTCGATTACTGGGAGAAGCTTGTCGACACCTATCCCATCATCTCCATCGAGGACGGCATGGCCGAGGAGGACTGGGACGGCTGGGTTGAGCTTACCCGCCGCATTGGCAAAAAGGTGCAGCTGGTGGGCGACGACCTGTTCGTCACCAACACCGAGCGCCTCAAGAAGGGCATCGAGCTGGGCGCCGCCAACGCGATTCTGGTCAAGGTCAACCAGATCGGCACGCTCACCGAGTCGCTCGAGGCCATCGAAACCGCCAAGGAGGCCGGCTACGCTTGCATTGTGAGCCACCGTTCCGGCGAGACTGAGGACTCCACAATCGCCGACCTGGTCGTGGGTGTTAACGCCGGTCAGATCAAGTCGGGCGCCCCGTGCCGCAGCGACCGTATCGCCAAGTACAACCAGCTCATCCGCATCGAGGACGAGCTCGAGGGCAGCGCGCGCTACGCCGGTAAGTCTGCGTTCTACAACATTCGCTAGGCAGCGGCGTGTGCGGGGGCGGGGTTGACTCGGCTCCGCTCCACTTCTGATGGCCGCCATTGGGCGCTGGGCCATACGGCTCAGCGCCTTTTTTATGTCGAGCAAAGGCTGGCGAAAGCGGTGTGGGCGCTCGTGCTATAACTAAAGGACTTAGCGCAAACAAACCTCAACCGCACAAGGCGCACATGAATCAGATTTACGACAACAGGTATTATTTCGCCGGTTCGCGCGAGCCGTCACCTCGCCGCGCACCTACCGCGCAGCTTGGCGGGTCCGACTACGCCGGCGTCGATTGCCGTGCACAGCGTCCGGCAAGTGCCTCACACCCCCGTGCTCAAATGAATATGCCGCCGGCGCGCCCGCCACGTTCGGCGCGCCCGACGCATGCTCAGCGCCCTTCGGCTCAAACGCATGAAAAGTCGACCAAGCCCTCGAACCGTCTTTCGGGCTCGGACTTCATGCACTACGCCAACGACAACGCGGTGGTCAAGGCAATCTACGACTTTACCCATGGGCCCCAGCGCGGGCTGTTTATTGGCATTGTCGTCGTCCTGGTGCTCGTGAGCCTGTACTTTCCCGCGCGCGACCTCTACGTCGCCAAACGCTCGAACGATATCTTGGCCAAGCAGGTCGAGATCCGCCAGCAGTACAACGACGAGCTGCAGAAAAGCGTCGATAAACTGCTCTCGGAGGAGGGCATTAAGGACGCGGCGACCGAGGACCTGGGTCTGGTGATGCCCGGCGAGACCAAGATTGACGTGCTGGGCCTGGACGACGATTCGGACTCGTCGTCGAGCAAAAAGTCCTCGAACGCCAAAAAGGCCAGCGAAGTCGCCAAAGAGATCGAAGAGGTCGGCAAGAACGCGCCGTGGTACATCCAGACGCTCGATATGCTGTTTGGATTTAACGGCGTCGAGGGCCAGACGGTCGTGTCCAACGGCGAGTAGCGCCCGGAGGGGAGCCTGCAATGACGCATTGCAACAAACGATATAAGGTGGCGGCGATTGACCTGGGAACGGTGTCGTCGCGACTGGTGCTGGCCCAGGTCGAGGGCGGGGCGATCGTGGAATCGTCCAAGCATACCGAGATTACCGATTTGGGCGAGGGCGTGGACGCGACGGGGCACTTTTGCGAGGCGGCCGTTGGGCGCGTGCTCGCTGCGTGCCGAATGTTTGTGGACGAGGCCCGTGCCTTTGGGGCCGCGTGCGTCTGCACCACGTGCACGAGCGCCGCGCGCGATGCGTCCAATGCCGCGCTGCTGTTGGACGGCCTGCGCGATCTGGGGCTTGAGCCACAGGTGATTCCGGGCGAGGTCGAGGCGCGCCTGACGTTTTTTGGCGTGGCGCACGACTTTGCTGGCGAGCGCATCATTGTTGCCGATTCGGGCGGCGGTTCCACGGAGCTCGCGACGGGCGTCTATGCGCCGGAGCGCGGCGTCTTTGCGCTGGAGGGAACGCGCTCGCTGGACATCGGTTGCCGCCGCGTGACCGAGCGGTTTTTCTCGGCGTTGCCGCCGGCGGACTGCGAGCTTGCGGCTGCTGCTGGCTGGGCAAACGGGCAGTTTGCGGGCTACTTTGAGAGTCTGCCTGTCGACTTTGAGCGCGCCGAGCGCCTGGTCGCGGTGGGTGGTACCGTCACCACGCTCGTGGCGCTCGTTCACGAGCTGGAGCCGTATGATTCGAGCTTTGTGCACCTGCGCGAGCTTTCGCTGGAGCAGGTTTCGGCCGCTATCGAGCGCATGTCCGCGCTGGATGTTGAGGGTATCGCCGCGTTGCCGGGCGTGCAACCCAAGCGCGCGGGCGTGATCTTGGCAGGCGCCGTGGTGATTCGAGAGCTCATGCGATCCGGCGGCTACGACACGCTCACCGTAAGCGAGAACAGCCTGCTCGCCGGCATGGCCGCCACCATCAACGAGGTTCTCGACGGCGCGACCCCCACCATCGCCTGGACCCCCAGCCTCAGCGCCCTTTAACCATCCCCTCATAAGTTGCGGTGAAATAGTTCCTAAATGGGCTGGTAGCCTGCCAAAACAGAAACTATCCCACCGCAACATAGAGCCCCATCGGCATCCAAAAGAAACGAGCCCGCATCCCTGGGGGACACGGGCTCGTAAACAATGCGTGGTAGGGGCGGTGGGACGTCCGCGTATTTGCTGCGCAAATCCGCACCGGCTTCGGCCGCCTGCCGGCGCCCTCGTCGGCTCGCTGCGGACGCTGCGCGTCCGTTTGGCGCTCGCCCCCTCGCGGGTTCGAGTCCCACCGGCATCTAAAAGAAACGAGCCCGCATCCCTGGGGGACACGGGCTCGTAAACAATACGTGGTAGGGGCGGTGGGACTCGAACCCACAATCCTTGCGGCGAGAGATTTTAAGTCTCCTGCGTATGCCAATTCCGCCACGCCCCCGTGAGACTAGAAGTCTAGCACAAGCCGTCCGTTACGCGTTGACGGCCATCGAGTGTTGGCCCGACTTCTCGAGGAACTCTTGGAACTTTGCCTCGTCGCCCTTGTTTTGGTACTGCAGGGCCAGCAGGTACTCCAGGCGGCAGCGCTTGACCGGGTCGTCGCCGACATCCTCGAGCATGCGCTCCAGCTCGGGAATGTCGTTGTGGCGCTTGAGGATCATCGTGTCGTACATCAGCTGGCACTCGTGCGCGACTGCCTCGGCCTGACCGCCCTCAAAGCCCTTGATCTCGTGCAGCAACTCCTTGGACTTTTTGCGGTCCTCCTGGCCAACGTAGTAGTTAAAGGCCTTAATGACCAGGTCGACGCGCTGCATCTTGGGCAGGTTGAGTCCCAGCAGCAGATCGAACATCTCGCTGGCGCGCTCGTGGTCCTCGCGCAGCAGATAGGAGTTCAGGCGCAGGTAGTCGCGGTTGTAGCGCGGGTACAGCATGCTGGTGAGTTTGCCGTCGAGCAAACGATCGAACTCGTCCCACTGCTTGGCGGCCATGAGCTGCTGCAGGCGCTTAAACGTGGTGCGTTTTTTGACGCTAAAGAACACCGACACGGCGATGCAGATGATAACGACGGCGGTCCAGAGTGTGCGGGAATCGGGCATATTAGGGTCCTTAGTCGCTCATAAAGCGAGCGGTATGACAACACGTACTGGATGTATTATACGCAGCGCGCAAGCAAACTGGCATAAAAGCTCATCGAGGCCGAGTGACATCGCTCGCTGCGGTACACTTACCTAAAGTAAACCATGAAGGGAGACATTACCTATGAAGAAGATCGTTTTGGCTTGCGGTGCTGGCGCTGCTACTTCCACGCTCGTTGCCCAGAAGGTCGCCACCCTGCTCGACGCCAACGGTTATGCCGGCAAGTATGAGATCGTGCAGTGCGCCATCTCCGAGGCCAAGGACTACTGCGACGAGGGTGCTGACCTGCTGATCGCCACCACCGTTGCCCCCGAGGGCCTCACCTGCCCGTACGTGAGCGGCGTGCCCTTCATGACCGGCATGAACCGCGTCGCTGCCGAGAAGGCCGTTCTCGACGTCATGGCTCAGTAGGCTCTGCCTGTATGAGTGAGCAGAACGCCAATCCGGTCGAGCTCTTTGGCATGCGCGTTGCCCATGTGGGCATTAACGCCACCGACCCGGCAGACGCCCTGGAGATCGCGGAGCTGTTCTCGACGATGATGGGCCTGCCCGTCATCGAGACCCCCGTTTCGTACTTTAACGATTCGCTGGTCGAGATCATGAAGCAGAACGGTCGTGGCGCCAAGGGCCACATTGGCTTTGCCGTCAACGACATTGATGCGGCCGAGAAGTGGTTTGCCGAGCGCGGGCTCGAGGTCAACGAGGAGTCGCGCGTGCTGCTGCCCGACGGCGGCACCAAGCTCGTGTACTTTAAGCGCGAGTTCGCCGGCTTCGCCGTGCACCTGTGCCGCGAGTAGCGCACAAGCTGCTATGGCTAACGAAAAATGGGGTAAGGCGCGTGGCCTTGCCCCATTTTTAATGCCGAGAGGGTGACTGACGGGCTGCCGTAAAACGAAGGTGAATGGTTTTCCGCGAAGTGAACGAGTGAAATCGAACCCCTGGAGCATCGACACTTTTACGTCGCTCTTTCCTGCGGTTTTGTCAGGTATTTCCTGCGGGTTTGGCGCCAAAAAGTGCGGATGCTTCGGGGGTCCAAAATAGGTCGTTCACTTCGCGGAAAAGCATTCACCTTCGATTCACGAGGGGGCTTCCTACCGTGGCAGGCGAATCGTAAAGCGGCTGCCGACCCCTTCGACCGAGGTCACACCGATGACGCCGCCGTGGCTGTCGACGATCCACTTGGCGATGGCGAGCCCCAGACCCGAGCCCTGCGTGCCGGCATCGCGCGCGTTGTCGGCACGGTAGAACCGCTCGAACGCGTGAGCTGCGGATTCCTGGTTCATGCCGATGCCCTCGTCCTCAACACTTATGTCGATCGTGCCCATGCCCGCATCGGGCGTTATGCCAAATGTGACGGTCGTTCCCGCGTCCGAATACTTGGCGGCGTTTTGCACGATCACGCGCAGAGCCTGCTTCACGAGCGCCACGTCGACGGGCGCGTCGCAGCGCGGGTCGCTGGCAAGCGTGGTGTCGTACACCAGCCGATACGTGTGCTCGGTATCGATCATCTGCGATTCCTCGCATACCTCGCCGACCAGTGCGGCCAGGTTGGTATGCGCACGCCGCAGGACCGTGCGCCCGGCATCGCCGCGCGCCAAAAACAGCAGCTGCTCCACGAGCTCTTGCATGTGCTCGCTTTCGGCCTTGAGGGACGCGATGGATTCTGCCAGCACGTCTGGGTCGTCTTTGCCCCAGCGGTCGAGCATGTTTACGTAGCCCTGAATCACCGCGATGGGCGTGCGCAGCTCGTGACTTGCATCGTTGACAAAGCGCATCTGCTGCAACTTGGCCTCTTGCATCTGGCGCAGCAGGCGGTTGAGCGCGACCTCGATGCTCGCCAGGTCGGCGTCGCCGGTGGTGACGCTCGGCGAGTCGACGCTTGCGCGCTCGATGGCCTGCTCCAGTGTTTCCATCTTGCCGCCGGAGAGCTGCATGCGGCCGAGCTCGTCCACGCGCAAGGCCAGGTCGTTGAGCGGCGCCATAGTGCGGCGTACGCGGCGGGCACCGCCGAGCATGTTGAGCACGCTGATGACCTGCCATCCCACAACGACAAGGTAGAGAGGCCATAGCGTGACGAGATCCTGTGCAAGGGGGAAGGTCTTGCTGGTACGCGCAAGCTCAACGGTATAGGTGAGCGTTGTCAGGTCCCAGCCGCGTGCGGGCGTCAGCGACATGCCGCGAACGGTGGCGTTGGGGATCCATCCTGCGGTAAACGCGCCGTCGGGCAGCGTCTGGTTGTATCCATAGACGAGGATCGCCGCCGCAATCACCAGCAGCAACAGATCGAGCCAGACGTAGCTCATCAGGCGGCGCCACATGTAGCTCCAGTTGATGGCGCGGGCGATGGAGGTGACGCGCTTGGCTTCGGCGTTACGCGCGGCAGACATAGCCCACCCCGCGCACGGTCTGGATGATGCGGGCGCTGCCGGCGTCCTCGATCTTGGCGCGCAGGTGCGCAATGTGCACGTCGACGTTGTTGGTGTCGCCCACGTATTCGTAGCCCAGCGCTTCGTGCGCGATGCGCTCGCGCGTGAGCACGGTCTCGGCATGCGCCATAAGCAGGGCGAGGACGTCGAACTCGCGAGCCGTGAGTGCGATGGGCGAGCCATCGACCGTGACTTCGCGGCGGTCAGGGTCGAGCGCAACCGAGCCCACGGTGAGTGTGGCGGGGGAGGGCGAAGCGGAAGCCTGGGTCGAGTCGCTAACCGGGGGTATCGCAGCGGCGCCGACACCCGCGCCGCCTGCCGCGCCCGCCCCAGTACCGGCGCCGCCAACACCCGAAGCCGCCCGCACGGCCTCCGAGCGCTTCAGCGCCACGCGGATCCGTGCGAACAGCTCCTCAATTGCAAACGGCTTGGTCAGGTAATCGTCGGCGCCGGCATCGAGCCCGGCCACCTTATCCATCACGGCATCGCGCGCGGTGACCATGATCACCGGCACATCCTTGTGCTTGCGGACACGCCGCAAGACCTCCATGCCGTTGAGCTGCGGCAACAGCACATCGAGCAGAATCAAATCGTAGTCGCGCTCCAGTGCCAGGTCCACGGCGGCGCGGCCGTCGGCGGCATGTTCCACCTGGTAGCCCTCGTGCTCCAGCTCGAGCGTCACAAAGCGGGCGATTTTCTCCTCGTCCTCTACGATCAGGATCCGTGCCATGCGTGCTCCCGTCTGCGATTACTTGTCGTCGTTGAGATTTTGCTTGATGTCATCCGCGGCATCGGCGGCGTGATTCATAAGGTTGTTGATGCTGCCGGGCACGTCACCGTCGCTGTCGATGCGGTAGCGCATGCCAAAGAACAGGCCAATCAGCATCAGCCATATCGTGGCACCCCAGGCAAACAGCGCGACGATGGGGATCAGGATGGGAATGTTGAGGATGATCGCATCGCGGCGCGTGGCGATAAACTTGGTGTCCAGGCTCAGGCGGAAGAGCTTTTTGAGATACTCCCACACGCTGTCCATCTTCTTGGAGAAGTCGGTCTTCTCACTCGACTTTTCGTAGGCGGCCTGCGCGGCGACCATCTCGGCCGAGGGCTCATCGACCGGCTCGGACTCGGTGGCGGCGTGTGCCGACATGGTCTGGGTCTTGCCCTGCGACTCGAGCCAAATGATGGCATCCAGGACGTTGCCGTCGGCAGCGTCGAGCGCTGCCTTGGCATCGGTGTAGCTCACGTTGCACTTGGTGCGGATGGTTTCAACTTTTTCGAGGTCGTCCATGACCTGTCCTTTCGTTCGATGGGCGCGACGCCGGGCGATCTGCCCGGGCGCGAGCGTTGCGTTCGGCGGCCTGCGTTGCGCGGCGCCGCCCCGCCCTTGGTCGAACTCTATAGTGCAGGTTATAGATTAAGCGATTCTTGAGCCAAGATTAATGTTGGATGAGTTTTTGGGTGGCGGTGGGGAAGGGAGAGGTGCCCTTCTAGGCGGCTAGCAGTGAGGTCTAATACTTTTCCGAGAAGTGAACGAGCTAAATCGGACCCCCGAAGCATCGACACTTTAAGGGCGTCGTTTCCTGCGGTTTCGGTGCTGAAATCCTGTGATTTTGCCGACGAAAAATGCGGATGCTTCAGGGGTCCTAAAACAGCCGTTCACTTCGCGGAAAAGTATTAGACCTCGATAGCGGGAGATGGGGTGCCGGTACAAAACGGCGGCAGTGGGATAAGCAAGGTGCGCCGATCATAAGGAATTATAATCACGTTGCAAAAGTATGAAAATATCCTACAATTGCGACATGAAGTACTTTAGCAACATAACGGCGATAAGCGAGCTTTCCGAGAGCGAGGGCGTGTTCACCACGGCCCAGGCGGCTCGCATGGACATCTCTCGAGATGCACTGGCACACTCATGCCGTGCAGGGCGTCTTGAACGGATATGCCACGGCGCCTACCGGATGTCGGGCACGCAGCGCCGAGATACCGACGAGCTCAACGCTTTCTGGAAGCTCACCAATCCCTCCCTTTGCGCGTGGGAGAGAAAACGCCGGTGGGATGGCATCGCCGTGAGCGGTACGACGGCGGCGAACCTACAGCAAATAGGCGATTTCTATCTGTCCCCCTATAGGATGACCGCGCCCATGCGTATCAACACAAGAAACGAATCCCTTTCCTTTGTAAAGCGCGAGATTGCTGAGCAGGACATCGTTTGGCTCGACGGCCTGCCGGTAACTAAACCCGAGCGCACGCTTGTCGATCTTTGTCTCGATTGCGAGGACCCCTCATTAATTATCGATGCCTATAACGACGCGCTTGGGCGAGGGCTCGATATACAGCGGTGTTAGCGCCGGGCGATTTTAGCCGCTAATAGTCAAACGATTTTGACCAATCCCG
>UQHY01000042.1:0-19479 GCA_900540975.1 uncultured Collinsella sp.
GGCCCTGCAGGGGGCCGTGCTGGGGGGGGCCGCGACGACGCCTCGCCGGTGCTCAGGCCGAGGTTCTCATCGACGCCTTGGTCGCTGAGCACCTCCGCCGCGGCGGACAGGTATTCCTTTTGCATATAGAGTCCCCTCCTGGGATTCGGGCCACTCAGCAGATTGATGCCCGATCATAATTCCCAGGAGAAGGGCAAGGGCTCATCAAGGCTGCCGTGCTGAGCGGCAGTTGATAGTGGGGCTATGGTACCCCAAAGCGACGCGTCTAGCCAAAACATTCCATCTGGAAACACGGCACAGGCGCAACGGTGCAGACCGTGTGATGCTCAACATTGATAAAACGTTTTTTCTTCGGCGCAACATCAAACTGAAATATCGCCCAGATAGCAGCGGTTAGAACAGTTGGTAAAGTTTTTGCATATACCGTTTTTCCGCAAAAAATGAACTTCTAATTCGGCATACGGTCGATTTTTTGGGGTATTCGGTCGCCATTTCGTTATAATCATCTCAGTTTTATTTCTTATGGTTTATCTATCAGCGCAAGACGATGTCAGATGGAGGTCTGAATGTACAAGCGCACTAAGATTGTATGCACCATGGGTCCCGCCTGCGATAGCGACGAGACCATCCGCGAGATGATCAAGGCGGGCATGAACGTCGCCCGTTTTAACTTCTCGCACGGCTCCTACGACGAGCACCACGGTCGCATCGAGCGCGTCCGTCGTATTTCCAAGGAGCTCGGTATGCCCGTCGGCATCCTGCTCGACACCAAGGGCCCCGAGGTCCGCACCGGCCTTCTGGTCGATGGCAAGAAGGTTGCCGTCAAGACCGGCGACAAGATCGTCGTCACCGCTCAGCCCACGACCGAGGATTTCCACGGCACCGCTGAGCACATCTCCCTCGACTACCTGGCTCTGCCCTCCGAGGTCGAGAAGGGCTCCCTCATCCTGATCGATGACGGCCTGGTTGCCCTCGAGGTCGAGTCCGTCGACGGCCAGGACATGACCTGCGTCGTCAAGAACGACGGCCTGATCGGCGAGCGCAAGGGCGTCAACATGCCCAACGTCAACATCTCGCTGCCCGCTATCACCGAGCGCGATCGTCAGGACATCCTCTTTGGCCTGACCGAGAACATCGACTACATCGCCGCTTCCTTCATCCGTGACGGCGAGTCCGTCCGCGGCATCCGCAAGCTTTGCCGCGAGAACGGTGGCGAGCACGTGACGATCTTCCCGAAGATCGAGTGCGCCCTGGGCGTCGAGAACTTCGACGAGATCCTCGAGGCTTCCGACGGCATTATGGTCGCCCGTGGCGACCTGGGCATCGAGATCAAGCCCGAGCTCGTTCCCCACATCCAGAAGGAGATTATCGCCAAGTGCAACGCGGCCTACAAGCCCGTTATCACCGCTACGCAGATGCTCGACTCCATGCAGCAGAACCCGCGCCCGACGCGCGCCGAGGTTGCCGACGTTGCTAACGCCATCTACGACGGCACCGACGCCGTTATGCTCTCTGGCGAGTCCGCTGCCGGTAAGTACCCGGTCGAGGCCGTTAAGATGCAGGCCAGCATTGCTCTCGAGACCGAAAAGTACCTCCCGGCTCACGCTCCGCTCGAGGTTCCGGCTGACGCTCACGGCACCCGCGTTGTCAACAACGTTGTGGGTATGTCCGCTGTGAACATGGCCACCACCGTTGGCGCCAAGTGCATCACCGTGCCGACGACCACCGGTCGTACCGCTCGTCTGATCTCGCACTTCCGTCCCAACATGCCGATCTGCGCGTTCTCCCGCCACGAGTGGGCCGTCCAGCAGATGATCATGTACTGGGGCGTTATCCCGCACCAGGCCGAGATTACCCAGGGCACCGTCAACGGCACGATCGTCAAGGCGATCGAGACCGCTAAGGAGCTCGGCTACGTCGAGGCCGGCGACCTGACCGTCGCCACCGCTGGCGATCCCCGCATGAGCGTCCAGCTCGAGGACAAGGTCTCCTCGACCAACGTCGCTTACGTCGCTCAGGTGCGTTAAATCACACTTGCAAACACACTTGCATTGCAAAGGGCCCGGAAGGCTTCGCCTTCCGGGCCCTTTTTCTGTGCCAATGCCGGCGCACAGCAAAACACGCACTCATTTCTTTACCAAAAGTGCGAAATCCACCCTTCGAGGCCCAATGAATAAAGTCCCAAGCGCTAAAAGTGTTCGCCCGGTGGCAAACCCACACCTTAACCGACGCTGATAAATCGTTTTAGCAAGAGCCAGATCGACCTGGTTTTCGGAAGTGCGGGGAAAAATTGCTTACCTCCGAGTACAAGCCCTTTTATTTCAACAAAACCCCTGATAAAGTTGGCTCAAATACCGCTTGTGGTTTGCCTGTTTGTCTTTTTCCCCGCACTTCCGAAACCGATAGCTTTTCTAGCCCAAACTACGCTCAAACGATCGGATCGCCATGTCATTTCTTGCCTGCGGACCCACGGCTTTTCAGTACTATCGCATCCCGCCCCAGATACTGGGACTCTATCCGGCAATCCTGCCGCCCGACCATGACCATCGCTTGGTACACTACTCAAAACAACCAGTATTTAAAGACTTGCTCGGCACACCAGTTTGGAGATTCGTGGGCGAAAGAAAACAGCGCGCGAACGGAAAGCTATTTCATAGCCGTCTGCTAACCCAAGAGCCGCCTCCTGGGTCGTTTAGGCAGACTGAGCATGGGTTTGATGTCACTTCACCGGAGTTCACGCTGCTCAGCCTTGCCACGCAGGTCTCACGCAGCTAGTTACTCATGGCTTGCTACGAGATGTGCGGCTCCTTTGCAGTGTTTAAGCCCTGCGAGCGAACGCAACAACAACTCGATGAAGCTATTTCGCTTAAGCTCATTCCGCCCAGCTGCGGCTGGGAGCGAGCTAACGACACCAAGGGCAATGACACCAACTTGTGGAAGCGCACGCCGCTTCTTACCGCAGCGGATATCGCCGCGTTCGCCAAGCAGGCCGCAGGCCTGCGCGGCGTTAAGCAGCTCTGCTGGGCCGCCGAACGCATGACAGGACAGACCGCCTCGCCCTTTGAAGTCCAGACGTCAATTCTCATCTCGCTCCCCCGCGATGAGGGCGGTCTGGGCATCGACATCACCAATAACGCGCGCATCCCGCTCAGCGAAGCCGCGCGTTCGCTGTATGACAAAACCTGCTGCTACGCCGATATCCTCATCGAAAGCGCCACCGACAGCATGGGCGTCATCCTTGAATGCCAAGGCCGCTCCGCCCACGACAGCGAAGCCGCGAGCCTCTCCGATGCCGAGCGCGCCACCGCACTCACAAGCATGGGCTACGACGTCATCCAAATTACCTATGACCAGATCAAGGAGAAGAAGAGCTTCAACCACATAGCCGAGCTCATCCATAAAAAGGCTGGGCTTCCCTACACCCCAAAGACTAAACAGGAGCGCACTGCCGAAGATGCCCTGCGGCAAGAGCTACTTGTCGATTGGGTTGAGCTATTCACTGCCGGGCCGGCCAGCTAGCAGCTAGCAATCAGGGGCAGCGCAGACACATCGGGCGATTCGACACGGGCGGCAAAACCCGCCTCGGTTAGCTCGACGACCTCGGTAAACGTTGCATCGAAAAACTCCTCGGTTAGCAAGCGATACGGCAGATGATCGGGCTCGCCGGGGTTTTCGCGTACAATCTCGTGCATAACGCCGATGGTCTTGAGCACATACTCCTTATGGATGGGATACTGACCAAAACGCGTCGCCGCAGTATAGAGGCGATCGGTCGCGCGCGGAATCGAAACAATGCTGAGCGTCTTGCCAAACCAGTCAAAGTCGCCTTGCTTTTTAATGCGGAATTCCTCGCACGGCTTGCCGCCGTGCGCCTCCAGGTACTGGTTCACGCGGGTATTCCACACAGTATCGGCCACAAGGTGAGACCAAACGCCCAGCGTCAGATCGAGCAGCGACTGCGCCACGTCATCGGGCGCGAGCGAAAACTCACAGGCGCCGGGACCGGCAACCGGCTCGGCGTCCTTGTAACGTTGGGGATAATGCACCCGATTGAGTCGCTCGCGTTCCTCGACAATCGAGGTGGCCTCAGCAGGTTCGCCCGCGGGTGCGCCTTTAAGCAGCGGCGCCACATAGGTATCCCAGAACTCATGCTCACGAGGCTTAGGGATAGGCTCGGGCTTTGCAAAGTGCGTAATGCGATACGGAATGGGATCAGCGATGCCAGGGACCATATAGCCCACGAAGATATCCGGAACCACGCAGCCAAACAAAAAGGCATTGCGGTCGCGCACGCTATTGGCAAGCGCACCGCTGCGCTCCAGCAAACGCTCCGTCTGAGCGATATGAATGTTCCAGCTTGGCATAGCCACCCCCATAAAAACCTGGATAACTATACCATCACGGCAAAGCCGCGCGGGCGGCTACGCACGCTCTACGCAGCAACTATTCCGCAGCGCCGCTCTCGGTTCCATACGACGACACCGGCGCCTCGACCACATGGTGATATCGATCGATATAGATGGCGCGGGCACCCAGGCGCCGCACCAAATCCTGATGATGTGTACTCATCAAGACCGTCTTGCCGGCAGCAACATAGGCCAGTAGAAAGTTGACCACGATGTCGCACGAGTCCTCGTCAAGTCCGTTGGTAGGCTCGTCGAGCACCAGGATATCCGGGTTCATCGACACCACCGCAGCCAGCGCAACGCGCTTCTTTTGCCCGCCCGAGAGCTGATAGGGAGAGACGTCGGCAAGATCGGCAACCTGGAACAGCTCCATGGCATCGCGCACGCGGCGCTCGAGCTCGTCTGCCGGCAGTCCCATTTGAGCCGGGCCAAACGCGACCTCCTCGCCCACCGTAGCGCAAAAGAGCTGCGCATCGGCGTTTTGGAACACAAAGCCCACGCATTGATGGAACCGCTGGGCCGTCGCGGAATCCTTGAGATATGCCGCATCGACCGCATGCCCGTCGAACAGGTACGCACCCGCGTCCGCGAGCTCAAGGCCGTTAATAAGGCGCATGATCGTCGTCTTGCCGCAGCCGTTGGGACCTAGCAGGGCAACGAGCTCTCCACGGTCCACCTGCAGCGAAACGCCGTCGACCACCGTATGGCCCGCATAGGAAAACACCACGTCACGAAACTCGATGAGCGGCGTTGTTTCGACGCCAGCAGCACCGCTCGCGCCCATCGCGCCATTTGTATCGTTTGTCAAAACGTCGCCCTTCCCTACTCACATCGACGGTTCGACCGCCCGCGCTACAGCACCGCGCACAATACGGCGAGCAGAGCCACAACGGCCGCGTAAACGGCATCGCGCCAGCCAAAGCCGCTACGCGCGGGGGCCGGGTACGCACCGGCAAAGCCGCGGCAGAGCATGGCCTCGTCCATCGCGCGGCTGCATTCCATCGCCTTGATAAACGTCATGCCCATGATACCCGCCAGCGAATCGGTGCGCGAAAAACCCGCAGGCGCGGAACCGACGCTGCGCAGCATGACTGATTCGCACAGATCGTGCGCCGTGCGTCCCAGCACCTCGATATGCTTGAGTGCCATATCAAACGTAAAGATAACCTCATCGGGCAGGTGCAGCATTTTGAGCGCCGCCGACATGCGGCTCCAGGTGAGCGTCCACGAAACACCCAGCACCAGCGACACATTAATAAACGTCTTGAGCGCGATCTTGAGCATGGCGCCCGTGGCAGACGCGCCCAGCAGCAGGGCAGGCAGTGCCAGAACCACCGCGAGCCCCGCAGCGCCAAGCGCCGGCACAAAGGTTGCCCGCAGCCCGCGTACGGGGCGTACGGCAACGAGCACCAACACGATAGCCGCCATCAACATGAGGTACAGCGGGCTTTGCGTCAGACACACGCACAGGACGCAAACGAACATCCCCACCAGACGCACCGGAGCCGAAACGCAAGAAAGGGCGCGGTCGACCATCGACCCGCCCTCGTGCGCACCTCCACCCAGGCGAACCCGCTCAAGCAGGCTCGCCAGGTGCAGGACATTCTTTTGCATCACACGATGCCGAGCCCCCGCGGGCTCGTATCGCTCCTCGGCCGCAAGCCAGCTAGGCAGCTCGACCATTTGCATGCGCTCAGCTTTCCTTAACCGTCAGCGAAATCAGGCGGAATGCGATGGTGAGCACCGCCACGCCAATCACACCGGAAAGGATATACATGGCAGCCTGGCCGGCAAAGCCAAGGCCCTGTTCCTCGGAATAGGCCTGCAGGTAATCACCCGTGGGCAGCGCGTCGGCAAAGGTCGGAGTATCGAGGCCGACCGAAGCCTGCAGGCTGTCGTCGCCAGCCTCCTGAACGGCAGTTGCGGCGCCCTCGGCGTCCCACTCACCCCAGGCGTCACCGGTGGCAAGCAATCCCAGCGGCGTGGCCACCACGAGCACGGCGACCAAAATGAGCGTGGGAACCAGCGAGGTCTTCTTGACAGCAGCGCCCTCGGCAGCAAGCTGGCCATCGATGGCCCCGGGCCCGACGATAATGCTCGGCGCCGTCTTCTTGATAAAGCCGTAGATGGCGGCCGTCGCCACGCCCTCGATCACGCCGGCAACCAGCATATGCGGGATCAACATGGCAGGAATAGCCACGGACAGCGGGAAGGGGCAGTACAGCGGAGCGCCCGAAGCATTCGTGAAGAGCATCGGCTGAATACCGAACTCGATCGCCGCGCACAGGGCCGCCAGGCACAGGCCGACCCAGCCGCTTACGATGGCAGAAACCGAGGTGCCCCAGCTCTTGTCGTGCAGACGGCTGTTGAGCGCACGAAACACGATAGCAGCGACAAACGGCAGCACAAAGGCCATGTTAAAGCAGTTGGCGCCAAACGACAGAACGCCGCCGTCGCCAAATAGCAGCGCCTGCAGCGCTAGCGCGACCGAGACGGCAATGGCAGCGGCCTCGGGGCCAAGCAGCAGCGCGATGAGCGCGCCGCCAACGGCGTGACCCGTGGTACCGCCGGGCAGCGGCACGTTGAACATCATGAGCAAGAAGGAGAATGCGGCGCAGATGCCCAGGAACGCCATATGCTCGCGATCGAGCGTGGCGCGCACCTTTTTGATGCAGTGAACCCATACGGGCACCATCGCCACCGCCATGACGGCATCGGTCTGCGGGGACAGGTAGTTGTCTGGAATGTGCATATACGCCTCCCGGTTATCGGCGCGCGGAATTGCAACGCCGCTAAAATCACCTTGTCAGTGTTACGTAATGTCAGATTCGTAACACGCCGCGGGCTATCATAGCAAAACGGCGCACTGCCGACAAAGCAGCACGCCGTTATGTAATGCGCGTGTCATATATGCAGGCTCAGCAGCGCCTTATATCGAGCATAGCAGTCACGTAGGACTCGGCGGCAGCCACCGCTGGCCTATACCCAGCGCAAATCCTAGCCGCGGACCTCGCCGTTTACGCCCTTGCACACCTTGGTGACGATCTTCTGGTGTGCCTTCTCGACTTCTTCGCTGGTGAGCGTGTGGTCGTCGGAGCGATACGTAAGCGCAAAGGCCATGGACTTCTTGCCCGCTCCGATGCGGATGGGATCGCGGTAGACGTCGAACAGGCGCACGCCCTCGAGCAGCTTGCCACCGGCGCTGGTAATGCGGCGCTCAAGATCCTCGCAGGTCACGGAGTTATCGACCACGATAGCCAGGTCGTGCTCAACAGCCGGATACTGCGAGAACTCGCGGTAGTTCTCCTGGTTGCGAGCGCCCTTGATCAGCTTGTCCAGATCGAGCTCAAAGGCAACAACGACCTCATCGATGCCCATCGCCTCGCGCGCCTCGGGGTGAATCTCGCCGACCCAGCCCAGCACGGTGCCGCCGGACAGGACCTCGGCGGCGCGACCCGGCTGCAGGAAGGCATAGCCCTCGCCCTCGACAGGACGGAAGCGAACCTTCTCAATGCGCAGCTGGGCGAGCAGCTCCTCGACGATGCCCTTGCCAAAGAAGAAACGCAGCTTACGGTACTTCATGGTCCAAGACTGCTCGCTCCACTGGCCCGAGAGCACACCCGCCACGGACTTGGTCTCCTTGGGCAGGCTGGCGTTCTCGCGGCCGTGGAACAGGCTGCCGACCTCGTACAGGTGCACGTTGGGCGTGCCGTGGGCCTCGTTATAGGCCACAGACTGCAGCAGGCCCGGCAGCAGCGAGCGGCGCATCTCGGTCTGCTCGGCCACCAGCGGGTTCATGAGCACCACGGGGCAGCCGCGGCCCTCGGTGGACATGCCGATCTTCTCCAGGTCGCCCGGGGCGGCAAAGCCAAAGGTCGTGGTCTCGTTGAGGCCACAGGCGCGCAGGATCTCGCCGACCTTGCGGGTAAGCTTCTGCTCGCGCGTCAGACCGCCGATGTGGTTCTTGGCAGCCGGGATGGTCGCCGTCACACGGCCCATGCCCCACAGGCGCAGGACCTCCTCGATCAGGTCAATCTCGCGCGGCAGGTCGGGACGGAAGCTCGGCGGGGTGACCATAAAGTCCTCGCCGTCGCGCTCGACGGTGCAGCCCAGGCGGGTGAGTGAGCGCTCGATAAAGTCGGGCTCGATGTCGGCGCCGCAGATGGCGTGCACGCGGGCCAAGCGCAGCTTGATGCTATCGATGGTCTTGGGCGCGGGGAACACGTCGACATAGCCGGGAGCGACCTCGCCGCCGGCGATCTGTTCGATGAGAGCGCAGGTAACGTTGGCGACGTCCACGCAGCCGGTCTCGTCAACCTGGCGCTCAAAGCGAATGGAGGCGTCGGAGATCAGCGACAGGTCGCGGCTGGTGTGCGAGGTGCGACCGGCGTTGAAGCAGGCGCTCTCGACCATCACATCGACGGTGTCGTCCTCGATCTCGGAATCCATACCGCCCATAACACCGGCCAGCGCCACGGGGCGCTCGCCGTCGGTGATGAGGCCCATGCCGGCGTCGAGCACGCGCTCCTCGCCGTCGAGCGTCGTGAACTTCTCATCCTGCTGGGCGGCGCGAACCACCACGCGACGCCTGCCCTCGCGCTCGGCAAAGGTGTCCAGGTCAAAGGCGTGCAGCGGCTGACCGGTGAGCATCATCACGTAGTTGGTGATGTCGACGATGTTGTTGTGCGGGCGCACGCCCAGGGCGTTGAGGCGCTTGACCATCCAGTCGGGCGACGGACCGACCTTCACATTGCGCACGATGCGGGCGACATAGCGGTCGCACAGGCCCTCGTCGGCAATCTCGACCGAAAGCTCGTCGTCGGTCGCGCGGCCGGTCTCGGCCTTGATGGCGGGCAGCTCAACGTGGAAATCGCGGTCGAAGATGGCGCCGGTCTCGCGGGCCATGCCGATCATGGACAGGCAATCGGGACGGTTGGGCGTGATCTCGCAGTCGAGCACGGTGTCGCTCGAGCCCACGTACTCGGCAAACGGCATGCCGCAGGGCGTATCCTCGGGCAGGATCATGATGCCGGAGTGGTCGCCGCCCAGGCCGAGCTCGCGCGCAGAGCAGTTCATGCCCATGGACACGACGCCGCGAAGCTTGCTCTTCTTGATCTTGACGTCGCCGGGGAGCACAGCGCCGATCATGGCCGTGACGATGTGGTCGCCGGCCTCGAAGTTCTGCGCGCCGCAGACGATCTGCAGCGGGGCGGGGTTGCCATCGGCGTCGAGGTTCTTGTCGCCCACGTCGACCGAGCACACATACATATGGTCGCTATCGGGGTGTGGGGTCTTGGTGAGCACCTTGGCAGTCACCACGTGGTCGAAGGACTCGCCCACGGTGTCGATCGCCTCGACCTCGGTGCCGGTACGGATATATTCGTCCGAAAGGGTCTTGGGATCCTCCGGAATATCGATCATGGTCTTGAGCCAGTCGTAAGAAACACGCATCTAGCTCTCCTTTCATACTGAAAGCCTGCGAAGAGATGCAGGTGGAAACTTCAACTTTGTGAACATTCCTTACAAAGCGAGGGTTGTCCAAGTGCGACAGATCGGCCCGAAAGAGGAGCGCCGCGTACTTTGGTACGCAAGCGACGAATGAGCGCCGAGGTGCCGTGCTTGGGCAAGCCGCAGCCTAGAACTGATTCAGGAAACGCATATCGCCTGTCATCAACGTACGCAGGTCGGGCAGGTCGTAGCGCAGGGCCGCGACGCGCTCGGCGCCAATGCCAAAGGCGAAGCCGGTGTACTTCTCGGGATCGATGCCGCAGTTGATCAGGACGTTGGGGTCGACCATGCCGCAGCCCAAGATCTCGATCCAGCCGCTGTGCTTGCAGAAGTTGCAGCCCTTGCCGCCGCAGACGTGGCAGCTCACGTCCACCTCGCAGCTCGGCTCGGTGAAGGGGAAGAAGTGCGGGCGATAACGCGTCTTGCGGTCCTCGCCAAACATGCACTTAACAAAGTAGTCGAGCGTGCCCTTAAGATCGCCAAAGGTGATGCCCTCGTCGACGACCAGGCCCTCGATCTGGTTGAACTGCGGCAGGTGGCAGGCGTCGGCCGTGTCGGGACGGTAGACGGTGCCCGGGCAGATCATGTAGATGGGCGGCTTCTGCGACTCCATGGTGTGGATCTGCACGCCCGAGGTCTGGGTGCGCAGCAGCACGTCGGACTCACCGTGGGCGTGAGCCTCGGGGTGCGCGACGCTGCCGGGGTTGTTGTCGACCACGTAGAAGGTATCGCGGGCCGAGCGGCTCGGGTGATCCATGGGAGCGTTGAGCGCGGTGAAGTTGTAGTAGGAGGTGTCGACCATGGGGCCGGACTCGACGGTGTAGCCAATGCCGCAGAAGATGTCCTCGGCCTCCTCGATGATCTGCTTGATCAGGTGCTGGTGACCGATCTGCGGACGGATGCCCGGCAGCGTGATGTCGACGGCCTCGTGCTCGAGTGCGTGCTTGAGGGCGGCGGCCTTCATCTCGGTGGTGCGCTCGTCGAGCATGCCCTCGATCAGCTGGCGCATCTCGTTGGCGCGCTTGCCCATCACGGGACGATCCTCGGGGGCGAGCTTGCCCATCATGCGCATCAGGCCGGTGATGCGACCCTTGCGACCGAGCAGCTCAACGCGCGCAGCCTCGAGCTTGGCGGCGTCGTCGGCGCCTGCGACGAGCTCCTTGGCCTCTTCCTCGAGTTTGACCAGATCATCAATCAGACTCATGTCTTCCCTTTCGTCTCTCGCGCATTCGCTTGCCAGGGCGACCAATGCCGCTTGGCGTTGCGAAAACGCGGCCCGGTTCGGTAACAAAAAACCGTCCTCGGGCATGTGCATTGCCCAAGGACGGTTGAATTCCGCGGTACCACCTTGTTTGACCCGACGGATGTCTGGCCCGCCGCGCCCACTCTTTGCCCCTTGTCGCGAGGCTCACGGCTTCCCTACTGGGGACATCGCCGCCGCTGGCCGCGCGCCCGTTGAGGTCGCTGCTCGGGAGTGAACGCTTGGCCCTTGTCACCGCAGGAAGGCTTGCAGCCCATGACCTTCCCTCTCTTGCCGGCGACGCGGCGGGCAAAACCCTCTCCGTCAACGCATTGGGCTACAGGATACCACATTGTTTGGGTGTATCGCCGCGTTCCGTTTTGTTCGTGCTGGGTACAAGGCAGGTAGCTGTGCAAACTGGCCGCGCCGCCGCGTGCGACGGGCGACCTGCGAGATCAAGGATATGGTATGGGAAAGAAGCACGATAAGAAGGCCGAGCCTGCAGCGGGCAAGACGCCCAAAGGCATGAAGGTCGATAAGGCCGTCAAAAAATTCCGCAAGCTCGAGGGCAAGCTGTGGACCCGCGAGTACCTGCTCAAGATTGCCGAGTTTGACGGCGCGACCATTGCCCCCGCCAACGGCGCCGCAGCGCGCGCCGACGCCATGGGCACCCTTGCCGGCGAGCATCATAAGCTCCTGACCAGCGAAAAGTCTGTCGAACTTGTGCGCTCGCTGGCACGCGAAACCGTCGCCGGCGGCAAGATCGACGACCCGCAGCTGCTCGACGAGATCCGCGTACTCGGCCGCGACCAGCGCGAAGCGAGCGTCATTCCCACCGAGGAGGCCGAGGCCTGGACCAGGCTCACCTGCGAGGCCGACGCCGTGTGGCACAAGGCCAAGACGGCCAATGACTGGGCGAGCTTTGAGCCCTATGTGGATAGAATCGTCGGCCAGCTTAAGCATCAGGCCGAGCTCATGGACCCCAAGCGCGACCCATACGATGTTTGGCTTGACCAGTACGAGCGCGGCCTTTCCGCCAAGAGCTTCGATGCGTTTTGCGATGAGGTCAAGGCGACGGTCGTGCCGCTCGTGCACGCCATCGGCGAGCGCAGCCAGCAGCCCGCTGCCGACTTTTTGCACGCCCGTGTGCCCGAGGCCGCCCAGCGCGCCATGAGCTTCGACCTTATGAAGCTCGTCGGCCTGGACCTAGACGACACCACGCTTGCCTTTACCGAGCACCCGTTTAGCGAGGGCTTTGCCGTGGGCGACGCGCGCATCGCGACGCACATCTATGAGGACGACTGCATCTCCAACGTCTACAGCATCATCCACGAGGCCGGTCACACCATGTATGAGCTGGGCGTGAACCCCGCCTATGCTCGCACCTGCCTGGAGGGCGGCACCTCCATGGGCATCCACGAGAGCCAGAGCCGCTTCTTTGAGAACACCGTGGGTCGCAGCCGCGCCTTTATGGGACCGCTGCTCGAGGTGCTGCGCCGCCACGCGCCCGAGGTCTACGGCAACGTGGACGAGGACACGCTCTACCGCGCCGTGAACATCGCGCAGCCGTCGTTGATCCGCACCGAGGCGGACGAGCTCACCTATCCGCTGCATATTATGGTGCGTTACCAGATTGAGCGCATGCTGTTTGCCGGCGAGGCCACGGCCAAGGATATCCCCGCGCTTTGGAATCGCTTTATGAACGAGTACCTGGGCATTCCCGTTCCCGACGACACGCACGGCTGCCTGCAGGATACGCACTGGAGCGGCGGCTCGTTTGGCTACTTCCCCACCTATGCGCTGGGTAGCGCCTACGACGCCATGTTTGTGCCGGCCATGTGCCGCGACGGCGTCGACCTCAATGGCGCCTGTGCGAGCGGCGATTTGGCGCCCGTTCGCGCCTGGCTGGGCGAGCACATTTGGCAGTGGGGCCGCGCCAAAGACGCGCCGGAGCTCATCAAGGGCGCCTGCGGCATGGACTTTGACGCCCGCTACTACTGCAGCTACCTGCAGGACAAGTTCACCACGCTGTACCAGCTGTAAAGCTTAGGCAACACGTCAACGCAAAGGGGGCGCCGCGGGATCTATCCCGCGGCGCCCCCTTTTTCACCTAGTCATTGGGGACGTTTGCAGCGTCGAGCAGTTACGCGGTTTGGTAAAACCGCGTAACTATAAAGCTTCCAGCGCGTTGGCGATGCGCTTCATAGCGGCGTCGGCGGCCGATTGGTCCGGAGCCTCAGCCAAAACGCGAATCACCGACTCGGTTCCGCTCTTGCGCACCAGTACGCGGCCCTCGCCCGCCAGCGACGCCTCGGCCTCGGCAATGGCGGCCTGGACGCCCATGTTGCCCAGCGCGGCGTCCTTATCCGCCACGCGCACGGCGACCTGAGCCTGCGGCAGCAGCTTGCACGGAGCCGTGAGCTGCGAGAGTGTCTCGCGCTCAGCGCGAATCACTTCCATCACGCGCAGCGAGGTCATAATGCCGTCGCCCGTGCGCTCGATATCGCCAAAGATCGTGTGGCCCGTCTGCTCGCCGCCCAGGCTGTAGCCGCCCTCGCGCATCTTGGCATACACATGACGGTCGCCCACGCCGCTGGTCACGGCACTCAGACCGGCAAGCTCCAGCGACTTGACCAGGCCAAAGTTGCTGGCGATCGTCGGCACCACGGTACCGCCCGAGAGGCGCCCGTGCTTGTTCAGGTACACGCCGCACACATACAGGATCTGGTCGCCGTCGACCACGCGACCACGCTCGTCCACGGCCAGGCAGCGGTCGGCATCGCCGTCGTAGGCAAAGCCAACGTCCAGGCCCTGCTCCACCACGTGGCGCTGCAGACGCTCCATATGCGTGGAGCCGCAGTCAACGTTGATGTTAAAACCATCGGGCGCGGCGTTAATCACGCGCACATCGGCACCCAGCGCGTCGAACACCGGCTTGGCCACCGAGGATGCCGAGCCGTTGGCGCAGTCGAGACCGATCTTGACGCCCTGCAGCGAAAAGTTCGCGCTAGCGATGAGCGAGGCGATGTAGCGGTTGCGGCCCTGCATGTAGTCGACCGTGGCACCGATGTGGTTGCCCGTAGCCAGCGGCACCTCGCTCTTGCCATCGATGTAATCCTCGATGAGCTCCAGCACGTCCTCGTCCATCTTAAAGCCGTCGCTGTTGACGAGCTTAATGCCGTTATCGCAAAACGGGTTGTGGCTCGCACTGATCATGATGCCGCAATCGAAGCAGCCCTCCACGGTCTGATGCGCCACGCCCGGCGTCGGGATCACGTGCAGCATGTAGGCGTCCGCGCCGCTCGCGACCAAGCCGCTCACCAGCGCCGCCTCGAACATATAGCTCGAGCGACGCGTGTCCTTGCCCACGATCACGCGTGCTTTGGTCCCGCGGTTGGCGCCGTAATACCAGCCCACAAAGCGGCCGATCTTATAAGCGTGCTCTACCGTCAGTCCAACGTTGGCCTCGCCGCGAAAGCCGTCGGTGCCAAAGTACTTCATGCGCTCTCCTTACAAAATAGGGGCGAACAGATTGCCTGTCCGCCCCAAAATGGTACTCGATTATCTGCGCTACCAGAAAAACCCTACGCCGACGCGCTATCGCGAGCCGCCTGGCATGTAGGAGTCTGACGCAGCGTAAGCGGCTTGTCCCCCGCCTCGGCCGACGTGGTCAGCGTATACGTGATCGTCGTCGTCTCGCCAGCATGCAGGTCAACGGTGCCCGAATAGAAGGGGATTCCATGCCACGTAGCGGCGCCAAGACCAAACTGGGTGCCCTCAACCGTAAGGTCACTGATGTTGCCGCCCGTCGGGGCAAACAGTGAGACATTCAGACGCTCGTCGTCGCGCGCGGCATCGGGCGCGCTCGCCGCGACGTAGTCGGGCAGCTTGCCGGCCTCCTCCTGCGTCATGATGTTCGTCAGGGTAACGGTGATGCGATAGGAGCACGTGCCGTCGCCGTTCTTCACGCCCTGGCCAATCTGCGTGTCGGCGTTCAGATACCAGTCGAGCTTGGAGAAGCTCAGGTTGTTAAAGTAAACGCCGGCAACGGGATCGGCACCCGGATCATCCGGATCGGGCAGCGAAGCGTCAATGCCCGTCTCCTTGATGGCATTCTGCTCATCATCGTTTCTCATCCAAGCAATCAGACGGCCCTCTTCGGCACCGCGCTCGAATGCACCGACAAGCTTCGTAACGTCGACGTCACCGATGCCACCGAGAATCTTGTCGAAGGCGGCGCTGGCAACAGATGCAAAGATGCCGTCCGATTCTTCGACCGGATAGTTCCAATACACATCATGCATGAGAACCTTCGCCGCGTTGGCACCGTCGACGACCGTACCATCGGGCAGCGAGACATTACCGACAAGGCCCAGCAAGTACTGCAAGAACACCGGATCGATGCCGACGACGCCATCAACGTCCTGCCCATACTGGGACTTCCACAGCGCGGCAACACGCTGCGAGTTGCGGGGCCAATCGGGCGAATACGCGTTACCAGAGTTGTACAGGTTGCTGTGGTCACCAAACAGTGCCTCGTCTTCTTCGTCGACGCTCTCAACCGCCTCGTCTTTGCTGAGCGCAATACATGTAACAAAGTCACCGATCGACATCTGGCCATCGGTGACTGAAATCAAACCTTGCGAACCACCAAAACCGCCGCAAGCACGAATCTCGACGTTGTTCATGGCATACACAAGATAGTTGCGCGTCTGGCCGTTGGCGCCGAGCATCTGGGGCAGAACGGGGGCGACTTTCTCCGCCGCATCGACTGCACCGTCCAGGGTGGCAAAACCGTCCTTTGCCTTATTGACCAGCTCGGTCACCTGGGCGATATGCGTATCGCCAATACCCTGAATCTTTTCATTGGCGCTCTTGAACGCCTTCGAGCTATCGGAGAGCGAATCGGCGACCGCCTGCAGCGCGGACACGTTGATTGTCCCGTCCTGGAACAGCTTGCCGGGCGTTGCCTGAGCGAGATTATCGGCCATGGGGACCAGCGCGCCGCTCGAAACATCGGACAGAGCATCGACCATGGTGCGGGCGGCATTAATATCGCTGCCATACACCGGAATGAACGAGGCCATCGTCCACACCGGGCTCGAGGTCTCCTTCTTCATGCTGCTGCAGAGCTCGTCGATCTTTTTCGCATCGTCGGGCAGGGTCGAAAAATCGCCCGACGTGACCTTGTCCTTAAGGCCGCCGACGATCTCGACAGTTTCCTTTGCCTGGCTCTTCACGGTTTTTGCCGAGTTAAACAGCATGAAGCCACTCACGCCAAAAGCGACAAGAACCACCGCGACGATGGCAGCGACAACAGCCGAAACGCGGCGCTTCTTGCGCTCGCCCTTGCGATGGCGATGGCGAACCAGGCCGTTCGAGGTCGGACTCGTCGAGGAATCACCGCCGTAGTTCAAGCCAAAATCGTAATAATCTTCTTTAGAGCCCGAGCCCTTAAACTCGGCACCGTCGTCATCGAGACGGGCAAACGTGCCGGTTTCGGAAGCGCCCGTATAGATAGTGCCTAGGTTACCCGTAAGCCCTGCGTCTCCAGCAGAAGAAGCACTATTGGCGGAATTGGCGGGGTTGATGGGGCCGGCGTTGTGGGCGCGATGAGCGTTGTTAGCGGGGTCAGTGGGGCCGGCGACATTTGCACCGCCCGTTGGCGCCGGACGGACCCCGTCCGACGAAGCCGCAGAGCCCGCCCCGCCCGGAAATGCCTGCCTGCCTACGCGACCAGCTTGTTTTGCCTTTTGAGACTGTTCGTACAGAGCGGCAAACATCGCCGTTTCGCCCGGAGACGTACGGTTGCCAGCACCGTTTTGGCTGGATCCACTCGGTACGCCAGCGTTTCCAGTTCCATTTGAACGCGGCGGAACTGCAGAGCGCTCGCCGTCGCCGTTCTTAAAGTGGTTACCAGCCATAGAGGAGTCCTCGCAATACTAAAAGTCAATAACGCTATTAGTTTATGACATTTTTGGCATCGTCAGTTAAACTCCAGATGCAGGCACCAATTCGCGGAATTGTGGTGCAACACCGTGTCCGTCTAGGCAGCGGCGTAAGCTATACCGTCAGGAACATCATCACGATGATCATGACAAAGCCAATCAAGTCAGTCGGCAAAAACACCGTGCCCAGCATAACGGCGCTGGTAATGGTTGCCGAGACCGGCTCCACAGTTCCGATGAGACTCGCACGTACGGAGCCAATATCCTTGACGCCCTGCATATAGAGCATATACGCCAGGAAAGAGCCAACGATCACAAACACCGCGAGCGCTTCGACGGCAGCTGTGTCGAGGGCCGGCATATGAGCCCACGGCTGCACAAAGACGCTCGAAACGACACCAGCCGTAAGCATAGCCGAGCCTGTAACAATAGGGCTGCCGTATTCGGACAGAATCCTGGCGGGAATCACCGCCATACAGGCGGCGCTAACCGCACACATAAGGCCTGCGACCAGGCCAAGCGGCGATATGCTCAGACTGGTCGGGTCGCCGCCGGTAGCGATTAAAAAGGTGCCGCCCAGGGCCAACCCAATGCCAACGGCCTCACGCACGCGAGGCATGCGATGGTCGATCACGCAGGTGTAGCCCATAATGATGACCAGTTGCAGGCACTGGAGCACCGTCGCAGTTCCGGCATTGGTCAGGCGCACGGCCGAAAGATAACAAAACTGGTTAAAGAGCAGGCCAAAAGCGGTAAAGAGCAGCAGCTGCTTGCGATCAGCGGACGTCGTCCAAAGCTTGACCAGGCGTGCGCGGTCGCGCGTGACAACCACAGCCATAAAGAGCAGGCCGGCGAGAATCTGCCGTATGCTCATAAGCCACAGCGTATCGACATGGTAGGTATCGAACAAAAAACTCGCGCTGGTACCCGAGAAACCCCAAAACGAACCGCCCACCAGCGTGGCTAAAACGCCCGTGATCATCTTGCGCGTCTGGGCGTCGTTGAGACGGTCGCGCCAGGCGCGACGGGTGTTGCGGCTGAGCTCGTCAGTTCCCTCGGGCACGACAAAATCGGACGCCGCCGTCATCGGTACCGAAGTCTTTTTGCGTGCACGCTGAGCTGTGCGCTCCTGCTCCATTCCACTCCCCCGAAATCAATTGGCAACAAAGCGCTCAAACTGTAGCACGAATATCGGCATGAAAAAGCAGACGATTCGGAACATCTATGAGCATCCAAATTGCAGGGACGAAAGGCACAGACGCGCTATGCCGAGTGGTTGGAACCGTCTAGGGCGCCGGGGGCGGCTTCCGCACTTTCATCGGAATGGCCACCGTCGTTCTGCTCCTTGGCGCTATCCTGGCCTTCCTGCTCACGGCGACGTTTTTCGCGAATCTGCTCCACAGCAGCGCGCAGGGCGGCCTCGTCCTCGGCGCGCGCCACCTCTTGTGTGGTCTTGACCATATGGCGAATCTCGAGCACCAGCAGCACGATCAACGGCACCACGATGAACGGAAAGAACAGCAGCGGATTGGTGAGCAGCGACACCACCACGCCCAGGCCTGCCGAGACAAAGACCACGCGGCCCACCACATCGGCGGCGGGCGCGGGCGCGGCATCCTCGACCGGATTGGCGTCGCCCTTGGTGTGGTAGACCGGCGAGCCGTCGGATGCGGCCTCCACGGATACGATGCGGTGCGTGTTGAGCGAACCCTCCAGCGCGTCATCTGACGAATGGAAGGTAATGATATCGCCCACCTGGTAGACCTGGCTGTTGTCGGTATCGACGACGATAAACGAATGCACGGGAATCGCCGGCTCCATCGAGCCGGTCAGCGTGCGCATAAAGCCATAGCCCATGATGGTGGGGATCTCGCCGGCGGGCGGGGACACGGCGCGCGGGCGCGCCCGCCGAGCGCGCAGGATCACCACGGTCGCCAGCACGTTGATCACGCGGAGCACATGCTTCATCACTTGTCGTCGTCCTTTGCGGAAGTCTCGGGGTCGGCAGCGACCTCGGCCTCGGTGACATCCGCCGCAGAAGCGCCATCCTCGTCAGGCGCAGCGGCCACGCCCTCGCCAGCCTCGCCGCGCAGGCGGGCCAACAGATAGCGCGACAGGCTGTTGCCCTCGGCACGGCGCTCGGCACGGGCGCGATCGCGCTCGGCCTGCTCCAGCTCGTGCGCCAACGAGGCCAAGCGCTGCTGCATCTCCGCGCGGACGGCCTCGAGCTCGTGCTCGTGCGTGGCCGTGGCGGCGGCGAGTTCCTGCTCAATGCGCTCCCCCGCCTCGAGCTCGGCCGCGGCGATACGCGCGTCGGCGTCGGCACGGGCCTCCTCGGCGGCACGCGTGGCGGCATCGCGCCCCGGACCAAGCTGGA
>UQHY01000043.1:0-19219 GCA_900540975.1 uncultured Collinsella sp.
CCACGTTGCGCGCGGGAGGCCGAGAAGCCTGCCCGCCGTCGCCGTGGCAAGCTGCTGGGCGAGCCCAAGACGGAGGCCAAGCTGCCGGGGGGCGTGGTGCAGCCCTCGCTGCCGTTTGGCGATCCGGAACCCGCGCCCGAGCCCACGGACGAGCAGAAGCAGGAGGCATCGGCCGCCGAGCAGGTCGCCCCTGTCGCCGAGGCCGCCACGACCCCTGAGCCCGCGCTGGAGCCCAATGACCACCTGGCCGCCATGATGCGCCGCAGCGCCCGCCGCGAGGAGGCCTACGTGCCCACCTCTCAGCTCCGCCGCTTTACCCTGCCCGATTCGGCGCCCATCATGCGCCGCGTCATGGGCTTTCTGTCCGACCAGGCCCGCACGCTCATCCATGCCGGCGTGTCGCGCGACCGCATCTGCATCGATCCCGGTCCGGGCTTTGGCAAGACGGCCAACGAGGACATCGTCATCCAGCGCGAGACCGCCAAGATGGCGTCGCTGGGCTATCCGCTCATGTGCGCCGTGTCGCGCAAGCGTTTTGTGGGCGCCGTCTCGGGCGTGACCGAGGCGGCCGCGCGCGATGCCGCCACGTTTGGCGTGTGCCTGGGCGCTATCCAGGCCGGTGCCAACATCGTGCGCGTGCACGACGTTACCGGCTTTGCGCAGTTCCTGAACGGTTACTGGGCTGTCGCCAAGCCGCAACCGCGCCGTGCGTTTGTGGCCGTGGGCTCCAACCTGGGGCATCGTTGCGACAACATCCGCGCCGCACGCGACATGATCGCCGAGATTCCGCTCACCTGCGTGTCCAACTGCTCGCGCATCTACGAGAGCGAGCCGGCCTACGAGACGCGCCAAGATGCGTTTGCCAACGCCGTCATCGAGATCAAGACCGAGCTGGCGCCGCTGGTGCTGCTCGACGAGCTTATGAAGATCGAGGCTGAGCTGGGGCGCGACCGCTCCAAGAAGGCCAAGGTCAACGGTCCGCGCACCATCGACCTGGACCTGCTGTGGATGGACGGCGAGATCCATGGCGGCAAAAAGCTGCGCCTGCCGCATCCGCTCATTGGCGAGCGCGACTTTGTACTGGTGCCGCTCGAGGATCTGATGCACGACCCGGCGCGGTTCTTCCGCTACAACGGCGTCGAGGTCAAGGAGCCCGAGGACCGCGTAGGCCATATCGTGGGCGAATTGGGGCGTATGTAGATGATTGAGATGAATGCTGTGGCCGTTGGCACCGAGCTTGACGCCGCGCGCGACGCGGGCCGCGAGGGTGCGTCCGCGGGCTGGTGCGCTTGGAGCGCGGGCGAGACGTCGTTGACGTTTTCGCTGGTCGTGCGCCCGGACGTGAACATGCATGCCTTCCACGGCCTGCCGTTTGTGGCGGCGATGGGCGTGATGGACGCGCTCGTGGGCACGGCGTCGACGCCGGGCCTGGACCTTGCCGGCAAGGTGGGCATTGAGTGGCCGAGCAATATCGTGTGCGGCGCGCCCGCGTTCGAGACGTCGTTCGGGCGCGTCGCCGTCAACGGCGGCGCCGGTGCTGCGGGCATGTTCGGTGCCGTGACGGTGGATATTGAACGTTCGGCGCTGAGCGAGCTCGGTGTGGATGCGGCCGACGAAGCGCTGGTCGAGGAGTTGGCTGCCGCCGTGCTGACCCGTGTGGACGCCTGGGCGGCTGTTGCCAACACGCCGCAGGGCGCTGCCGGTCCGCTGGCCCCCGTGTTGGGCGAGTACTTCGACATGGTGCCGCTGCTGGGTCGCCAAGTTGCGGCGGTGTCGCCCAACGGCTTGCCGCTTGCGGTTGGTGTATTTGCGGGCCTGGACATCTGGGGTCGTGCGACCATCAAGACCGATGCCGGCGAGCAGGAGTTTCCGCCCGAGGCCGTACGCATTCGCGGGCTGTAGCGCGGGGCGCCAGCGCTCAAAGATAACGATGACAGCAAGACCCTCCTCGGCCTGTGCCGGGGAGGGTTTCGCTTGCCTGGTGGATGGGTCGCCAGCGCCCTATTCCTCAAAACTGAAAATCTTTCGATTTTGAGGAATAGAATTAAGCCAGCTCGGCCTTTAGCGAGGTATATTCATTACAGAGTCTATTCCTCAAAACTGAAAAATTTTCGTTTTTGAGGAATAGCGATAAAAGACCGCGGGGAGGCGCCAATGAAACTCATTAATAGAACGTCATATATGGACACATTGACGAGCCTTATTGGCGTGCCGGATATCAAGGTCATAACGGGCATTCGCCGTAGCGGTAAGTCAAAATTGCTCGAGGCCCTCCGCGATTACGTGGAGGCAAATCTGTCCAATCCGAATGTCATCCATATCAATTACAACCTCGACGAGTTCGAGGGCCTGCTCGAATATCATGCCCTGCTCGCCTATGTAAAAGAGCACCGAGTGCCCGGCAAGCAAAACTTCCTGCTTATCGACGAGGTTCAGATGTGCGACGGCTTTGAACGCGCGATCAACAGCATCCATGCATCCGAGCAGTACGACATTTTCATTACCGGATCGAACGCCTTTTTGCTGTCGAGCGATCTGTCGACGCTCTTTACGGGGCGCACGTTCGAGATCGAGGTTTTCCCATTCTCGTTTGAGGAGTATCGCTTCTATGGCGACGAGGGCGAGGTCGATCGTGACTTCGATGAGTACGCGAGAATCGGCGGTATGTCCGGCTCTTACCCTTATCCACTGCAAGAGCAGCGCTATCAATATCTCTCCAATGTCTTCAAAACGCTCATCGTGAGGGATATCGTGCAGCGGCATAACGTGAGAAATGAATCGGCGCTGCTGCGCATTGCCGATTACATGATGGACAACGTATCCAACATAACGTCGGCACGCAACATTACGGATGTTTTGAACGCGGATGGGCTAAAGATCACGAACAAGACGGTCGGCACGTACATGGGGTACCTGTGCGATGCGTTTGCCTTCTATAAAGTTCGTCGATATGACATTCGCGGCAAGAAATACCTTAAGAGCGGCGAGAAGTATTATCTGGCAGACCACGCGTTCAAATACGCACTGCTCGGTACACGCGATATGGACTGGGGTCGCGTGTACGAGAACATGGTGGCCATCGAGCTACTGCGCCGCGGATACGAGGTATACGTCGGCGTGCTCTATAAAAAGGAAATAGACTTTGTAGCAATCAAGCGAAGCGAGAAGCTCTACATTCAGGTGAGTGACGACATCAGCTCGGATAAGACATTTGAACGCGAGGTTTCGCCACTGCTGAGCATTGGCGATGCGTATCCCAAGATGATTCTCGCCCGCACGCATCACGAGGCCACGGACCGCAATGGGGTGCAGATCGTGGACCTGGCAAGATGGTTAGCGGGCGAGGCGTAGCGTGCTTCTGGCCTATTCCTCAAAACTGAAAATCTTCCGTTTTTGAGGAATAGGAAAGCTTTGAGCCTCTTAGAAAACCGTTGGGCTGCCTTTCCAGTGCAGATTTGTGTCCGCGCCGTGAGAAATAATAGTTCGTGTTCTAACGATGGGAGCGGACTATGACTAACGAAGCGAATCCGGCAAGCCTGCAGGCATGGAGAGTTGCAAAATCCCTATCCGAGAAAGTACTCGCTCAAGATAAGAACGGGGTATGGTCTCCTGCGTGTATCGCGAGCTTGCTGGCGATTGTGCGAAAGGGTGCCTCGGGCGCCACGCGTCGGGAACTCGACATGCTCCTGGGCGATGGCGACATGTTTGGCGAGCGCGATCCCTTTGGCATCGAGCGGGAGCGGAACTGGGGTTATGACGGTTATGATGCGAGCTCGGCAACGGCAGCTTGGCTTTCCAGGTCCGCGAGCCCATCGGAGGCGTTTCTGCACGAGTGCGACAAATGCAGCGTGCATGTGTCAATCGATGACTTGGCCGATCCGCGCGTTAGCCAACGGGTGACCGATTGGATAGTCGAACAAACTCACGGCCTGCTGTCGCCAGACATCGAGTTATCACCAGTGACTCTTGTCTGTCTTGTGAGCGCGCTTTACATGAGGGATGCATGGGCGGATCCGTTTGACGGCGAATCGACCAAAGTTGAGACCTTCCATGCAAAGAACGGCGATGTTCAAGCGGCGTTTATGCGTGGCACGCGCGATTGTGCGGTGATCGTCGAGAACGGCAGGGTTGCTTTCTTGTTGCCGCTCAGCTCCGATGCCGGCATGTGTTTTGTTCTGCCGAGCGGCGAGGATGATCATGTTGATGACGCGCTTGGGCTATTCGAGCGTCTGTCCCAAGGCGAGGGAGAATGGGAGCCCGTCGACCTGGGGATTCCTCGCTTTGAATGCGAGTCGACGCTCTCGGACGTCTGCTCGCTGCTAAAGGCCGCCGGCGTCTCTACGGCAACTGCGATGGAGCTTACACCTATGGTGGGGGTAGAGGGGACTCCAACGCAGATTGTCCATGGTGCGAAGTTCGCCGTCGATGAGAACGGCGTAGAGGCCGGCGCGTACACGGCGATGGTCTCTGTCGCGGGCCTTCCGCCGGAGAATCCGCCAGAGCCGCGCAAGATAACGCTTGACAGACCTTTCTATGCAGCGCTCGTGTCTCGCACCGGCGTACTGCTCTTTGTGGCAAGCGTCGCGCTGCCGTCGGTGGATGTGCAAGAAAGGTGAGGTTGAGGTTTGCGAAGGGGGCTGCTATGCCAAGGGTTGCCAACGTACTCTTTCCAGCTGACTATTTTGAAAAGATAGTTCCAGATGGGTCGATGCGCATCGAATATGAGTCTGCGCGTGCTGAGGGGCGTCTTGACGTGGGGCTTTTCGATCTGGAACTGTTCGAGGAGCGTGGAGAGCTTGCGCTCGATCGCCCTTTTCTTGATGAAGCATTGCCGTTGGTGTATCGAGGTTGGATGATGAAGCCAGACCGATACAGGGCTTTCTTTACCGCTTTGAGGGAGAAGGGGCTCTGTCCTCTGACGTCGCCGGACGCATACGAGGAGTTCCACATGTTCCCGCTTGCTTACATGCGGAACGATGCCTTGAAGGTTCATGCTCCGCGGCTCGTTGCTTTTCTAGGCCATCGGACTGATGCGGGGGTAATCAACCGCATGTTCACGGAGTTTATGGTCAAGGACTATGTAAAGTCGGTCAAAGGGACGAGGTTTCCCGTTAGCTTTCACACTCCCGTGAGCCAGGAGCGCATGGACGGGATTGTTAAAGAGTTCGTCAAGCTCCGCGGGGACCTTTTCACGGTCGGTATTGTCTGCAAAGAGTACGTTGATCTGGCTCGCTACGGTGGTGCAACGAATGAATGGAGAGCTTTCTATCTCGACGGGAATCTCCTCAACGTATGCAGGAATTCAAATCAGCCGACCAATGTTGCGAAGCCGCCCGAGGAGCTTGTACTGGCGTGCTCAAATCTTGGGAGCCCCTACTACACCGTGGACTTTGCGGAGCGAGCGGATGGAACCTGGATTGTGGTGGAGACCGGCGACGGGCAGGTGTCGGGCCTCGCTGCGGCGCAGGATCCGGTTATCTACTATCAAGTGCTTGCGGATGCCCTCGAAAGGCGGGATGCGGACGGAGGCCGGGCTTGTGCGTCTGGCATTCGGACCTAGTGCAACACTACGCGCGTTTGCCGAGGGGCGGCGTCGTGACACGAAAGCGACGCTGTCGCATTTGTGTCGGTCTTTCTGTTTTGATGAAGCGTAGTCCCTTGATCTGGCTCACGGAGGGGTTGGAGAACTAGAGTCACCTAGTCCGTGCGTCAGAGAAACTGAGGGAATAAGGCAGTGCTCACGCTTGGCTCCGGTCCCTGCTCTACCCCAGCTCCTGCATGCGGCGGTAGATTTCGCAGATACCCTTGATGGTGAGCTGTCCGTCGACCACGTCGAAGGCATCGGTCGAATCGGCGACGATGCCGGCGAGACCGCCTGTGGCGATAACAGTGGCGTCCTCACGACCCAGCTCGCGCTTCATGCGCGCGACCAAGCCCTCGGCCATGGCGGCGGCGCCCACCACGGCGCCGACCTTGATGCACTCCTCGGTGTCGCGGCCGATGGCGTGCTCGGGCGCCTCGAGCGGCACGCTGGCGAGTTTGGCGGCACGGGCGGCAAGCGCGTCCATGGAGATGCGGATGCCCGGCGCGATCGCTCCGCCAATGTAATAGCCGTCCTCATCGATGACGTCGATATTGGTCGCGGTGCCAAAGTCCACCACGATTGCCGGTGCGCCGTAGAAGGTTTCTGCCGCAACGGCGTTGGCGACACGGTCGGCGCCTACGGCCTGGGGGCGCGCCGCGCGCAGCTTGGTTACGGCGGCCGTCTGCGGCCCGATGACGATGGCGTCCGCGGCAATGCGGTCGGCCACGGCGTGCCACTCGCGCGAGAGCTGCGGTACCACGCCCGCAAAGGCGATCGCGTCGACCGCATCGAGCGAAAGGCCGTACATCTTAAAGAAACCCATCAGGCGCACGTGGATCTCGTCGGCGGTGTAGGAGCGGTCGGTGGGCATGCGCCATGACTGCACCAGCTCGTCTCCGTCAAACAGGCCCATGGCCGTCTGCGTGTTTCCCATATCGATAGCGAGCAGCATGTCTACTCCCGGTGTCGGCGTAAAAGGACGCGCACCATTGTATACGTGCCGTCGGCGCTGCTGCGCCGCGATTCGTCTGCGTGGGCGTTTCGGCCCCGTGTTCAGCTGAACCGAGTGCGACCGAAGCGCCCGTTTTACTGCCAAACTGTCGGCGACAAAGCGGGCGGTCCAAGTCCGCGGAAGCAGCCCTGGACGCGGTGCCGGACGGACCAGAGCCCGCCGCGCCCAGCTGGTGTGGACGATAAGGAGCAGAGATGTTGATTCACTACGAGGCGAGCGTAGCAGGTGCCAGGCATGAGTTGCAGGGGTGCGGAAATCGGGAGCACTGCTGCGTGCAGGTGGTCGAGCCGCCTCGCGCGTTCGGCGCGGCGGGGGATGGTGGTCCGGACGGCGGAGGCTCGGTGATCGACGCGGCGCCTCGCCAGGCGATCGTTGCCGCCGTCGCGGGCGGTATGCCATCCATGATTTTGAGCGGCGAAGGTGCCCGCCTTGCCAGCGAAGCTGCCGTCGATGCCGCGGCCGAGGCGTATCGTCGGGGCGAGCTCGTGCCGGGTGATGCCTCTGCCCTTAAGGGCGTGTTTGAGCGTGCGCTTCGTGCGGTCGCAGACGTGGCCGTCGATCAGCCCGCTGCCGATATCACTTCGTTTGCCTGCACGCTATGCCTGGTAGTTTGGGATGGCGTGCGCGTTTGGTATGGCAATGCCGGTGATTCCGGTGCGGTTGCCGTGGACTTCTTGGGTGATCCGTTTGCCCTGACGCATGTGCATTGCGGGCCGCTGTCGAGCCGGCCGTTCCCGCTGCACGATTCCTATCACTGGGAGTTTGGCTATCGCACGAGCGCCGAAAGCGTGCTTGTAGCCACAGGTGGCATGCTTGGGCAGTTTGCCGAGTGGGCGCCCGGCTCTTACGGTGCGCCGAAGGCGTATGACCGCGAGCTCATTGGCCTGCTCACGAGTCGGAATATCGATGTGGACGATTTGCCGTTGATGAATGTCGCTGCAGCTAAATATCTGAACGAGTTTCCCGCGACCCGCGTGGACGGCGATAAGACGGTGGTGGCGATGATCAACAGCGAGAAGCCTTCGGTGACAGATTTTATTTGCGCCACGGCGAAAGACGTGACGGCTGAGCGTCTTGCTGCGGCGGGCGCGTCCTTTGCGGACGAGGATGACGATCGAAAGGTCTTGCTGCCGTGGAACGACGAGCTGCGCATGCGCGCCAGCGACGTGGCGAATGACGTGGGCGGCGACTTCACTGTAGAGCTTGAGTATCAGCTCATGTGCGGTATGTCGCTCGACCGCGCGTTTGAGCTGGCAGCTGCTGCTGCCCGCGAGCGCGCCGAGAGGTATCGCGTGTTTGAGGACTGCGTAGCCGATGGGCCCGAAGGCTGCAACGCGGCCGTTTTGTCCGACGACGAGGTGTCGTTTGACGAGATGGCCTAGGAATGTCGCTGGCTCTAGGCTCTTCGCGCCAGGGGTGTTCAAGATATGAAGGAATTATGCTCTACGAGATTTTCCTTGCCGTTTACCGAACTCCCGCGTAATATTCTTTCTTGCGCACATGAGGCGCCCAGACATTGCGGGGTGGAGCAGTCTGGTAGCTCGCCGGGCTCATAACCCGGAGGTCGTAGGTTCAAATCCTGCCCCCGCGACCAAGAACTTGCAGCTCGTCGGCCTAGCCGGCGAGCTTTTTTGTTATTGCGGGTCAATGTTTTCGACCCAGTTCTCAACTTCCCAAACAACATCTCGATCTGTAACATCTGGACCCGATTTGGGCGGCTAGATGTTACAGATCGAGATGTTTCGGCAGGACGATCCTTGTTTGTCTCAATCTGTAACACGAGGGACGGACTTTGCCGAGTTGTTGTTACAGATTGAGATTTTCTAGCAGGCGGGTTTGGTTTGTCTTGATCTGTAACACCTGGGGTCGTTTTTGGCCGATGGATGTTACAGATCGAGACATTTTGTTGGGACGGTTCCCGTTGTCTCGATCTGTAACAGGTAGGGGCCAAAAGTGGGTCTAGATGTTACAGATTGAGACAATTAGAAATTAGACTGATGCCTCTTCGAGAAGCTTGCCTCGCCTTTCCAGGATTGTGGAACATGTGCTCAGGTACGCTGGTATGCTGTCTTTGAGCTCATCCATACGGGGGCATCTCAGACTTCCGATACCCGCGAGATCGCGGATGCAATCTCGGGATATATGCTCATTCTCGAAGAATGGCTGGAGCTTCTCCCTCTCAATCCATTTGGCGATATCGATATTTGTATCGGCGGCACGATGATTTGCAAGATCATATTTACCGAATAGCCAGTCCAAGAAACTAGGCATGTAGTCATACATTTTCCCGCGCTTGCTGTTCCACGCTCGGTCGAGCAGGATCATAACGTTCGCTCTGGTCTGGCCGAGTTCAAAAAGCCTCTCGAGGGCTGCTGTGGCTTCGTTGTCGCGTGGTAGAAACTCATCGATATGCTCGCCGAGCTCCTTTAAGAAGGGTGCGTGACGCTTTATCATGAAGTCTTTGGGTTGTTTATCGCCATACACATCAGTCGCGTACTGCCGTCCTGCAGCAACTGCGTCGCCATTCAAGCCACGCTCGTATTTGGGATTCTCCTTAGGACATTTGACTCCATACTCGAATTCACGCCACCACACCCATCGCTCGTTGGGGGCACTGTTGAGGGTGACTCGAAGCGGGACCCATAGGGAAAAGATGAGATCGGCGTTCAGGACCAAGTCATTGGGGACACGGTGATCTCGGGACGCGATAATACAGTCCAAATCGTTTCTCTTCCTCCAATCATCGTAGCCGCCCGCTTCTAGGTGCGGGTCCGGTTCGCACCAATAGCTCAGCATTTTCCGAATTGCATCGTAGTCGCACATGGACTTTCCTCTCTATTTCGGGAATGGTAAGGAATGCGGACGGTGCTTTGGACTGTCCGCATTCCCTTGTCGGGCTGTTTATTGGGGCCGCTGCTCCCAGTTGACATCGTATCCGCTGTACTTTTGCTGGTAGAAGCGTTGAACCTCTGCCGGCATATCGATCGTGCTGGCGGTTTTTCTGTCGATGGCGACAATGAGAAAGTCCCCGAACACGATATCGATGAGGTTGCCACTAGCCCAAATGGCTCGATTGGGCGCAGAGCCATCAAATTTTCCCGCATCGTTCACATACAGGAGGACCTCGACGTCATCGTCCCACGTCTCATCGAAAGCGCATGCAAACATTTCGCACCGCAGGGTTTTGTTGATGTTGTTCACCACAACCGGTTGCGGACGGCCCCCGATGGGAACGAGCAGCATCTCCTTACCGCGCTTTCCGTCTTTATACGTCATTAGACACTCCTTAAAAATATCGTCTACTATCGAATCTACTTCAGTGTAAGAATCTATTGATAATATATCAATAGATAGCTTAAAATAATCTCGTCTAAAACTGGATTACCATCGAGTATAATTGACTTAAACGTTGCGAAAGGACATGGGCATGCATACAAAATGGCTTCCAACCAAGGAGAACATAGAGACCGTCGTGAGTAAAACTAGCCCTGGAAAGCTCTATACACGTCAGCAGGCTATTGATGAGCTCGAGATCGCCGGATCTATTTTTGACAGAAATATCCGCTTAAATTCAATGTGGCTTGCCTACGGCAAGCCGGTAATGGCTGGTCGCATGACCCTCTATCCAGGCGAAGAGTTGGTTCATCAATTCCGACGTCTTGAAGATCCAGCGGTGGCACTTCATCTCTTCAATCTCTACTACCGCTCGAGTGAGGAGGAGTTTCAGCAAGAAATTGGTATGCCTCGCGATGAGGTATTTGCGGAGGGCACTTATCTAACTATAGGCGGATGGAAGGGCATCAACTACTAACAGCTGCGAGCGGACGGGAGTGCGTGGTCTATGGCAACATCCAACCAAAAGACACTTGTTGTTGGAGATATGCATCTTAAAGAGGAGCTCATACTGGGACGCGTTGACGCGGCAGTTTCTCAAATGGACATTGAGCGCGTGGTCTTTTGTGGCGACTATACCGACGAGTGGCACAGCAACCGACTCACAACGCTGGATGCCCTCGACATGCTCGTCGCTTGGGTCAGACGGAGGCGTAGACAGGGAATGGAGATTGACCTCGTGCTCGGAAACCACGATGTGCAGTATCTCCGTCGTGCGCCAGGGCCCGGTACGCATGTCGATTTGTACGATGAGGTCGCGAATGCCCTCGCCACACTGGGTGTGCAGATGGCAACAATAGCAGGTAATTGTCTAGTAACGCACGCGGGCGTTGCGCGTGCGTGGGCAGATCGGCATCTGGAACTCAATGATACATATGATGCGTGCGACGTGTGTCAGGCCCTCAATGCGATGTGGGGGCGAGCCGGTGAAGACGATTTCGCTGCTCTTGAGTCTGCGGGACCCGGAAGGGGCGGATTCGAGATTCCCGGCCCGCTTTGGGCGGATCAATCAGAGCTGTACCAGGATCCGCTTCCCGGTATCCATCAGATAGTCGGACACAGTCCGGTCGAATCAATTGATCTATGGCAAATTCCCTCAGAAGATGGCTGTCACACGGCGGCGAAGCTGGTGTTTTGTGACACGTTCGGTCTCACCCGCGACCTAACACCCATTGGGGATGGCAGCATGCTCTTCGTCGAGGGAAAGTCCATAGAGCCGGTGACTTCTGATTCGCTGGGGCTCGATTCGTGGTCCGTTGCATCATGGGAATGGATGTCAACATGCGTGCTGCCTTTTTTGTAGTCGAGAGACATGGGTAAGGGGACTACTTCGGATGCAGCCGGTATGTGTATAGTGGGCTAATTGGTTGCAATCGCAGGTTCTGTTTATGCCGCATCCGTTCATCTCAATTTGTAACATCTGGACCCGATTTGGGCGGCTAGATGTTACAGATCGAGATGTTTCGGCAGGACGATCCTTGTTTGTCTCAATCTGTAACACGAGGGACGGACTTTGCCGAGTTGTTGTTACAGATTGAGATTTTCTAGCAGGCGGGTTTGGTTTGTCTTGATCTGTAACACCTGGGGTCGTTTTTGGCCGATGGATGTTACAGATCGAGACATTTTGTTGGGACGGTTCCCGTTGTCTCGATCTGTAACAGGTAGGGGCCAAAAGTGGGCCTAGTTGTTACAGATTGAGATGTTTGGTCGGACCGAGTTTGTTCGTCTCGATTTGTAACATCTAGGGTCGTTTTTGGTCCGCAGGTGTTACAGATCGAGATTTTCCGACGAAACGCTTCCGTTTGTCTCGATCTGTAACAGTAAGACCCGGTTTTGCTGAGTAACTGTTACAGATTGAGACAAATCGACGGGCCGTCCCGTCCCATCCACCTGGCGTCACCTGATATTCGCCGATTTTCGTTGTGCCGCTGTACCCCCATGCCATATCCTTTAGACAACTACGCGGCATCATCGCCGCCGCGCCTACAAGAGAGGAATATTCATGACCGCACCTGCATCCAAACTGCTTCAGCCCATTACGGTTGGCCCCCTTGAGCTCAAGAACCGCATTATGTTCCCGCCGCTGACCACCGGCTACGAGGAGCGCGACGGCTCCATTGGCGAGCGCAGCCTGGCTTTTTACGAGCGCTTGGCCCGTGGCGGCGTGAGCTACATCGTCATCGGCGACGTCGCTCCCGTCATGACCGCAAGCCCCACGCCCAAGCTGGCAACCGACGCCCAGATCCCCACGTTTAAGGCGCTGGCCGACGCCGTCCACAAGCACGGCGCCAAGGTTGCGCTGCAGCTGTTCCACCCCGAGTACGACGTGCCCGGCGTCGGCCGCATGGTCACGGGCTCCATGGCTGCTGCCAAGGCCGCGCAGGAGGCCAAGGCCGCCGGCGACGAGGAGACCTTTGCCGCCAAAATGGCCGAGTCCAACGAGATCCGCAAGCAGGCATATGCCAAGCTGCACCACGACATGCAGCACTTTGTGAACGAGGCGAGCGTAGAGCAGCTCACCCAGATCAAGGAGGCCATCGCCGCCTCGGCCGCTCGCGCGCAGCAGGCCGGCATCGACGCCATCGAGGTCCACGGCGACCGCCTGGTGGGTTCGCTGTGCTCGGCCATCCTCAACCAGCGCACCGACGAGTACGGCGGCTCGTTCGAGAACCGCGTCCGCTATGCGCTGGAGGTCGTCGCTGCCATTAAGGAGGCCGCGCCGCAGCTGATGGTGGAGTACAAGCTCCCTGTGATCATGGAGAACCCCGACGGCACGCCGCGCGGCAAGGGCGGCCTGCAGCCCGACGAGGCCTGCGAATTTGCCAAGCTGCTCGAGGGTGCGGGCATCGACATGATCCAGGTTGCACAGGCAAATCACACCGGCAACATGGGCGACACCATTCCGCCCATGGGCGCCATGCCCTACAACTGGACGCTACCCGTGGCCGAGCGCGTCAAGGCCCTGGTCTCCGTGCCGGTGGCAACCGTCGGCCGCGTGGTCTCGGTCGAGGCCGGCGAGAAGATTCTGGAAGACGGCGCGGCCGACATCGTCGCCTATGGCCGCTCGCTCATGTGTGACCCCGACATTGCGCTGAAGGCCGCCACGGGCGAGCCCATTCGCGAGTGCCTCAACTGCAATAAGGGCTGTGTCGACGCGATTCAAAACCGCAAGTACATCTCGTGCGTGCTTAATGCCGAGAACGGCGACGAGGCGACCATCGCCATCAAGCCGGGCGAGGGCGACAAGAAGATCGCCGTGGTGGGCGGCGGTATTGCCGGCCTGGAGGCCGCGCGCGTGGCGGCCAAGCGCGGCTACGACGTGACCGTCTACGAGGCGAGCGATCATCTGGGCGGCCAGATTGTGCTGGCGGCCGCGCCTCCGCGCAAGGACGAGATCATGCGCTCGGTCGAGTATTACGAGAAGATTCTGCCCGGCCTGGGCGTGAAGGTTGAGCTCAACCATGCCGCTACCGCCGAGGACCTCAACGCCGCCGACGCCGCGATTGTGGCCGTGGGCGCGCACGACGTGGTCATTCCCGTTCCGGGTGCCGATTCGGACAAGGTCGTCTCGAGCTGGGACGTGCTGGCCGGCAAGGTGGAGCTTACGGGCCGCGTCGCCGTCATTGGCGGCGGCCTGGTGGGCACCGAGACTGCCGAGTACCTGCTGCAGCACGGCTGCGAGGTGGCGATCGTGGAGATGCTCGACAAGATTGCCGCGGGCGAGTCCGAGACCATTCTGCCGCTGATTATGAGCGACTTTGCCGAGCATAACGTGGAGCAGCACGTGAAGACCCGCCTGACCGCCATTACTGATGAGGGCGTGGAGGCCATTCGCACCACCGAGGACGGCGCCGAGGAGCCGGTGAAGATCGTCTGCGATTACGTGGTGATGGCCGTGGGCTCCAAGGCCAACGCGTTTGACCTTGATGGCGTGAGGGTGCCCGTGACCTGCGTGGGCGACTGCTCGGGCGAGCGCACCGCCGATATTGCGAGCGCCATTCGCACGGCATATAACGCGGCCAACGAGCTGTAGCCGAGAAAGCCATCGCGTATTGAGTGGACGGGGAGTGCCGTATCGGTGCTCCCCGTCTTTTTGCCAATAAGAGTGCCTGACCCCCCCTTGCACCAAGGGTTTGACTTTTAAGACATCATTAAGACTTGCGTTGTGGAGCAAACCGCAGGTCAATGCTATTCTTTTACCTTATCGTATGGTGTTGTATTCTGTCTGAATTCTCTACCTGCGAACAACGGATAAACGCGACCGAGCGGAAAAGGATGGCAAGCCCGCAAGCAGGGCAAACGCAAGCGATGAGTGGCATGGACCGACATAACGAGCTCCAGCAGCACAAGACAGCGGCCGAGTACCGCCAAGCTGCCGACGAGCACGTGCGGACTCTCAAGGATTTCTGGAAGGATTTCCTGGTGAGCGGTCTGTTTGTGCTGGCTGCCATCGTTGCCATCTTTGCATGCCTGGCCTGGTTTGCTGCGAATAACCGAGTGAGCGCCACGGGGGGGCACGATCGGGGCGAAGGCGGATCGGTACACGCTGACCGCCGCGGGCGAGGGTGAGTCCGGCGCGCACGTGGGCTATTACGAGCGCTCCGAGCGCACGCCCGAGGAAAAGTATGCCATCGATGGCCTGGATACGACCGACGCCATGACGGTAACGCTCGGCTCCAACCTCAACAACGAGACCGCGGGCTCTCTGTACCCGGGTGCTCGCGGCAAGATTACATTTACGGTGAAGCCGCTGGTGAGTGACCTGGACGGGGTCACGATCAGTCTGTCGCGCTTGCTTAAGGTCACGAACACTGTTGGCGTTGTTGGGGACGGGGGAACGCTGGCGCCCGAGGCGGAGGCGCTCCTTGGCTTGATCAAAGGCCACTTGCTGTTCTTTACGAGCTGCGACCAGAACGGGTATTACTCGGGCCGCGTGGTTGATAGCAAGATCGAGATTCGCAAGTGCGAATTTTGCGAAAACGGCGATGTGAACAAGCCAACGAACAAACCCGTCACCATCAGCCTGTACTGGGTGTGGCCGGAGTACTTCCAAAACTTCGTCCTTACCGGCAACACGAATTACTACAAGAACCTGTTTGCGGCGGCGGGCGACGCAAAGTCTGACTACGGCGCTCTGCAGGCAGATATGAACGCGCATAAAGCGAACTACTTCTATGGCGCGGCAAACGGCACGAGTGCCGCCAACGCTCCTGCGGTTTCGGCTGACATATCCTTCGGCGATACCGCCATCTGCTCGGCGCTGTACAACAATGCCGACGAGCAGATCGGCAATAAGGTCAAATACATCCAACTTAGAATTAGCGCTCAGGAGGGCGTGAGCTCATGAGCACCATGCAAACGCGCCTCGGCGATGCCCGCAATTGGATAGAAAACCACCGCGCACAGGCCCTTGCGGTCCTGATATTGCTGGCGGCAATCGCTCTTATCATCGGCTTGTCGCTCTCGTGGTTTGTGGGCAGCAAAAGTCTGTCTACGGTGGGCAAGATCCAAACGCCCGCGCAGCTTAAGATCATGGGTCCCAACCAGACGAGCATCGAGCCCATCGAGATTTCGTATGACGAGTCACGGGGCGATGTTAAAAACATAGACGGCACCGTGACCGTTCGTCGCGCGTTTTGTGTGCAGAGCGACAATGGCGATCCCGCTGCCGGCGGTCAAGCGTTTGAGCTGCAGATTGCCAACACAACGAATATCACGGGGCTGACAATCAACGTCTACCGAGTAACGGTCAACGATCCGAGTAATACGAGCGGCACTGTGGTCGGCCTCGACGGGCTCAATCAGCCGTATTCGTGGAGCAAGGGGGATTCGATTGAGTTCGACTTTATCAACTCCGCGGACAAGGCAAATACGTTGGCTCAAGAGCTTGTCGACAATGATCCAACGTACGGCACTTATAAGAGCGTTCAGAAAAACGCGCGCCCGCTCTACCGGTATCACGAGTTCACAAAGAGTCAGCTCGACGGTTACAGCGATAAGAACCAAACGGCCAACGCCGCCACGAACTTCATCATCGAGTGCACATGGAATCCGGGCGTTGTGACCGTAAACGGAAAGACGGCCTCCAACGTCAAAGAGACCGACATGGTTTATCTAATTGCTCGCGGCACGAGTGGCAACTAATAACAAGAAGGGAGGGGTGCCAGATGCGAAAAGACAAGAAAGAGCAAAATGAAATCGCAAGGCCTGCTGGCAAGCACTTTGCACAGGTTGATGATTCTAAGGCAGAGCCTTGCTGCGCAGAGTCGACGCCCCCTGCTTCCAAAGTACGTAAACGCCTATGGGCAGTTGCGGTGCTGTTGTGCGCCGTTGCGATTGCGACGGGCACCTACCTTACCTACACGGCCTTTTTGGCGGGCGACTTTCTTAAGTCGGTCGCTGTCTCGGGCACGTCACAGGCGCTGTTTGCCTCGGACATGCTTACGGGCTACACGAATGAGACGCTGAATGAGGAGGGTATTGCCGTCCGAAGCGTCATCGCCGACACGAGTGGGGAAAACTGCTCTTTTACTTTTCGCATTTACAACCATCTGCTGGGCGACAAGAACAAGGTCAACGACAAGGACGTTAACGCGACGCTGAGCGTGAAGGCGACGGGAACGACGAAAGCTTGGAGCATAAGCGGTTCGCCCACGCTGACGGCGGGCGGCACGGTCGACCTTTCCTTCCCTGCCAACAGGGCAACCATGTATACCTATAAGGTTACGTTTTCCAAGGCGGACCTCAACAAAGCATCCTTCACCGTTAAGGCCCGGGTCGGCTCCAATAGCCCTGGCACCAACCTAAAATGGCTCGCTGCCAAGATTGCGCCTTCCGAGCGTGCAGAGGTGACGGCTTCGGGCGTTTCGGGCGAGTGGGTCGACAAGAACTCGGATACCGATAAGAACTTGGGCATCAATGCTTTTGATGCCTACAACTATCGCGTGACGGTTACGGGTGCTACGACCAAGGTGAAGCTCATGTGGGGAGACGGGGTCGAGCTCGATCCGTTCTTTGAGGCGAATCACAAGAACGGTAATGGGCAAGCAGCCGTCAGCGGCAACTCGATCACATACGACGCATCTCCTGGCTCGGAAATCATCACCTTTTACCGGAAGGGTGATTCGAAGCCGACCAGCTGGGAAGCCATTGGCGTTACGTGTTCGGCTGCGAAGAACGAGTCACAAGCATGGATTTTGAGACCCCGCACGGGGGCATGAGATAGAACGAGGTAGGACCAGATGAGAACGGCAAAGCGCATAACAACCGCATGCCTGACTGCGATCATGATTTTCCAGGCGCTCGCGCCCTCCACGGAGGTGTTCGCGCAAGAGCTCGACGCCGTTATGGAGGCATCCGTCTCCGCCGCGCGTGCCGCGAATAACAAGGCGCGCTCCGTGCAGGATGCCGTGGCCACCGCGCTGCAAGATGCTGACCAGGCTGCATCTGATGACGCCGCAACGACTCCGGGCGCCGATGCGGGAGCCGCCGAGGGCGGCGACGGTTCTACCAACGCTGGCGAGTCGCAGGACTCCACGACCGATGGAACCACCAGCGGCGATGCTCCAGCGGAGGGCGACGCGTCCCAAGACAATGCGGCTGCCGATGAGGGTGCTGCTGACGAAGAACAAGCGGATGACGCGGACGCGGATGCTGCTGATCAGGCAAACACCGCCTCCACCATCGCTACTGTCGAGGAGCTCAGGCACGCGTTGGGTGACGGCAATGTCATCACTGACGACTTGGGCGCCGTCACGGCCATTACCTTTGAGTCCAACGCCGACCTTATCGCCATCTCCAACACCGATCCCGCCATCTACCAGAACGCGAACATCTCCAAAGGTGGCTCGACCGGCATCGACTTCGACGTGTGCGGCGCGGAGATCGTGGACGGCCTGGGTAGCCTCACGTTCCAAGGCTTCGGCAGCGATGCCTACCCTTTCAAAGGCGCGCTCAACCTCGGCGACAGGACCCTGACCGTCAACAAGACGCTCTTCAACAACATCGAGCTCAGCGACGCCAACAGCACCGTAAAGCTCACCTGGAAGGGTACCGATGCCCAGCCCATCGTGGCCGCAAAGGTCACGGGCGCGGACAAGACGCTTGCTGCCACCGTTACCGTGGGCACGCCTAAAAGCGATGCCGAAAAGGACATCTGCAAGCTAACCTCGCCGCTTGTGGGCGAGGTCACGGGCGCGCTCACGCTTAACGCCACCTATACAACAAGCGCGAACAGCCCCCTGGCAGTCGATATGCAATCGAGCGCAGGCAACATGGGCTTGCTTGTGAACACCCTTGCCGAAAGAGCATCGCTTACACTTGCGGGCCTTACCCTGCCGGATAAACTCAACGGCACCCCCACTATCAACGCGACAGCCTCTGGCGCTAACGCGGGGGGCCTTATCGGCGAGGCGCGGGAGGGTGCCACCGTCGCCCTACCAACTGGCATCGATGCCTCGGCGCTGAGCGTCGCAGGTAAAAACGCGGCGGGCGGTCTTATCGGTAAGGCGACTAAGCTCACGCTCACCGTGGGCAAGGATAACAGCGGAAAAGACGCCTCGGGCAAGGCCATTGCCATCAAGCCCGCGCATGCGGTTGGATCGTCATCTGCCGGGACGTATGCAGGCGGCCTTATCGGCGACGCCTCGTTTGCCGACGCATTCACCATCAACAGCGGCATTTTCGAATTTGGCAGGGGCGTGGAGCTCGGCGTGTCCGACACGAGTGCTGCCCCTTCTGCCGGCGGACTGTTCGGCGTGCTCGACATCTCGAACGGCGACGTGGCCGTCAATGGCGGTTCGTATACAAGCACGCTGCAAAATGGCAAGGATGACAACAAGCACGGCAACTACGGCGGCTTGGTGGGTAAGCTGTGGGGGAAGAAGAACGGCGACGCGCTGCATGCCTTTACGGTGCAGGGTGATACTGCGGTGTCGTTCGGCGTGGGCTCCAACGGCAAACTCACCTACGCAGGCGGCCTAGTAGGCTACCTTGGCGAAGGCGGCGGGAGTGCTAACGTGTCCGCCGTGGTCATCAGTGATGCAACAGTGACATGCTCAACCTCGGGCTACGCCAGTGCAAATGGCAAATACGGCGGCGCCGTGGGCGTCGTGGACACAAACAACGTTCTAGAAGTGCGTGGCCTGAAGGTCAAAACCGCCAGCGGCGCTACCATCGGCGGCACAAACGGCGGCTTTGCCGGAGTCGGTGGGTGCTCGTGTCACTCAACG
>UQHY01000044.1:0-18382 GCA_900540975.1 uncultured Collinsella sp.
GTTGGTGACCAGGTAGTTCATGTAGGAGGCGATCAGCGGCTCGTCGGCGACGCGCGGCTCGGCGTTCTCGTCGGCGTCGATGGTATCGCAGGAAGCCTGGTCCATGAACAGCGGGTTCACGGGCATGCAGAGCTTGTAGACCTTCATCTTGCGGCCCTTGGCGTCAACGGCGTTGGAGAGGGTCTCGTAGACAGCGTGGCATTGCTCGTAGAACGGATACTCGGGATCGTCGGTCCAGATGCAGGCCATGACGCCCGGGGCGATGAACGTGGCGACGTCGTCGATGTGGCCGTTGGTCTCCTCGGGGTCGATGCCCTCCTTGACCCAGATGACCTTCTCGACACCCAGGTAGTCCTTGAGGTGCTCGTTCATGTACTCGCGAAGTTCCTCGCTCCAGGGCTCAAACTTCTTGTGGAACTTGGGCCAGATGGACTCGGGATCCTCTTCCTCCTCCAGAACCGCAGAGCAGGTGCGGCCCGGGGAAAGCAGGCACTGGTCGGTCACGACCACGGTGCCTTCGCCGTCGACGGTGATGGAACCGCCCTCGAGGATCATGTCATCGGGACGGTAGCGGCGGCAGCCGGAAAGCTCAGCCATCTTAAGGGCGATCTGCTCGTCCTTGTCCCACGGGAAATAGAGGCCGTCAACGAGGCCGCCGTAGGCGTTGAAGTGCCAGTGGTTGGCGCGCTTATCGCCCTTGCCGTTGATAACAAAAGTGGCAGCGGTGTCGCGGAACCAAGCGTCGTCGGTGGTCATCTCGATAACGGTGACGTTCTCGTCTTCCTCAAAGGCGGCCTTGCAGTTGGCGTAGTCGGCCTGGTTGGCGCATATGGTAACCGGGGTGAATTCGGCAATGGCGCGGGCGATGGCGGCATACTGCCTCTGAGCCGGCTTGGCGCCGTGGGCCCAGGTGTCGGTGCGGTGGGGCCAGCCCATCCACACGCGATCCTGCGGGGCGAATTCAGCGGGCATGAAGAAGCCGTCGGCCTTGGGGGTGGACTCGGACTCGGTAATCGTGCGCATAAGATTTCCTCCAAATCGAACGATCGCTTGCTGCGGGCGAATTACCCGCAGCCTAAAACCAAGAGGTGGCGGACGCCCGTCCCCCGGCAAAGGTCGGGGCGCCCGGCGCCGGTTTTCACGGAGTCGCACCGGCAAGCGACGACGTAACCTGGCGCGCGGAGACAAGACGCACGGAGGGTACGGGAGAGAGGTCGGGGCGGGCGGTGGTTACCGGAGCTATCGCTCACACCCACCCCGGGGAATGGTCAAGTGGCGAGGAGGGTTGGAACCCCGAATCGGGTGTTCTAGTTCTCCTCGGCCTCGGCGGCCTCCTCAGCGAGACGCTGAGCAGCTAGTTCAGGGGTGAGACCCTTGTACTCGGTCTCGCGACCCTTAGCACTGACGACGCGGACGACCTCGCCAATAAGCAAGAGCACGATGAAGATAACGATCATCGGGACCTTATCGCCAATCTCATCGACAGAGAACGGAATCAGCGTCGCGACGATGGCCAGGATCAGCTCGATGCAGGGGATGGCCAGCATGACCTTCATCATGACGCCCTTAAACGGGAACGTAAAGATGCGCGCACGGTTAGGGTCGTTCTTACGAAGGTTGAGGAATGCCGGGAACATCGGGATATAGGTGAGCAGCAGGAAGACGACGGAGGTGCCGAAGAGCATCCAGAAGACGCCGTTGGAGATGGCGTCGATGGGAACGAGCTGCAGGCACAGCACCAGGGAGGCGACGACGGCGTTGACCAGGTTGGCGCCGTTGGGCATGTCGTCGTCCGAGATCATCGAGGCGAAGACCTTGGGCATGTTGCCGTGCTCGGCAGCATAACGAGCAACGGAGTTGACGCCGAAGGACCAGGCAGCCATGTTGGCGAACAGGGTGATCAGGAAGGCAATGCAGATGACCTTGAAGATCATGGAGTCGCCCACCATGGTCTGGACAGCGTAGATCATGCCGTAGTCGGGATCGATGGAATCGGCCGGCACAGCAGCGCCGATGCCAAAGCCAGCGAACAGATAGATCACGGCGATAGACAGGCCGCCGACGATGATAGCCTTGGGGATATCGCGAGCGGGATCGGCCATATCGTCGGTCATGGTGCAGATGACCTCGAAGCCCATGAAGTTAAAGATGATGATCGACAGGTAGCCGAGCGCGTTGGTGTTGGTGAGCTCGGGCAGGAAGGTGGCAGCGGACATGTCGTTCGCAAAACCGTTCTCCATGGCAAACCAGATGCCCAGAGCGCCGACGATAACGGCAACGGCGACCTTGATCAGGGCGCCGCCGTTGAGGACCCACTCGGAGTCGGCGGCCTTGGAGCGGCCCATGAGGTAGACGATCCACACGAAGGCAAGCTCGATGCCCATCTTGGCGATCAGGTTGAACTCGACGCCAAAGACCATGCCCAGGATGTCGGGGAACATGGTTGCCAGCGAGGCAATCCACAGCGGGTAGTTAACCCAGTAGTAGTACGAAATGCGGGCACCCCACTTGTCGCCCAGGCCATCGCGTACCCAGTCGTAAATGCCACCCTCACCGTCATAGGTAGTGCCGAGCTCGGCAACAACCATGCCATAAGGGAGCAGGAAGGTCAGAATCAGGAAGATCCACCAGAAGAACTGCTGGTTGCCAATGGCAGCAGCAGGTGCGGCGGCCTCGCAAACGAAGACGACGCAGATGATGGTCGAGATGACCGTCAAGAAGGAAAGCTTTTTCTTTCCGTCGCTCATGATGAGCTCCTTCGCTCAGTTTTGGACAAATCGAGGCCCTTAAGATATTAAGGCAATTGCCGGGCCTCGGTGAGCGGGCGACAGGAGACGAGCATCCGACGCCCGCAGACGCGCTTTTAGAAGCCTTGAGGCTTAGAGCTGCTCGAGAGCTTCGAGAGCGGCGCTCTCGCTTGCCGCCTATGCCTCGTCTCGCCGACAGTTCTTTATCTATGGCAGCGGCGTTTTTATTTGCTATGCCTTCGAGATGACCGAGATTTTCTTTTTTGAATACACGCTGCAAAACCAGAGCTTTCCAGCTAGCGACTATTACTCAATCATCATGCCCGTGATGCGGACCCTTGTGGCGACCGCTTCACAGGCTTTTATTTGGGCCATTGCCAGGGACTTGCTCGACAAACATTCTAAAAAGCAGTTCGTTATCCCCGTCGTAACGTTTTTGCTGTGCGAGTCGCTGACTATCGTCGCTGTCCCCTACGGCCCCATGCATCAGTGGCTCTACTACACAACGCGCCAGGTGTTCCTTATCTTTGTGGGGCTGTACATCTTTTGGACGGCTCATAAAAGTACAAAGGTCGAGTTGAAGGCACGCGTTAACAACCAACGAAAGCACCTGATTATCGGCGCCATCCTGGTCGGGTGCATCGTTACCGAGGACTTCTACAGCATCCTGGTCGTCCCCATGAGCCTGGCGCCCTCTTGGCTGCAGCTATACCTGTCCGAGCGCAACTTTAGCGAGAACGTCTTTGCGTGCTACTTTGCGATTCTGCTCATCGCCTACACCTATCACGTGCTTTCGATTCGCATGCAGGAGGCGTCCGAAGAAAAGAACGTCAGCGATCTTGATCGACACATCGAAGAGCAAATGCCCTCTTATCGCAACGCCTACAAGCTCTCCAACCGCGAAGCCGAGGTTTTGCGTCTGGTAGTGCGGGGCAAGTCGAACCAAGAGATTGCTGACGAGCTATTCCTTGCCGTGGGCACCGTCAAGGCCCACATCCACAACATCCTGGTCAAAACCGAACAGCAAAACCGCACCACGTTTATCCTCCACTTTTGGAAGCGCTAACCTGCCAAAAAGGGACAGGTTTATTCTGGTAGGTTTTATCTGGACAAACGTCAGCCGCCACGGGGGAGTTGCCTTCCCTCGTGGCGGTCTTCTAGCAGAAAAACCAAGTGAGTAGGCTTTTTGCAGGAGGCCAAGCACGCCCCAAAACGCCACAGCTCTGACCTGCAGTTTTATAGATCATTTGTCGCGATGTGCTCGGCAGGTTCAAAAAAGTCTACTCACTTGTATCTGAGACGCACCAGATTGGCAAAAACCGCCGCGAAAGGGCCCCTGGTCCCTTCGCGGCGGTCATACGCCTCTGGTTTTGCGACGATTTTGCCCGCTTGTTACTCGCTGTAGCGCGTGGCTATGGCAGCTCGCACCATGCCGGTGCTCATGAGGTAGGTCACCAGGAAGTAGCCACCGTATGCTGCCAGGAAGATTGCACAGGTGAGGCCCACGGTGCCGCCGATGCTCATATTTCCGAAAATGCTCACCAGCTCGATGATCACCTTAAGTGCCACAAAGGAGTGCGCCAGGCCCACTGCCAGCGGGAACAGGAAGAATACCGCTTGCTGCGCCATCACCGAATGTCGAATCTGGCGGTCGTCGCAGCCGATCTGTGCCAGCACACGATAGCTGCGGCTGCCGGGCGGCCCCCTCGGGGGAGGCTAGCCGTATTCGAGTTGCTGAATCGACAGAATTGCCGCGCATGCAACGACCAATACAAAGCCGATGTAGATGGCTAGGTAGCTAATAAGACCGTTCATTTGCGCTGTCTGCGTGTACATCTCGGAGCGTGTGATGAAGGTTCCCCACGACCCCGACTCCTTGCCGTCAACGAGCAGATTGTCGAGCACAGTGTATTTAATGCTCTCGTCTGCCTCGGTCGTATCCATCCCCTGTTTGTAGTTAACGAGCAGGCTACTGGAATACGGCTGCAGATTAAGTTGGGACAACAGCTCGTCGGCAACGACGACGGTACCCCCATTACTGCCCATCGCCGAGTTGGCGATGGCCGCCGTATCTTCGTCCGACTTATCGGTTGCGGGCTTGAGCGTATGCCCGCCCAAGGTAAGGGTATGGCCGCCAGCCATATACTTGGTGTACAGGTCGACCAGCTCGCCGCCCATATCACACGTGAGCAAATACTGGTCGTGACCGATGTGCACCGGCTCCTTGCCCATCATCTGGCGCAGTTTGTTGTACTGACTTGCCGGCGTCACAGACAGGCCTGTCATGTCGGCGCTGCTGCCCTCGAACGCCTTGGGGAGCTTTTCGCCCATGGTCTTGCACATCTCACTTGGAGTCACCGATGGATCCGAGCCGCCAAGCGGGTAGCTCAGATACGAATCGATCTGTACATGCTCGCCGGCAACATCGGCGATATTGACCTTCTTGCCGGTCTCGTCGTTGTTTTCCGCCGACTTGCCTTTAATACCGTCTGCAACGTTATCGGGGTCGACACGATCGCCGTGCCATGCGGAGTACAAATCGACCGTACTATCGGCCAGCACCATGCGATCGGCCTCAGACGGATTGACATACTCTTTGTAGTAGTCGAGCGTATCGGGCGCGTAATAGATATACGTCTGCGACATGTCGGCCGGATTATAGCGCTCCAGGTTTTCGTTCATCACGTTGGCGATCGACATACCGCAAGTCACCGAGGTAATGGCGAGGAACAGAATCATCGCGATGACGCCCATCGAAAAGCACACCGTATTGACCTTGGCCGAAAGCTGACGCACGGTAAACATATTGAGGCCGCGCCAATACACGCCGCGCAGACTCTGCAGCAGCTTGATGAGCATGCCCGAGAGCCCCCAGAACAGGGCAAAGGTGCCCACGGTAACCATAGCGGTCGTAATACCAAACTGGTTCATGGCCTCTTGCAGTTTGCTGTCCGTCGCGGTTAGCGGGAACCCATCACGTAGCAGACGGTAATAGGCCACGCCCACAAGCACCACGCCCACGGCAAAGATGGCAATCGCGATCCAGGGGTTGCGCGTCTTGATGCTCTCGTTGCGACGCTCGGCACCCATAAGCTCGATGAGTTTGGTACGACGCACGGCGCGAAGGTTCAGCAGTAGCGTGAGCACAAACATTACGAGCATGCAGGCAAGGGTCAGATTGAACGCATGCACCGAGAAAAAGAAGTGGAAATTGGCGATCTGTGTCTTAAAGAGCGAGGCCGTAAAGAACGTCATGAGCTGGGAGAGTCCCATACCCAACACAATGCCGGCGACAAAGGCCACGACCGAGACGATCACGGTCTCGAGCGCCATGATCGTGGCGACGCGCCCGCGCCCCATGCCGAGCACCTGGTACAGGCCAAACTCCTTCTTGCGGCGTTTCATGATGAAGTTATTGGCATACACCATCAAAAAGGCCATGACACCGGCCAAAAAGTACGTCAGGTTGCCGAGCATGCTGCCCATAACCTGCGCCAAGCCCTCTTCATCGATGCCGGCGATGTCGACCTGCATCGAGATGGTGTTAAAGGCATAGAAGACCGTGACGCCCAGGGTGAGCGTCAAAAGGTAGACGAGGTAGTCGCGGCCGGCGCGGCGGACGTTGCCCCAAGCGAGTTTACAGAGCATCGGAGCCCTCACCGCCCATCATGGCAACGACCTCCATAATGCGGTCGAAGAACTCTCGGCGGTCGGTGTCGCCGCGGCGCAGCTCGGTGAAGATCTTGCCGTCGCGAATGAACAGCACACGGCTCGTGTAGCTGGCGGCAAAGCTGTCGTGCGTGACCATGAGCACCGTGGCGCGCAGGCGGCGGTTAAGGGCCTCCAGGCTCTCGAGCAGCAGGCGAGCGCTCTTGGAATCGAGGGCACCGGTGGGCTCGTCGGCCATGATCATGGTGGGGTCGGTGACGAGCGCGCGAGCTGCGGCAACGCGCTGCTGCTGACCGCCGGACATCTGGTAGGGATACTTGTCGAGCACCTGACTGATGGACAGGCGCGCGGCCACATCCTGCACACGGGTCGAGATCTCTGCCGAGTTTGTGCGGGCGATGGTGAGCGGCAGGGCGATGTTCTCGCGTGCTGTGAGCGTATCGAGCAGGTTGGAGTCCTGGAAGATAAAGCCAAGCTCCTCGCGGCGGAACTGCGAAAGCTTAGCCTGCTTCATGCGTGTTACGTCCTGCCCGTTGATGCGGATGGTGCCGCTCGTGGCGCTATCGATGGTCGAGACGCAGTTGAGCAACGTCGACTTACCCGAGCCCGAGGCGCCCATGATGCCAACAAATTCGCCGCGGTTGACGGTAAAGCTGACGTCGTTGAGCGCGCGGGTCACGTTGCCCAGCGCTCCATATACCTTTTCGAGATGCGCGACCTCCAGTACCGGGGTCGCCATGTGCGTGGTTTGCATACCGAGTCCTTTCTTGCGATTAGTCTACGGCATCTATAGTCGCAAGAAGCCGAGTCGGCTACCATCGATATGGCTTACGCTTGCCTTACCGTTGTGTAAGGTACGGGTAGCCGCCCTGCCACGTTTTGATGTTGAGAGAGGACTCCTGTTGAAGACTGTTCATGTTGCCGCTGGGATCATTCGCAAGGATGGATCTGACGAGCTGCTTGCCGTGCAGCGCGGCTATGGCGACATGCAGGGACTTTGGGAGTTTCCCGGTGGCAAGCTCATGCGCGGCGAGACGCCCGAGGACGCCGTGCGCCGCGAGCTTATGGAAAAGCTGCAGGTCAAAGTCACCAACCTGCGCGATTTTTACACCGTTGAGTACGACTACCCCGATTTTCATCTCTCAATGGAGTGCTACTACTGCTCGCTGGCCAAAGAGTCCGGCAAGCCCCAGAAGCATGACCGCCAGCTTGATATCCGCTGGATTCCACGCGCCTCGCTTGCCACGGTTGATTGGATGCCCGCCGACAAAGGGCTTATCGATGCTCTGATTGAGTTGAGGGAAGATCGGCTTGAGGCCAACGGCACTGCCAACGACGCCGAGGCCACCACGACCGACGAGCCCGCCACCAAGCCCAAGCGCGCACCCAAGCGCCGCAGCAAGAAGCGTCCCAAGCCCGGTCTGCTCGACGGCATCGATACCTCGGACCTTTCCGCCGACGAGCGTGAGCTCGTGCGCCGTCGCGCCGCCATCAAAAAGTCCATGAAGGGCAACAAGCGCGCCAACACCAAGCCCGAGCTGCTCGTTCGCCAGCGCCTACGGGCCGCGGGCCTTACGGGCTATCGTTTGGAATGGAAGGTTCCCGGCAAGCCCGACATCGCCTTCCCCGGCCGCAAGATCGCCATCTTTGTCAACGGCTGCTTTTGGCATCGCTGCCCTAAGTGCAATCCGAGCCAGCCCAAGCGCAATGTTGAGTTTTGGGAGGCAAAGTTCCGTCGCAACGTCGAGCGCGACCGCGCTGCCGTGGCAGCACTCACTCAAATGGGCTGGACGCCCATAACCATCTGGGAATGCGAGCTCAAAAAAGACCGCATCGACGCCACGATGGAAAAGGTCATCGAGCAGGTGCGGGCCGCAGAACCGCAGCGCTAGGAACGAGCCGTCCACACGCCCCACACAGGCGAGCCACATCCGCGCCACAAACCTTAGAAAGCCCTTAAGCTCAAAACCTTTCAAGAGTGTTACTCGATGGCTTTGACCTGCGGTTTCATAGCAACGTCAAACCTCATTAAGCCTTTCTTTAGCGCTTCTTTGCAACAGCCGCGGCATAATACTGCCAACGCACGGGACCTAGCAGCACACCCCGTGCGCAACCTTTTGGTGGATATCGAGGAGGCCGCATAAGCATGCATTCTTCCAACGACGCAGCACAGCAGCCATCCCTAAATCATGCAAACCTTTTCTCCTTCCCCCCGACACAGAGAAACGGCCTCCTCGACTCCCCCACCACAAAAACCAAACGCTCTGCAGACCAACACCTCAACCTGCAGACATCCTTCGAAAAACTCCAAGCCTCACTAGACCAGGCATTCCCCAACCAAGCCCGGGCATACTAGCCCCCCACCAACAAAGCGCCCCTCGCGCCCCACCCCTTCAGCCCCAAAGCCACAAGGGCGATTGAGCAGGACGGTTTGGGCGGGTCCCGTACTTAGTTTCCAAAATCATTCCGCAGCGCGAAAGCCCCCGTTGTCAACGCTTCGAAGAAGCGAGACAACGGGGACCTTCATGCGCGAGGACGTTTTGGAAACTAAGTACGGGACCCGCCCAAACCGTCCGGTGGGATCAGAGTACCCTTGCTGTTACTCTGCTTTGCCCACAGAGTTGAGGTTGGTCATGCGGATCTTAACCAGCTCGGTGATCTCACGCATGCCCTCCTTGGCCGGCTTCTTGGGATCGAAGCAGGCGGGGTTCTCGGCCATGTAGGCCATGAAGCCCTTGGTGTAGGCCTGACGCAGCTCGGTGGCGTAGTTGACCTTGCAGATGCCGTTCTTCACAGCCTCGGCAACCTGTTCATCGGGCACACCGGAGGTGCCGTGCAGAACCAGCGGCACGTCGACGGCGTCGCGGATGGCCTTGACCACGGACTGCTCGATGTGCGGATCGCTCGTGTACACACCGTGGCTAGTGCCAACACCAATAGCGAGGGAGGTGCAGCCGGTGCGCTCGACGAACTCCTTGGCCTCGGCAGGATCGGTGTAGGGGCTCTCGCCCTCAACTGCGGGACCGTCGTCCTCCTTGCCGCCAACCTTACCGAGCTCGGCCTCGACGGGCACGCCCATGGCGCGGCCAGCGTCGGCGACGGACTTGGTCAGGGCGATGTTGTCCTCGAAGGACTCGTGCGAGCCGTCGATCATGACAGAGGTGTAGCCCGTACGGAAAGCCTGCATGCAGCGGTCATAGCCATCGCCGTGATCGAGGTGCAGAGCGACGGGCACGGAAGCGCGCTCGGCAGCAGCCTTGACCATGCCGTAGAAGTAGTCCAGACCAGCGGTCTTGATGGTGCCCGGGGTGGTCTGCATGATGACGGGGGACTTGGTCTCCTCGGCAGCGGCCAGAACGGCCATAACAAACTCGAGGTTCTCGACGTTGAACGCGCCGACGGCGTAGTGGCCGGCCTGAGCGTCCTTGAGCATCTTTTCGGTGGTAACAAGTGCCATGAGCGTTTGCTCCTCTCCCTCGCCCGCATCTGGACATCGGGCGTAGTTGTTCACAAGGCGTTTTACCTTGCGTTTTGCTGCGCTCATTGTATGAAATTACGCGGCTTTGCACGTGCGAGATATTGAGCCCATGCAGGTCAATACAGACCTTTTTGAAAAGTAAACGGAAGGAATTTGAGCCGAGCAGGCGTGTTCGATATTGAATTTTAGGCGTTCAGCGTCTTTCTTTTATAGAAAAGATAAGTAATCGAAAGGTGTTTTCTTACTCAAAAAGAAAATGAACGAAAATAGAGTCAACACAATTCCTGCAAATTTAGCCGAGAATGGAGCAAGCATGGCCCAAGCCACCAACCGTGCTTTTGCCGACGAACGTCGCGCCGCCATCATGGAGATGCTCGAACATAACGCCTCCGTTCAGGTGGCAGAAATCGCCCAGACCTTTGGCGTGTCCTCCGTCACGGCCCGCGCCGACTTGGACGCCCTCGCCGAAGCAGGCAAGCTGCGCCGCACACATGGTGGTGCCGTCTCACTCCACAAACGCCTGACCGTCTCCACGCAGGATCGCCGCATCAACGTCAACGTCGCCGCCAAGCAGGCCATCGCACAAAGCGCCATCGAGCTCGTCAACGACGGCGACACGCTGCTCGTCGACTCAGGCACCACCGCGCTCGAGTTTGTCCGGCTCCTCGACCAGCGCGACGGCATCACCGTCATCACGGCAGACATTACCATTGCCGATTACATCGACGAGAGCATGCCCTCGGTCGATGTCGTCATGCTGGGCGGAGCGCTGCGCAAAGGCCATCGTTATTTGTACGGACCGCTCACTATGCAGGCGCTCCAAATGGTCCATGCCGATCTGGCCGTCATGTGCCCCGGCGCCTTTGTCTCCAGCTGCGGCTTTACGACCGACTTTCCCCAGATGGCCGAGACCAAAACGGCGATGATCGCCGCGGCCCATCAAAGCGTCGCCCTCATGGACGCCAGCAAGGTCAACGGACGCGGCATGTACCGTTTTGCCGAGCTGACCGATGTCGACACCATCGTGATGGACCGTGACCCCGATCATGCCGTCGCCACCTCAATCGCCGAGGCCACCGACAGCGCACGTCCAGCCCTCATCATCGCCGGCGCTTAAACAAAAACCACCACAAAGGTGCCTGTCCCCTTTGTGGTGGTTTTGCTCGTTAAAAGCGAAATATCGCTACTTGGACAGCTCGTCGGCGAGGGCCTCGATCTGAGCGCGCGAGGCGTCGTTGAGCGAACCCAGGACGGTCACTTTGTTCTTCGTCAGGGTGATGTCCTTCATGCCCTCGAGCTCCTTGGTCATAACCTTGGCAGCTGCAGGCGCCCAGGAACCGGACTCGACAAGCGCCACGGTACGGTTCTGGTAGGCATGCTCGGCAAGTGTGTGGATAAAGGTGCTCATGCACGGGAAGATCTCGCCCTGATAGGTGATGGAAGCGAGCACCAGACGGTCGTAGCGGAACGCGTCCTCAACGGCCTCGGCCATGTCGTCACGAGCCAGGTCAAAGACGGAGACCTTCTGGCCGCGAGCCTCGAGCGCAGATGCGAGCTCCTCGACGGCAGCCTTCAGATGGCCATACACGCTCGCATAGGCGATCGTGATGCCCTCGTCCTCGGGCTGATAGCTCGACCAGGTGTTATAGGTGTCGAGGTAGTAGCCCAGGTTCTCGGTCAGCACGGGGCCGTGGAGCGGGCAGATGATCTGAATGTCCAGGTCGGCGGCCTTCTTGAGAACGGCCTGCACGAACTTGCCGAACTTACCGACGATGCCAAAGTAGTAGCGGCGAGCCTCGCAAGCCCAGCCCTCGGGATCCTCGATGTCGTTGGCGCCAAACTTGCCAAAGCCGTCGGCACTAAAGAGCACCTTGTCGGTGGACTCGTAGGAGAAAATCACCTCGGGCCAGTGAACGTTGGGAGCGCCGATAAAGGTCAGGCTGTGGCCGCCCAGATCGAGCACATCGCCCTCTTTGACGACCATTTTGCGCTCGGGGAAGTCGGTGCCAAAGTAGTTGACCATCATGCGGAAAGCACCCATGCTGGCCACGATCTGCGCCTGGGGATAGCGCTCCATAAAGGCAGCGATGCCGGCGGAGTGATCGGGCTCCATGTGATGGACGACCAGGTAGTCGGGCGTACGGCCATCGAGCACGGCCTCGAGGTTGCCGAGCCACTCGTCAACAAAACCGCCGTCGACGGAATCGGCGACAGCGATCTTGTCGCCCAAGATAACATAGCTGTTGTATGCCATACCGTTCTCGGACACATCGTACTGGCCCTCGAACAGGTCAATGTCGTGATCGTCGACACCGATGTAGCGGATATCCTTGGTGATCTCCATCAGGCAAAGCCTCCTAGATAGACAAAAGAACCCGTCTATCATAACACTCGTCTTCATAGACACGGCTATCTGCCAGCATCCTTATCGATTGTTATTGAGGCGGAATATACCGCCGTTGACCTGCAAAAACTATGCGCGCAGTATCGCCGTGCTATGTCGAATAATGAGCTGGCCGGGAATACGGATGGCAACGGTTTTGCCCGCCGTACCCGCCTCGGGAACCGCATGCTCAAACACCTCGCGTCCGCGCTGATGTAAATCGAATCGCACGGTCGTGAGCTCGTTGTGTGCTACAAAATCATCGAGCGAATCATCGACACCCACCACGCTCACGTCCTCGGGCACGCACAACCCGCTATCGCGCAGCGCTGCAATTGCGCCATTTGCCATCTGGTCGTTTGCCGCGTAAATCGCCGTCATGGTGTGATCGTGCTCGGCCAGGTACCTGCCGGCCTCGTAGCCGCTGTTGGCAGACCAGTCGCCCTCGAGCGGCTCTGCCGGCTCGATGTGTTTACGCTCGAGTGCATCCTGCCAACCGGCGCGACGAAATTGCTCGTCGACCGAGAACGACGGGCCGCCAATATAGCGAATCTGCTCGTGTCCTAGCTCAAACAGGTGATCCATAAGCAATAGCGAGCAGCCGTAATGATCGGAGTCGACCGTGGTCACCCGCGGGTGCGCGTACATGGTAACGATGACCGTGCCAATGCCCGGCAGTGGATCAAACGTCTCAAAATCGGGCGCCATGCGGCTCATGCCGATGATGATGCCGTCCACCGGCAATGCGGCCATACGACGCGTGGCCTCGGCAAGCGAAAACTCCTCGGTCTTGGACATCTCGACCAGCGTGATGGCGCAATTATGCTCGCGAGCAGCGCTGGCGATGCCGTCAATCATTGAGAGGTTGCCAAACTTGGTGACATCGTTGACGCACAGGCCGACCGAATGGTAACGGCCGTCACGCAGCGAGCGACCGGCATAACTCGGACGAAAGCCGAGCTCTTGCATAGCGGCCTGCACGCGCTGGCGCGTCTGCTCGTTAACGTTGGGCAAGCCGTTGGCGACGCGCGAAACCGTCTGCTGCGAAACGCCGGCAGCGCGGGCGACGTCGGCCATGGAGACCGGACGCGTACCTGTATCGTTGGACGGGCGCCTTGCCACAGGATCACCTTCACCCTTGCGAGATCTGAATAGCGTGAATGCCGGCCCGGGCAGGAGTTTAGCCCGCGCCGAGGCCCGCTATCGTCGGACGCATGTTAACGTACTCTACTTTTTCAATCCGCATCTCTTCTGCTTTATAAGTCCATACGGCAATACCGTTCACGGCTGAATTTCTACCGATTACCAGATTCTCAAAAAGTGACAAGTGTTGTGTTATGAGTACGTTAACATAGCCCGTAACGTGCGGCATCGTGAACACTTGGTTCATGCCGCCTCGAGTTGTTAACGTACTCATAATGACGCAAAACTTACCCTCGCGCGCCAAGGAAAGGACTCCCATGACCACTCCCGACGAAAAGACATTCGCCAAGCTCACCAAGCTGTTTGAGGAGGAGTTTGGCCCCATCGGCGACCGCCAGGTGCTCTACGTGCACGCGCCCGGGCGTTCCGAGATCAGCGGCAATCACACCGATCACGAGGGCGGTCACGTTATCGCCGGCTCGCTCGATGTCGCTGTCGACGGCATCGCCGTGGCAACCGACTCCAACAAGGTTCGCGTTGCCGACGAGGGCTACCCCACGTTTGAAATCGCGCTCGACACGCTGGATGTTCAGGAGTCCGAGAAGGGCACGTCCGCAAGCCTCGTCCGCGGCATGGCCCACGAAATCGCTGCTCTGGGCGTTGAGCCCCAGGGCTTCGACTTCGCCTTCACCTGCTCTGTCCCCTCGGGCGGCGGCCTTTCCAGCTCCGCTGCTGTCGAGGCGGCATACGGTCGCGCCATGGAGACGCTCTGGGGAGCACCCGCCATCGAGCCCGTCGCGCTCGCCCAGATGAGCCAGCGCACCGAGAACAACTATTACGGCAAGCCCTGCGGCCTGATGGACCAGGCCGCTGTGTGCCTGGGCGGCCTCGCCTACATGGACTTTGAGGACCAGGCTCAGCCTAAAACCCAGAAGCTCGAGCTCAACTTTGAAGATCACGGCTATGCGCTCGTGCTCGTTAAGGTCGGTGCCGACCACGTGGCCGCCACCGACGACTACGCCGCCGTTCCGCGTGAGATGCAAGACGTCGCTGCCGAGTTTGGCAAGGCACGCCTGTGCGAGGTAAACGTGGCGGACTTTGACGCCAAGCTCCCCGAGCTGCGCGCCAAGCTGGGCGACCGCGCCTGCCTGCGCGCCGTTCACTACTGGTACGAAAACGGCCTGGTCGATAAGCGCTGGGCAGCCCTGAACGCCGGCGACATCGATCAGTTCCTGGTCCTGACGCGCGAGTCCGGCGCCAGCTCTGCCATGTACCTGCAGAATGTCGTTGCCAAGCTGGGCTCCGAGCAGCCCTCGATGTATGCCCTGGCACTGGCCGAGCACGTGCTCGACGGCCGAGGCGCCGTCCGTATCCACGGTGGCGGCTTTGGTGGTACCATCCAGGCCTTCGTGCCGCTCGACCTGGTCGACACCTTTATCACCAAGATGAACGGCTGGCTGGGCGAGGGCTCTGCCCGCCACTACGCAATTTCTGACAAGGGGGCTTACGCGGCATGGCTGTAATGACTGATGTGCGCGAGGCCGCGCAGGGCCTCATCGAATATGCCATCCACCGATCGATGATCGGACAGGACGATCGCATCTGGGCATACAACACCATTCTGGAGTGCATCGGCGCCACAGGCCCCGCACTCGACATGACCTGGGCGCTCAAGACCGAGAAGATTTCGCTCGTGCACCCCGATACACTCCCCGACTTTGACCTGGAGGGCACGCTTGCCGTACTTGCCGAGGCTGCCGTTGCCAACGGCGCCGCCGAGGACACGGCATCGGGCCGCGATCGCATCGCCATGCGCATCATGGGCGTGCTGATGCCGAGGCCTTCGGTTGTAAACGAGGAGTTCAACGGCCGCATGGGCGTCAACGAGCCCCGCGCCGCGACCGACTGGTTCTACGGTCTGTGCTGTGACGCCGGTTACGTGCGCCGCGCCGCCATCGCGCGCAACATCAAATGGAGCACTTCCACCAACTGGGGCGACCTGGAGATCACTATCAACCTGTCAAAGCCCGAGAAGGACCCGCGCGATATTGCCGCGGCCGGTGCCGCCAAAAACACGGGCGAGAAGTATCCCGCCTGCCAGCTCTGCATCGAAAACGAGGGCTATCCCGGACGCTCCGCTGCAGCCGACGGCGGCGCCCATCCCGCCCGCCAGAATCTGCGCGTTATCCCCATTGAGCTCGACAGCGAGCGCTGGGGCTTCCAGTACAGCCCGTACGCGTACTTTAACGAGCACTGCATTGCCATGAGCTCCGAGCATCGTCCGATGCACGTCGACCGCAAGGGCCTGACCTGCCTGCTCGACTTTGTCGACCTGTTCCCGCACTACTTTATCGGCTCCAACGCCGACCTGCCCATCGTGGGCGGCTCGATTCTGTCGCACGACCACTTCCAGGGCGGCGCACACGAGTTCCCCATGATGCATGCCGCCGAGGTCTCGCAGTTTAGCGTGCCCGGATTTGACCAGGTCAGCGGCACCGTGCTGCAGTGGCCGCTCTCGGTGCTGCGCCTGCGCTCGCACGACCGCGCCCAGCTGCTCGACGCCGCCGAGAAGATTATCCTCGCCTGGCGCGAGTGGACCGATGAGTCGGTGGGCGTCATCGCGCACACAGCCGACGGCGTGGCGCACAACACCGTGACGCCCGTCATCCGCCGCGTCGACTCCCGCGGCAATGCCGGCGGCGAGATCTACGAGGCCTACCTGGCGCTTCGCTGCAACATCACGACCGACGAGCATCCGCTGGGCGTATTCCACCCGCATGCCGAGTATCACCATATTAAAAAGGAGAACATCGGCCTGATCGAGGTCATGGGCCTGGCCATTTTGCCGCCGCGCTTGGTTCCCGAGCTTGGCGCTGTCCGTGAGCATCTGCTGGCAGCCAAGGTCGATGCCAGCTACGATCTTGCCGGTGCGCTCGAGGTCGATGATCTTTGTCGCAGCCATGCCGCGTGGGCCGAGGACGTCTTTGCTCGCCGCGCCGACGAGCTTACGGCCGACAACGCCATCGATATCCTGCACGAGGAGGTCGGCGTGGTGTTTGGCCACGTGCTCGACAACGCCGGCGTCTTTAAGTGGGACGAGGCGGGACGCGCCGCCCAGCAGCGCTTTATCGACTCGCTGTAGCACGCGAGCTCGAACGCACGCACTTAACAAATAGCGCCTACACGACCGCGGCGCCCGCCGGCAACATCGCCGGCGGGCGCCGTTTTCTTGCTCAAAGGGGAACAAATTGCTTGCGGTTATGCAAGGGTAACTAATTTGCACCAAAACAAGGAGTGTCCCAAACTGCCGGCAGAAAAAAACGTCCCCAGATGCCTACCTAAACCATCACATTATTCGATGGAAAAACGTGATTGCCTCCCACATTATTCGATGGAAAGACGTGGTTCATTCCCACATTTTTCAATGGAAAGACCAAAACAGTCTTATACTAACCATGATCGTTAGGAGGCAGTATGCAGCGACAGCTAATGGACGAACTCATCGCTTGGAAATCTAGGGCAAACCGCAAGCCCCTCCTGCTTCAGGGGGCCCGCCAGACGGGAAAAACCTGGCTTCTCAACGAATTCGCAGGCCAGCAGTATCAAAACGTCATCCGTTTTGACTTTATGCTCGAACCGGGCGTACGTTCGCTGTTCGACGGAAGCCTTGACCCCAAACGCATCATCTCCCAGATAGAGCTCCTGCGCGGCCAGACCATAACGCCGACAGACACACTCATCATCTTCGACGAAATCCAAGAGGCACCGCGCGGCATCACCTCGCTCAAATACTTCAACGAGCTGGCGCCGGAATACCATATCGTGGCAGCCGGCTCCTATATGGGGCTCGCGCTCCGACGCGAAAACGAGTCGTTCCCCGTCGGCAAGATTGACCAGCTTACCATGCGCCCCATGGGGTTTGTCGAGTTCGTTCGTGCCGTCGATGGCGATCCGCTCGCAGATGCCATCCTTGCCGCAGACATGGACCTGCTGGCAAACGTTTCCGAAAAGCTCGAGCGCCTGCTCAAGGAATACCTCGTTGTCGGTGGCATGCCAGAAGTTGTCTCCGCTTTCGCCGCCTCCCACGATTTCATCGAGGCCCGCAGGCTTCAGCAGCAAATCATCGAAGCTTATGAATCCGATTTTGGCAAGCATGCGCCAGCCCGCATCGTCGAGCGCATGAGGCTGGTTTGGAAATCCCTTCCCGGCCAGCTCGCAAAGGAAAACAAGAAGTTCGTCTACGGTGCGCTCCGTCCCGGGGCGCGCGCACGCGATTTTGAGGAAAGCCTCCAGTGGCTCATGGACTATGGAATCGTTCATAAGGTACCACGTGTTTCCGCCCTAAGAGCACCGCTCACAAGCTACGAGGATCTCTCGGGCTTCAAGCTGTTCTGCATCGACACCGGCATCTTCGGAGCACTCTCCGGCCTCTCGCCAGCCATTGTTCTGAACGGGCCCGCTGTTTTTACGGAGTTCAAAGGCTCGCTGACCGAGCAATACGTCGCACAGGAGCTTTTGCTCCAAGGCAATACTCCCGCGTATTGGTCATCCTCCTCCGGCAATGCAGAGACTGACTTTGCCGTCGACCATGCGGGGACCGTGCTTCCGCTCGAGGTCAAGGCGGCAGAGAACCTCAAAGCAAAGAGCCTGAGGATTGCCTGCGAGAAGTTCAAGCTCGAGCGCTGCGTGAGAACATCGTTAGCGGCATATAGAGACGAAGGCACGCTCGTCAACATTCCGCTCTGGGAGATTGGGCAAATCGACAAGCTGGCATAGGCGCTGTGGAGGGGGTGTCCCGTAAGGAGTGTCCCAAACTGCCGGCAGAAAAGGAACGTCCCTATCTGCCGCTTTCCCGAAGCAAGGCAACGCCGATGTCTTGGAAACGACAGCGAGCGGGCCGCATTTGAGACAAGGTGACGTGAAACGAAAGGGCGCTGACCTTCTGGTCGCGCCCTTGAAGTT
>UQHY01000045.1:0-17217 GCA_900540975.1 uncultured Collinsella sp.
GCGAGCGTAAGGTCGACGCGCTCAATGCCCGCTCGCTCGAGGCGGGCGCGGCCCAGGCTGCCGCCGGTGCCGCCGTGCCCACCATCTCGCGCGGACGCGTGACCTTTGTCGATGCCGCCCTGCCGCAGGGCGTGGTGGTGCCCGATGCCAACCTGGCCGTGTTTTCGATCGCCGACCTCAACGCCCGCATGGACGCCAACCGCGCGCGCAGCCGCCGCAAGGTGGACATTACGCAGATCACGTTTCCGTTTAAACCGGGCGACTACGTGGTGCACGCCACTCACGGCATCGCGCTCTTTAGCGAGATCGCGCGCCAGGAAGTGGGCGGCAAGGAGCGCGACTACTTTTTGCTGGAATATGCCGATGGCGACAAACTTTACGTGCCGCTCGAGCAGGTCGACCGCATCACGCGCTATGTTGGCCCCGACGGCGACAAGCCGCGCCTGACCAGGCTCAACACTGCCGACTGGACGCGTGCCACCAATAAGGCACGCAAGAATGCCAAAAAGCTGGCGTTTGACCTGGTCGACCTGTATACGCGCCGCTCGTCGATTACCGGTATCGCCTGCCCGCCCGACACGCCCGAGCAGATCGAGATGGAGGAGAGTTTCCCTTACGACGAGACACGCGACCAGCTGGAGGCCATCGCCGACATTAAGGCCGACATGGAGGCGCCCAAGCCCATGGACCGCCTGCTGTGCGGCGACGTGGGTTTCGGCAAGACCGAGGTCGCCCTGCGCGCGGCCTTTAAGTGCGTGGACTCCGGCCGCCAGGTCATGGTGCTCTGCCCCACGACCATTCTGGCCCAACAGCACTACGAGACATTCTTCGAGCGCTTTGCCCCGTTTGGTCTGGAGGTTGAGGTGCTCAGCCGCTTCCGCACTCCGGCGCAGCAAAAGCGCGCGCTTAAGGCGTTTGCCGAGGGCAAGATTGATGTGCTCATCGGCACGCATCGTCTACTTTCGGCCGATGTGAACCCCAAGAACCTGGGCCTGGTGATCATCGACGAGGAACAGCGCTTTGGCGTGCAGCACAAGGAACAGCTCAAGAACCTGCGCGAGCAGATTGACGTGCTCACGCTTTCGGCAACGCCGATTCCGCGAACCATGCAAATGGCCACGAGCGGTGTGCGCGACATGAGCCTAATCACCACACCGCCGACCGGGCGTCGTCCCGTGATCGTGCACGTGGGGGAGTACGACCCCGATGTGGTGAGCGCAGCGATTCGCCTGGAGGTGGGTCGCGGCGGCCAGGTGTACTACGTGTCCAACCGCGTCAAGACCATCGATGACGCCGTGGCGCGCGTGCACGAGGCCGCGCCCGAGGCGCGCGTGGGCGTGGCGCACGGCAAGATGAGCCCGCGCGAGGTCGAGGACGTGATGATCGAGTTCGCGACCAAAAAGATCGACGTGCTCATCGCCACGACCATCGTGGAGAGCGGTATCGACAACGCGACCGCCAACACGCTGATCATCGAGGACTCGCAGCGCCTGGGTCTGGCGCAGCTCTACCAGCTCAAGGGTCGTGTGGGTCGCTCTGCCACGCAGGCCTACGCGTACTTTATGTTCCCGGGCGAGCTGCCACTCACCGAGGAGGCGACGGCGCGCCTGACCGCACTTTCCGAGTTCCAGGACCTGGGCAGCGGCATGCGCATCGCCATGCGCGACCTGGAGATTCGCGGCGCCGGCTCGCTTATGGGCGCCGAGCAGCACGGCAACCTGTCGAGCGTGGGCTTTGACCTGTTTACGCAGATGTTGGGCCAGGCGGTGGCCGAGGCGCGCGGCGATGACGACGCCGGCGTGGAGGCGGCGAGCGTGGGCATTAACCTGCCGGCCGACTACTTCTTGTCCGAGGAGTACCTGCCGGCGGTGGATCAGCGCGTGCTCGTGTACCGTAAGCTCGCAGCGGCCGAGGACCTGGAGAGCATCGATGAGGTGCAGGAAGAGACCGAGGCCGCGCATGGCGAGCTGCCGCTGGCGGGACTCAACCTGTTCAATCGCGCACGAATCCGCATTCGCGGCGAGCGCCTGGGGCTCGAGAGCGTCACGCTCAGCGGTGGTCGCATCACGTTTTTGGGTGTCGACGTGCCCAAGAAGGTGGCCTTTGAGCTTAAGACCCGCTATGGCGCGGTGAACTTCCCCAAGAGCCGCAAACTGTCGGTGCCCTACAAGGCGGGCGCCGGTGCGGGCAGCGGCCTGGGTCGCGGCCTCGACGCCAACGACGGCACCGGCCCGGTGGCCGCGGCACTCATGCTGCTGCAGCAGCTGGGTGCCAGCGACGACGACTAACAAGTAGGGGCGTGGCGGGACGGAGCTATCAGCTGCTCTTTGCCCCGCCGCCTCGCAGGTTGATTCTGGCCCCATCGAAAGGAAAGCATGTTCGGATACATCTATAAGAAAGATGTCGCCATTATCGCGGTTGTCCTGTGCCTTTGTCTGGGCGTGGGCAGTTTCTTCGACTATCAGATCTCGAGCGCGTTGTTCAACATCGGCAGCATGTACGGCCGCTTTGTCGAGGCGGGCGGTGCGCGTGAGGCGGCCGGCGAGCTGCCGTTCGAGCTGACGGCGAGCGTCGCGGGCGTTATGCTCGTGCGCTCGGCACGCCCCGATTCCAAGACGAGCAAGTGGCTCGCCGTGCTGGGCGTTCTGATCAACGTGGGCCTGGTCGGCTACGAGATTATCGGATCGCTGCGCGTCGGTGGCAAGCTTATTGCGTTTCAGCTGGTTCTGACGTTTGTGCTGGTCATCGCCGCCAACCTTATCGTCTATCGCCTCACGCGCACGACCAAGCCCGACGAGCTCACACGCTGGGCGTTGATGGTGCTTGCCGTGTGGATCGCTCAGGCTATTATTCTCAACGTGATCGTCAAGCCGCTGTGGTCGCGCCCGCGCATGCGCGTGATCGAGGTGACGCCGGGGCTCAATTTTCAGCCGTGGTGGGTGATCGGCAATCCCGACAAGTGGAGCTATATCGCCGCCGGCGTGATCAAGGACGGGTTCAAGTCGTTTGCGAGTGGACACACGGCGCACGCGGCGATCGGCCTTATGCTCGCCGGGCTTCCTGCAGCCGCCTTTAAGGAAAAGCCGTCGCGCCGCCGCGTGGTCTTTTGGACGGCGGCTGCCGTAGCGGCGCTCGTCGCGTTTGGCCGCATCGTGATTGGAGCACACTTTTTGAGCGACGTGAGCTGCGGTTTTGCCCTGGTACTGGCACTTGAGTGCCTTGCTGCGCGCATTGCCTATCCCAACGGCGTACAATAGCTCCGTTTGAATCATCTGGCCGATACCCGGTAAGAGAGGATTGCCATGCTCGCGTTTAACAACGATTATTCCCACGGCGCACACCCGACGGTGCTGCAGGCGCTCGTCGATACCAACATGGAGCCACAGCCCGGCTACGGTACCGATGCGCATACCGAGCGCGCCAAGCAACTTATTCGCGAGGCCTGCCAGGCCCCCGATGCCGACGTGTTTTTTCTGGTGGGCGGCACGCAGGCCAACGCGACGGTGATCGACATGCTGCTCGCGCCGTACGAGGGCGTCGTTGCTGCCGAGACTGGCCACGTCGCCTGTCACGAGGCGGGCGCCATCGAGTTTGGCGGCCACAAGGTGCTCACCATCCCCGGCTACGAGGGCAAGATGCACGCCGAGGACCTCGAGAACTATATCCAGGTGTTCTACGAAAACGAGAGCTACGAGCACACGGTGTTCCCGGGCGCCGTGTACGTGAGCCTGTCGACCGAGTACGGCACGCTGTACTCCAAGGCCGAGCTCGCGGCGATTCACGCGGTGTGCCAGAAGCATGAGATTCCGCTGTTTGTGGACGGTGCTCGCCTGGCCTATGCGCTGGCGGCCGATGAGTGCGACATTACCCTGCCCGAGCTGGCGCAGCTGTGTGACGTGTTCTACATCGGCGGCACCAAGTGCGGCGCGCTCTGCGGCGAAGCTGTGGTGTTCTGCGGCATGCACGCCCCGGCGCATCCCATTCCTCGCATTAAGCAACATGGCGCGCTGCTTGCCAAAGGCCGCCTGACGGGCGTGCAGTTTGAGGCGCTCTTTACCGATGGCCTGTATTTTGAGATTGGTCGACAGGCGATCGAAACCGCGCAGGCGCTTCGTCGCGTGCTGCACGAGCACGGCTACCGGTTCTTCTTGGAGACGCCGACCAACCAGCAGTTCGTGATTCTGCCCAACGAGGACATGGCCCGCATTCGCGAGCATGCGGCGATCGAGTACTGGGAAAAGTACGACGATACCCACACGGTGGTGCGTTTTTGCACCAGCTGGGCCACGACGCAGGAGGATATCGACGCGTTGGCGGCTGTCCTGTAGCCTGATGTAATGACAAGGGGCCGCCCTGCGCCTGAGCTTGGCGCAGGGCGGCCTTTGCTTTTGGGGGAGAAGGGTTGTATGACCGAGATGTTCGAGCCGACGATTCGCCTGGCGACGCCCAAAGACGCGTCGGCGTTGCTTGCCATCTATGAGCCGTATGTGCGCCAGACGGCGATTACCTGCGAATACGAGGTGCCGAGCGTTGAGGAGTTCGCCGGGCGCATCGAGCGTACGCTCAAGCGCTATCCGTATCTGGTGGTGGAGTTGGACGGGCGTCCGGTAGGCTATGCCTACGTGAGTCCGCTTAACAGCCGCGAGGCGTACGACTGGTCGGTCGAGACGTCGATCTACCTGGCGCGCGATGTACGCCACGGCGGGCTGGGCCGCAAGCTGCACGATGCGCTCAAGCAATGCCTGATCGCGATGGGCATCACCAACATGTGCGCGCTCATTGCCGTGCCGCACGACAAGGACGACGAGTACCTGACGCACAACAGCCAGGATTTCCATGCCCATATGGGATATCGCCTGGTGGGTGCCTTCGACCGCTGCGCCCAAAAGTTCGGCCGCTGGTACGACATGTGCTGGATGGAGCTGGTCCTGGCCGAGCGCGCACCCAATCAACCCAAACCAACCTGGTTCCCCGACCTCCTCGCCTAAAACCACCACAATGGGGACAGGCACCTTTGTGGTGGTTTCTCTCAAAACTCGGTCGTTTTTGGCACGTTAACCTTAAAAACCACCACAAAGGTGCTGCCTGTCCCCTTTGTGGTGGTTCCTTTGTGGTGGTTTTGGTGTTGGTTAGCCGATGGGCTCGGTGTATTTGGCACGGTCGGTGCGCTGGATGCGCTTGGAGACATGGAGCGGGCGGCCGTCGGTGTCGTAGACGTAGTCGGTGATCAGGATCAGCGCCTGCCCGCGCTCAACGTTGAGCAAAAACGCCTCGTTTTGCGAGGCATAGCACACCTCAAAGGTCTTGTGCCCCTGTGCCGGCGCGCGATGGAACTCTTGACGCAGCGTGGCGTAGAGTGAACCGTTGATATCGCGATCGATGAGTGCCTCAAAGCTTGGCGGCAGATAGGTGGTCTCCAGGCACAGTGGCGCATCGTCCAGATAGCGCAGACGGACAAGTTTGACGAGCTTGCTGCCCACGGCGGCATCAAAGAACTTGGCTATGCTGCCGCCCGCCTTGGTAAAGCCCGAGTCCACCGTGCGCGTGGTGGGCTTCATGCCCTGACCCTGGACCTGCGCCGTATAGCTCGAAAACACCAGGTTGTTCTCGTGGAGCGCCGGCGTGTCGGCCACAAAGGCGCCGCGCCCGCGCTCGGTTCGAACCAGACCCTCATCAACGAGCACCTTAAGGGCATGGCGTACGGTGCTGCGCGACAGCCCCGATTCGTCCATGAGTTCCATCTCGGACGGCAGCTTGTCTCCGCGCGCGTAGGTGCCGGCGGCGATGCGGTCGCGCAACATGCCCGCCAAGCGCTCGTACTGGCTCAGTTTCTTTTTAGATGAAGCGTTCATGCGATCAACCTGTATCTAACTTGTATGAATATCTAATCAGGCATGTATTCAATACGACAACAAAACCGCTGGTATCGAGCTACCGAAAACCTTACCAGCAAAATTTCTAAGATAAATATAGCATACAACTAGTCGACATAATCAAAACATGTATGTAACTTGTATGCCATCGAGAGCATCAAACGAGAAGAAAGGCTGATGCACGATGACTACTCAGGAACAGGTTAAGGACGTCGTCTCCCAGGTTTTGGCTGACAAGGCAGACAAGGGCGGCATCAAGCGCGTCGTGTGGATTGGCGCTGGCGGATCCAACGGTGGCAACTATCCTGCTCAGTACTTTATGGAGCACGAGGCCACGCAGGTCGTGAGCTCCAGCTACACCAGCAACGAGTTCGTGCACGCCACCCCGGCCTACGTCAACGAGAACACCCTGGCCGTCGTCGTGTCTATGCGCGGCACCAAGGAGACCATCGTCGCCGCTCAGGTCGCCAAGGACCACGGCGCCAGCACCATCGCCATCTATGTTGACGAGTCCGGCCTCACCGAGGTCTGCGACTACAAGATCCAGTACGACAGCCTGGCCGTCGACGAGTCCTGCATGGGCCGTACCAACTCCGCCGTCGTGACCATGATCGCTATGGAGCTCACGCAGCAGACCGAGGGCTATGCCGAGTACGAGACCGCTATGGCCGCGTTCGACTTGGTCGACCCCATCTATCGCAAGGCCGTCGAGTACACCCGTCCGCTCGCTGCCAAGTGGGCCGAGCAGAACGCCGACAAGCCCTGCATCAACGTGATGGCTCAGGGTCCGCTCTTTGGTGCCGCCTACGTCTTTAGCATCTGCAACGTGCAGGAGATGCTGCAGATCGACTCTTGCACCATCAACACCTGCGACTTCTTCCACGGCCCCTTCGAGATCCTGGACAAGCGCACCTCGCTGTTCCAGCTCATCAGCGTCGGCCGCAGCCGCTGCAACGACGAGCGCGGCATCCGCTTTGTCAACCAGTACGGTGGCGAGCGCGTCTATCAGCTCGACGCCAAGGAGCTCGGCCTCAATGACATCAAGGACAGCGTGAGCGAGTACTTCAACCACCTGATCTTTGCCCCGATCCTCAACAACGTCTACATGCGTGCACTCTCTGCCGTCACCCACAAGGACTACATGACGCGCCGCTACATGTGGAAGCTTGACTACTAGGGGATAGAGCGGCCTAACAGCTCGATGTCCTCATAAGTTGCGGTGGAATAGTTCCTGTTTGGGGGTCTGAAGCCTCTATTCAGGAACTATTTCACCGCAACAGCCAAATGATCCGCTGGGGACGGAGGAAAATGGATCACTGACTCAGACCAGCCCCTCAGTGATCCGTTTTCTTCCGTCCCCAGCGGATCTTTTCCGCTCGCCGATTTGTGTCTTGAAAAATGTATATAACGACTATAACGTAGTGTGAAACATATTGGAAACAATACCGAGGAGGCTGCGTTGAAGAAAAGCAATCTGGGCTATGTGCTGGTGCTGATCGCCGCGCTTATGTGGGGCAGCATCGGAATCTTTGTAAACGGCATCTCGGCCATGGGCGTTTCGTCCCAGAGCATGGCTGCCTTTCGCTTGTTGGTCGGAGCGCTTATCTTGGCGCCGGTCCTGATGTTTATGGGCTGCCGTCCGGGTGAGGGGTCCACCGTGGCTCAGGGTCCGCTGGCCCTGTTCAAGGCAAGCCCTAAAGAGCTTGTTCCCTGCGCGCTTGTCGGTATCGTCGGTCTGGCCGCCGCCAACACCTGTTATTACGAGTGCATGGGCGAGGTGGGCATGTCCACGGCCTCGGTGCTGCTCTACACCTCACCGGTGTTTGGCGTCATGCTCGGCCGCGTGCTTTATCGCGAGGACGTGACCCCCAACAAGCTCGTTGCCATTGTCTTTAACATCGTTGGCTGCGTGCTTGCAGTGACCAATGGCGACCTTTCCGGTTTTCATTTTTCGGTTTGGGGCGTCACATCGGGCGTGATTGCAGGCCTTTGTGGTGCGTCGCTCGCGGTGTTTAGCCGGATAGCAACCAAGACGGTCCACCCGCTTGCTGTCACGTTTTGGGGCTTTGTATTTGGCGGTGCGGTTATGGCAGCTATCGCGGCTCCGTGGCCGGATGTCGCCGCGGCAATGTCGCCACAGCTGCTGCTGTTGTTCCTTGGCTTTGGACTCATCCCCACAGCCGTGGCTTACATCTTATATATGCAGGGTCTGTCCATGGGGCTCGAGACATCGAAAGTTCCCGTCGTAATGTCTTTCGAGACGGTCGTCACCGTACTGGTGGGCATTGGTGTCTATGCCGAGCCCGCCGGTGCGATCAAGGTTCTGGGCATTGTGCTGGTGCTCGCGTCCATCCTGATCATGAACACCGACTTCTCCAAGCTGCGCAACAGTGTGTTTGTCGGTCATGTCATTGAGAGCATGACCTTTAAGCCCAATGCGTGGTGGACCGAAAAATCGCAGGACATTGATCTGTTTAAGGAGCGCACCGGCATCGCGCTGGAGCCCACCGTGCAGGAAAGCCCCTGGTACTTTGTGCGATAGGGGATGAGCGGGGCGCTTGATCGGGCACCGCCAAGCCAGCGCTGACCTGTCCTGCACCAACGTTTCGAGTACGTTAAACCCGTCAACGGTCGATTTTCACCCGCGAACGGTCTTTATACTAATTAGCAATATCCGCAACGTATAAGACGTTATAATGACCATAACGAAAAGGAGGAGGCAAGATGAATCAGATCATTCTCGCATCTCATGGCGGCCTGGCCGCAGGCGCCAAAGACACGCTCGAGATGGTTCTCGGCGACGTGTCGAACGTCCACGTCGTGTCGCTTGCTCGTGACGACAAGGAGCCCATCACCAATAAGGTGGACGCCATGATCGCCACGTTCAACGCGGACGACACCGTCTATGTGCTGACCGATATGCTCGGCAGCTCGGTCAACAACAACATGGTCGAGCTTTCCAAGAACGGCACGAAGTTCACGGTTGTCAGCGGTTTCAACATCCCGCTGGCGCTCACGCTTGCTATGAGCCCCGTCCCCGTCAAGGGTGCCGAGCTCGCAGCCCTCATCAACGAGGCCCGCACCGGTCTGACCAACCCCAACGCACCGGTCGAGGCCGCCGCGGCTCCTGCCAAGAAGACCAAGGCATCCCGTCACAGCTCCGGTCCCGCCAAGATCGTCCTCGCACGTCTTGACTACCGTCTGCTGCACGGCCAGGTCGTCTTTACCTGGACCACCAAGGTTCAGGCCGAGCGCATCATCGTCGTCGACAACGCTGCCGCCAACGATGACATCAAGAAGGGCGCTCTTAAGCTGGCCAAGCCCCAGGGCGTGCGCCTGAACGTCTTCACCGTCGAGCGTGCCCTCGCCAAGATGGACAAGCTCAACACCCTCGGTGAGCGTGTCATGTTCGTCTTTGGCAACACGGCCGAGATGCTGCAGTTCTGCCAGGGCTACAAGCTCGACGCCATCAACCTGGGCGCCACCGCCAACCACGACGGTGCCGATCAGATTGGCGGCAAGGACAGCTCCGTCTTCCTCGACGCCACCCAGAAGGCCGACGTCAACCAGCTGCTCGACATGGGCATCAAGCTCTATGTCCAGCAGACCCCTACGTATCAGAGCGTCGACATCGACGCCAAGCTGTAATCAACCAGGCTTTTGCCTGACTGAAAGGAGAAGGGTATGAATACGTTCATCAGTGCGGTGCTCGTCGGCCTCGTCGGCGTGTTCTGCATGTGGGACTCCCGCCTGCTCGGTCGTCTTAACTTCGAGCAGCCCCTCGTTGGCGCTACGCTCGTCGGTCTGCTGCTGGGCGATGTGCCCACCGGCCTTGCCGTCGGTGCCGCCGTCGAGCTCGTGTCCATGGGCCTGGTGCAGGTCGGCGCCGCCGTTCCGCCCGATATGGTCCTGGGCGGCATCGTGGCCGCTGCCTTTGCGTGCCTGACCGATGCTTCCGCCGAGACCGCCATGACGATCGCCATCCCGGTCGCCGTCCTGGGTCAGCTCCTCGGCATCGTGTTCCGTTCCATCATCGCCGCCCTCACCCATGTGGCAGATAACGCGATCGATAACGGAAAGTTCAAGACCGCCTACCGTATGCACATCTGCGCCGGCTCCGGTCTGTACGCCGTCATGTACTTCCTGCCGATCTTCCTCGCCGTCTTTGTTGGCACCGACCTGGTTCAGGCCATCGTCAACATGGTTCCCGAGTGGCTGTCCACTGGTCTTAACGTTTCGACCAAGATCATGACTGCCTACGGCTTGGCCCTGCTGCTCACCATGATGATCAAGAAGGGTATGACTCCGTTCCTGTTCATCGGTTTCCTGCTCGCCGCTTACCTCAACCTGTCCGTCATCGCGGTCGCTCTGATCGGTGTGTGCCTGGCTGTCGTCTTCATGGGCTTCAAGTTCAACGGTTCCCATGCAGCCGCCGGTGTCGATTCCGACTACGATCCGCTCGAAGACGACGAAGACTAAGGAGGAACACACTATGGCAACCGCAACCAAGGACGTGTCCCTGAACAAGAAGGTCAGCCAGTTCTTCTGGCGCTCCTGGGCCATCCAGGCCTCTTGGAACTACGAGCGTCAGATGAACATGGGCTTCCTCTACGGCATGGTTCCCACGCTCGATCGCCTCTATCCGGATGAGTCCGACCCCAAGCAGCTCGCTGCTAAGAAAGAGGCTTACCACCGTCACATGGCGTTCTACAACTGCACCCCGCAGACGAGCGCTTTCATCCTGGGCCTCGCTGCCTCCATGGAGGAGGAGTACGCCAAGGATCCCGAGAACTTCGATCCCGATTCGATCAACGCGGTCAAGACCTCCCTCATGGGTCCGCTTTCCGGCATCGGTGACTCCTTCTTCCAGGGCACCATCCGCGTTATCGCCTTTGGCCTGGGCGTTCAGCTGGCTCAGCAGGGCTCCATCATGGGCCCGATCCTGGCCATGCTCATCTCCATCGTCCCCTCTGTGCTAATCACTTGGTTCGCAGCCAAGATGGGCTATCAGGGTGGCCACGAGTACCTGAGCAAGCTTCAGGGCGGCGACCTCATGGAGAAGCTCATGTATGTCTGTGGCATCGTGGGTCTTATGTCCGTGGGCGGCATGATCGCCACGCTGATCGGCGCCACCACCCCGCTGCAGTTCGCTGAGGGTACCGTCGTTATCCAGGACATCCTGGACGGCATGATGCCCCAGATGATCTCCCTTGGCCTCACTGGCCTTATGTACTGGCTCATCAAGAAGAACGTCAACACCGGTTGGCTTCTCGTGATCGCCATTGTGGGCGGCATCGCCCTCTCCGCGGCCGGCATCCTGGCCTAGTCGCGACTAAGCGCCTAACCGCTTTCCCCCGGGGGCCTGCCTGGCATCCCATACCCCAGGCAGGCTTCCATTCCCAAAATGTGACAATGGGACAGCTCCTTTGTCACATCCTCAACGGGCCGGTGACTCGGTCCAAATCACGGTAACCCTGCGTGCGTCCGGCAAAGTGGCGCCGCAAAAATCGAAAGGAATGTGTCAGATGTACGAGATCGACCTTAACCTCCCTAAGCAGATCGTCGCTGACGTCCTGTCCAACCACGAGATCCACAGCGTCGCCTTCGTCGGCTGCGGCGCTTCCATGTCCGACCTTTACCCCGCCAAGTACTTCCTGGCCAACAACACGGACAAGCTGAACGTTCAGATCTTCACCGCTAACGAGTTCAACTACGACACGCCTTCCTGGGTCAACGAGCACACCTTCGTGATCACCTGCTCCCTCGGTGGCTCCACGCCCGAGACCGTCGAGGCCAACAAGACCGCCAAGAAGCACAACTGCCCGGTCGTCTCCCTCACCAACAAGGCTGGCTCCGCTCTGACCGTCGACGCCGACCATGTCATCGTCCACGGCTTCCACGCCAACTACGCTGCCAAGTGCGAGAAGCCTGGCTATGCCATCGCTCTTGCTGTCGAGATCCTTCAGCAGACCGAGGGCTATGACCACTACGAGGATATGATCACCGGCCTCACCAACATCTTTGATCTCTGCGAGAACGCCGCTCAGCACTGCAAGAAGCTCGCCAAGAAGTTCGCCGAGGACTTCAAGGACGACAAGATGATCTACTTCATGGCTTCCGGTGCCTCCGAGAAGATGGCTTATTCTCACGCCGCTTTCCTGTTCACCGAGATGCAGTGGATCGACGCCGCTGCCTACAACACCGGTGAGTACTTCCACGGCCCGTTCGAGGTTTCCACCGAGGGTAAGCCCTACGTCTTCTTCATGTCCGATGGCGCTACCCGTCCGATGGACGCCCGCGCCCTCACCTTCCTTAAGCGCATGGGCGCCAAGGTCGCTCTGATCGACTCCAAGGACTACGGCCTGGCCGACGCCGTGCCCGCGAGCGTCGTCACCTACTTCAACCCGCTGCTGCACCTCGCCGTTATGCGCGAGTACGGCAACCAGATCGCCGAGGCTCGTCAGCACCCGCTGACCATGCGTCGCTACATGTGGAAGCTTTCCTACTAATCACAAGTAAGTAGACCTTACGGGTTGATTGAGAGGGGATGGGGTTTGCGCCCCGTCCCCTTTTTGCTCTGGGGAGGGCGTGTTCGTCGCCCCATAAAACCCCAGATAAAACCTACCAAAATAAACCTGTCCCTTTTTGGCAGGTGGGAGGAGATGCGTATGATCAAGGCAGTGCTGTTTGACATGGACGGCGTGCTGGTCGATACCGAGTGGTTCTACAACCGCCGCCGCGTGGCGTTTATGGAAGAGAAGGGCTTCCACTTTGACGAGATTCCCGATCTTTCGGGGTCTAACGAGCCGGCCATTTGGGAGGCGCTGGTGCCCGACGATGTTGAGCTGCGTGAGCGTCTGCGCGTGGAGTACAAGCAGGTCTACAGCCCGGACCATCCCGTTCCGTATGCCGAGCTGCTCAACGAGCAGACGGAGCCGGTGATGCGTGAGCTGCACGAGCGCGGCGTGAAGTGCGCCATCGCGAGCTCGTCCTATCGCGAGCTCATTGACGAGCTAGTGGAGATTGCCGGCATCGCCGACGTGCTGGACTACACCATCAGCGGCCACGAGTGCAGTGCGTTTAAGCCCGACCCCGAGATCTACCTGCGTGCTATGGAGGCGCTGGGGGTGGAGCCTACCGAGTGCCTGGTTATCGAGGACTCGCCTTTGGGCATCGAGGCCGGCAAACGCTCCGGCGCCCGCGTCCTGGCGTTGCGTCCGCACGAGGGCGTCAACCTGGACCAGTCTGCCGCCGACGTTGTCATCGACAACCTGACTGACATCCTATCTGCCATCTAGCAGCAAAACCACCACAAAGGGGACAGGCACCTTTGTGGTGGTTTTTATTGGGGCGACTTTTTTGAAGGCAGTTGACGCTAAAACCACCGCGAGAAGCACTGGTTCACGCATCTTTTGCTGCGGACTGGCTCAATTCGGTTTCGATTTTGATCTGTTTGGCTTCGATTCGGGCTAAGTGAGTAGACTTTTTGGCGCAGGCCGAGCACAAAACATATCTTCCTTTGTAAAACCGCAGGTCACAGAGGTGGCTATTTTTGGGTGTGCTCGGCAGATCGTAAAAAGTCTACTCACTTGTAATTTGGGTCTTTGGTCGTGAGGTTGCTGGTTCCGCTTTGGTTGTCGAGAGAGGGTGAATTGAAGCGCCTCTTCTCGCTCCATGCTACAATCGCGGGCATGCCCCACAACTACATCTGCCTTCGAAAGGAGCCTGCGTGGCGAACGCCATCGATCAGCTCACGGACCGAGTGCTCGTGCTCGGCCGCCTTACCATCGTCCGCCGCGCCATTACTGCCGTGGCGGTCACCATTTCCGCCGTTCTCCAGACATTTCTGATCCAGGCGTTCATTCGGCCCGCCGACCTGCTTCCGAGCGGTCTTACCGGCGTCGCGGTCCTGCTCGATCGCGTTACCTCGCTCGGCGGCGTTCACATCGACATCTCGCTCGGTATGCTCGCGCTCAACATCCCCGTGGCGCTCCTATGCTGGAGCGGCATCAGCAAGCGCTTCGTCATCTTCTCGATGATGCAAGTCGTGCTCTCATCGCTGTTCCTCAACATCTTTCACTTTGCCCCGTTTTTGGGCGACAAGATTATGCTCATCATTTTTGGCGGCGTGGTCTCAGGTCTGGGCGCTGCCATCGCGCTAAAGTCCGGCGCATCCACCGGCGGCACCGACTTTATCGCGTTGTGGGTCTCCAACCACACGGGCAAGACCATCTGGGGCGTCATCTTTGGTTTCAACTGCTTTATCCTGGCGATTTTTGGTTTTATGTTTGGCTGGGACAAGGCGGCGTACTCCATCGTGTTCCAGTTTATTTCGACCAAGACCATCGACAGTTTCTATCGTCGCTACGACCGCGTGACGCTGCAGATCACGACGCGCAAGGCAAACGAGGTCATGGCCGCCTATGTTGACCATTTTCAGCACGGCATTAGCTGCGCCGAGGTCATCGGCGGATACAGCCGCGAAAAGATGTACCTGCTGCACGCCGTTGTCTCGACCTACGAGAGTCAGGACATTATCAAGCTGGTGTGCGACATTGATCCCGGCGCCGTGATCAACGTGTTCCACACGCTCAACTTTGTGGGCGGCTGGTGGGGCGGTCATGTCGACGAGCCCACGCCCACGGCCGTTCCCGATCCCGACAAGCCCGCACGCATGGCCAGCAGGCAGGCGCGCCTCAGCGAGCAGGACAGCCTGCAGCAGGACGACGGCAAGTAGGGTTTTGGCATTTTGCCGGCCTGGCGCAATCCTGTCCGCTTGAGCCTCCCGAAAGCCTCGCTGCTTTCGAGGGGCTTTCGTTTTCCCAGATAAAACCTACCAAAATGAAGCTGTCGCTTTTTGGTAGGGAGGGTGTATCGTTTTATCATTATGAGGTAACATGAAACTAGACGTTATATACGTATTAGTTATTTCGATATTTCGATAAGAGTGATCAGATATGCCCGCGCCCAAAAATGCACCGCTTTACCAGCAGATTTACGATGAAATCAAGGATGCGATCGAGAAAGGTGTTTATGCACCCAAGGAGCGTATTCCGTCCGAGCTTGAGCTAGCCGAGCAGTACGACGTGAGTCGCATTACGGTGCGCCGCGCCGTCGAGGAGCTGTGCTCCGATGGCTACCTGGTTAAGCAGCAGGGCCGTGGTACCTTTGTCTCCACGCCGCACATCAATCGTCAGTTCCACGCTTCGACGCTGCAGACGTTTACCGCGCTGTGTGCCAGCAACGGCATGAAGGCGGGCGCGCATGTGGTCGATCGCCAGATTGTGCCGGCACGTCAAAACGAGATGGAGTTCTTTGGCCTGCAAAAGGACGCGCTGCTGCTGCATATTAAGCGCGTGCGTACAGCCGACGGCGAGCCCATCTTTGAGGAGAACATCTTTGTGCCGTTTGACGCCTACCGTGAGCTGTTGACGGCCGATCTTGAGGACAAGTCGATTTTTGCCGAGGTCGAGCGTGTTGGCGGAACGCCGATTGTCTCGGTTGGCTACCGCACGGTCGAGGCCGTTCGTGCCAATACCGAGCAGGCGGCCGAGTTGGGCATTGCTCCGCACGATCCGCTGCTCAACCTGCGTGCCAGCTTTACCGGTCCCAATGGCGAGCCGGTTCTGATGGGTAAGCAGTACTACGTGGGATCGCGTTACGTCATGGTCATGTAAGTTACGCGGTTTTACCAAACCGCGTAACGGCTCGACGCTACAAGCCCGCCAGAGCGGCAATCTGCCTTTCAACTTCGGCGGCATGACCAGAAGGTCAATGCCGCCTCGTTTCAAGGCACCTTGCTCGCTCTGGCGGGCTTTCGCTGACATTGCCAAAACATCGACTACCCGCAGAATGAGCGTGGATAATCTCCCGTTTTTGGTTTGGTGACGGGCTCAAAGTGGGAGATTATCCACGCTCATCCGGAAAGTGTCCAAAAATCCACGCTCGTTCGCCTTGGATTACGTTGCCCGTGGCCGACAGCGGCGCGGCACCGGTTCGCGTGGCGGCGTATAATCGGCGGCAGATGACTTGGACGTTAGGAAACCATGATCGATAGCATGCAGCAGATGGCGCTCGACACGCTCGGCGCCTATTTTGGCTACACCTCGTTTCGCCCGGGACAGGACCGCATGGTCGATGCGATCCTTGCCGGTCGCGATGCGCTGGGTGTTATGCCCACGGGCGCCGGCAAGTCCATTTGCTACCAGGTGCCCGCGCTCATGCTGCCCGGCATCACCTTTGTGGTGAGTCCGCTGCTGTCGCTTATGGAGGACCAGACCCGTGCGTTGCTCGCGGCGGGTGCGCGACCCAGCTATCTCAACTCCAGCCTTACCCCGGCCCAGCAAAACACCGTGCTCAAGCGGGCGCGCGAGGGCCGCTATCAGCTTATGTACGTGGCACCCGAGCGTCTGCTCGAGCCGCGCTTTTTAGCCTTTGCGCAGGAAGCCGCGGCGGACGGCGGCATTGGCGTGCCGCTCGTGGCCATTGACGAGGCCCACTGCGTGAGCCAATGGGGCCAGGATTTCCGCCCCGCTTACCTACAGATTCGCGAGTTTATCGATTCGCTGCCGCGGCGCCCGATCGTGGCGGCGTTTACCGCTACGGCGACCGAGCGCGTGCGCGCCGATATCCAGCAAATGCTCGGCCTGCAAAACCCGGCGACCGTGGTGACGGGTTTTGATCGCAAAAACCTCTACTTTGGCTGCGAGGAGATGGGCGACAAGGCCAAGACCGCGTGGGTGCGCGACTACGTGATCGCGCATTCGGGCGAGAGCGGCATCGTGTATTGCTCGACCCGCAAGACGGTCGATGCGCTGGCAGGCGATCTTGCCGAGGCGCTGGGTCCCAGCGGCATTCGCGTTGGCCGCTACCATGCCGGCATGGGCAACGACGCCCGCCGCCAAAGCCAGCGCGCCTTTATTGACGACGATATCCAGGTGATGGTTGCCACCAACGCCTTTGGCATGGGTATCGACAAGCCCAACGTGCGCTACGTGATCCACAACAACGTGCCCGAGAGCATTGAGGCCTACTACCAGGAGGCGGGCCGCGCCGGTCGCGACGGCGACCCGGCCAGCTGCCACCTGCTGTGGAACGGCAACGATTTTCGCATGCGCCGCTTTCTGATCGATCGCGGCGACGCTGCCGACGAGGCGCTCGACGACGAGCAGCGCGCGTGGGCGCTCCAGAATCGATATCGTCTGCTCAGCCAGATGGAGGGCTACTGCAATACCACCGGCTGTCTGCGCGAATACATGCTGCGCTACTTTGGCGACGAGGCCGCGGCCGAGCATGCTGCTTCGGCTGGTGCGGGCGGCACCGCCACAGACGACGGAGGTGGCCA
>UQHY01000046.1:0-17114 GCA_900540975.1 uncultured Collinsella sp.
CAGAACTGTTGTGCCGGGGGGCCCGTTCCTGTTTATCGGGGGAGTGCGGTGGCCGGAGCCGAACCGGTCGGGCAACAAAAAAGGCGGACGCCGTAGCGTCCGCCCTATAGCAATCGAAAGCTCAAGCCAGCAGATCGGTCTAGTACACCATGCCCATGGCGTCCCGAACCTCGGCCAGGGTCTGCTCGGCGATCTCGTTGGCGCGACGGTTGCCCTCGTGCAACACGTCCTTCACATAGTCCAGATCGTTCTCGTAGCGCTGGCGACGCTCGCGGATCGGCGCGAAGTACTCGTTGACGGCCTCGGTCACGTACTTCTTGAGCTGGCCGGAGCCGCCCATGCCAATCTCCTCGGCAATCTCGACCTCGGAACGGCCGGTGCAGATGGCGGCCGTCGAAAGCAGGCCGGACACGCCGGGACGGTTCTCGGGATCGAACGTGATCATGCGCTCGGAATCGGTCTGGCTCTTCTTGATGCGCTTGGCCGTCTCCTCGGCGGTCATCGAGATGTTGATGGCGTTGCCGTAGCTCTTGCTCATCTTGCGACCGTCCAGGCCGGGCAGCAGCGGGGTCTCGGACAGCAGCGCGTCGACCTCGGGGAACACCTTGCCGTAGCGGTTGTTAAAGCGGCGGGCGATGGTGCGGGTGAGCTCGATGTGCGGCAGCTGGTCGCGGCCGACGGGCACCACATTGCCCTTGCAGAACAGGATGTCGCAGGCCTGGTGCACCGGGTAGGTGAGCAAAAGGCCGGTGAGCTCGTGGCCCGAGGCCTCCATCTCGGCCTTAACCGTGGGGTTGCGCGCCAGCTCGGCCTCGGACACCAGCGACAGGAACGGCAGCATGAGCTGGTTTGCGGCGGGCACGGCGGAGTGCGCGTAGATCATGGTCTTGTCGGGGTCGATACCGCAGGCAAGGTAGTCCATGACCATGTTGTACACGTTGTCCTGGATATGCTCGGTGGTGTCGCGGTCGGTGATGACCTGGTAGTCGGCGATGAGCACGTTGGTCTTGGCGCCCATGTTCTGCAGTTCAACACGGCCCTTGAGGGTGCCGAAGTAATGACCCAGGTGCAGGCGCCCGGTGGGGCGGTCACCGGTAAGCATGGTGAACTTCTCGGGTGTCTTGGCCAGGCCCTCGCGAATGGCGTTGCTCTTTTGCAGCGCGACTTCGTAGCTGTTCTCGTTTGGCATGATTGCTCCTAACGTATATTCATGGGTCAAGATGATAACGCGTTTATTGGAGGGGCGGGAGGGGAGGCGGCTTGCGCGCTGGGTGCGGCCCGGCCGCGCTTGGTCAGCGGCGCCTGGGCGCATCCTCGGCAGCTTATCCTAGAGCTTGTGGTGGCGCTCTTCTTTACGTTCCTCGGCTGCTTGCTCCTCCTGCTTAAAAGCGGGGTCGTCGGGGGTTACCAGCTCGTCCTCGTGCGTGCGCTTGTTGTAATGGTGACGTAGCACGGGCTCAAACAGGTGCAGGTGCTTGGCGAAGGCCGCCGAGCCAATGGCGAGCACGGTAAAGATGAGCACGCGCATGGGGACCTCGACCTGATTGATGGCGGCGGCGCCGGCCGAAAGCATAATGCACCAGGCGTAGATGAGCAGTACGGCCTGCTTTTGGTTGTAGCCCTCTTGAATGAGGCGGTGGTGGATGTGGCCCTTGTCGGCCTGCCCGATGCTAATGTAGGCGCGCTTACGGCGCACGATGGCGCTAAACGTATCGATGATGGGCACGCCGGCCACGATGAGCGGGATGATGAGCGAGGTGAGCGCGGCGGTACGGCTCACGTTGAGCAGCGAGATGGAGCCCAGCGCAAAGCCCAGAAGCAGCGACCCCGAGTCGCCCAAGAAGATGCTCGCGGGGTTGAAGTTATAGCGCAAGAAGGCGAGGCACGAGCCAAAGAGCGCGATGGAGAGCGCGGCGGCGTCGATGCGGCCCGAGAGCACCGCGACCGAAAACATGGTGAACGACGCGATACCGCAGATACCCGTGGCCAGACCGTCGAGGCCGTCGATAAGGTTGATGATGTTGGTGAACGCCACCAGGTAGACCACAGTGATGGGGTAGGCGAGCCAGCCGAGCATGATCTCGCCGGGAGCAAACGGGTTGACGATGACGCCGATGCGCAGGCCGCCCACGCAGGCGATGAGCGCGGCGAGGACCTGGCCGGCGAGCTTTTGCTTGGGCTTGAGCTGGAAGACGTCGTCGATCGCGCCGGTCGCAAAGATGACGGTAAAAGAAAGCGCAAGTATGGGGTAGCTGATGTGCAGACGGGGGTGGGGCACCAAAGCGGGCGGCCAGCCCAGGTACCAGGTGCCTAGGATCTGAACAATGCAGGCGACGACGAGGCCCAAAAAGACTGCCGTGCCACCCATGCGCGGGATGGGTTTAGTGTTGATGCGGCGCTTGGAAGGATAATCGACGGCGTCGAGCTTGATTGCCAGGCGCTTGACCAGGGGCACCGCAAGGAAGGTCGTGATAAAAGCCGCGACCGCCACGCAAAGGTACGGTATGAAGCTCGTGGAGGAAGCCATGAATCGATAAACCGCCAAGCGTCGAAGGAAAAGGTCAAAGGATGCCATGCCGCAAAGGGTATAGCTAACCCATGATACTCGACCAAGGAGGGTGTGAGGAATTGCACGGGGCGATAATCACGCGCTTACCAGATATTCGAGTGATAGTGGGGCTCTGCCTGGTGCCTTTTGGGAATCATGGCGGGATTTGCAATGGCGATTTTCGGCAAAAGAAAACCACCCCCCACGTTACGAAAATGAACCCACCTAAAACAGGTGGGTGCCCTCATCGACTGTTCCAGCGTCCTTAACAACGAAGGATACCTGTACTAGGTACGACTGTGTGGGCTCCCTAAATAAACGCGACGGTTCACCCAGTTGCTCCGCGGGGGGCGGAATACCTACATCATAAAGCGGCACTTTGTGGATTCCAGTCTTGACATTACAAAAATCGTGTCGGACGATTACGGCGCCTTGGGCTCGAGCCGTCTGTGCGGTTGGCCCTTTTGCGTTTGAGCTGCTGAATCGTTGTTTTGGAGCATGTTTTTATGCCGACGTCGTTGACCGAACTTTTTTCGCCCGCCTGCCATTTGTGTCCGCGCCGCTGCGGTGCGGCGCGCGATGAGGGCGCGCACGGCGTATGCGGTGCTAACGACACGCTCAAGGTGGCCCGCGCCGCGCTTCATATGTGGGAGGAGCCGCCTATCTCGGGCGAGGCCGGTTCGGGCACAATCTTCTTTAGCGGCTGCTCGCTCAAATGCGTCTATTGTCAGAACCACGAGATCTCGACGGGCAATTTTGGGCTTGAGATTTCGCCCGAGCGTCTGGTCGAGATTATGTTGGAGCTGCAGGACCAGGGTGCGAACAATATTAATCTGGTGACGGCGACACACTACGCGCACCTGCTGCCTGCTGCGATTGCCGCGGCACGGGCGCGCGGGCTGGCCATCCCAATCGTCTACAACACGAGCGGTTATGAGCGTGCGAGTGCCGTGTCGGCGCTCGGCGATCTGGTCGATGTGTGGCTTACCGACTTTAAATATGCCGATGCGGCGCTTGCGCAGTCACTGTCTCATATTCAGGACTACCCGCGCGTGGCCGTGTCGGGCTTAGCGCAAATGGCGCGCGAGATTGAGCGCCGCGGGGGAGAGCTGGTGGACGAGGACGGGCTCATGAAGCGCGGCATGATCGTGCGCCATCTGGTACTGCCGGGACATGCAGACGATTCGTGTCGCGTGCTGGACCTGGTGTGGCAGACGGTGGGCGATGTGCCGATTTCGGTCATGAACCAGTACACGCCCAATGCGCTCATGCGCGAGCAGGGCGGCGACCTGGCGCGTGCTGTGACGCGCGAGGAGTACGAGCAGGTGCTCGACCATGCCGATGACCTGGGTTTTACGACGATGTTCTGGCAAGAGGGCGGCGCGGTAGACGAGAGCTTTACCCCGGCCTTCGACACCACCGGTGTCCTCACCAGCGCAAAGTAGCGCGTTCACCGATGATTTTTCTGGGACGGGGATTAAAAATCATTCGGTTCACAATGATTTTTTAATCCCCGTCCCAGAAAAATCATCGAGAGGATTGTCTGCTCGAAAAGTAGTCAAAATGGCTTCGTCCCAAAAAGACTGGGTATTGGGCGTTGACAGTTGGCGAGCCGTAGGTAAAATATCAACTTGTCCTGGGGACGTAGCTCAGTTGGGAGAGCGCTGCCGTCGCATGGCAGAGGCCGAGGGTTCGACTCCCTTCGTCTCCACCCTTGGATTTGATAAGCCGCTGACATTGTGTCGGCGGCTTTTTTTAAAAAGAAAGGGCGGTACCATGGCCGAGCTTGAGTCCCAACCATTGTCTGACGAGGAGCGCGCCGAGTTGGAAGAGCTCCGCGCCGAGAAGGCCCGCCGCGAGGCTCAGGAAGAGGCTCGTCGCGAGCGTGAGGAGCTGGCTGCCCTGCGTGCCGAGCGCGCAAAGGCCGAGGAGGCCGCCGCGAATGCCGCATCCGAGCGCAAGCCCATGCCCGCACCCAAGTCCGCCGCCGCGAAGCCTGCGCCTGCCGCACCCAAACCTCAACCTAAAAAGGTGGCTCATCCCAAGCCCGCCGAGCCCAAGCCGAGTCGTGACGAGATGACCTTTGCCCAGCGCATGGTCACCTCCAAGGAGCCTACGGCCGAGGGCGAGATCCCCGGCATGGCTCCGGCTCAAAAAATCATCATCGTGCTCGCCCTCATCGCGTTTATCGTCTTTATGGTCTACACGATCACCGGCAGCATGGGCCTGCGCTAACCTGTTCGCGCCGGGCTCCATGCCCGCACGTCCGCCTCGTCCAACCGTCAACGTCTGTACAACGTATTCGAAAGGTCGCCCCATGGCTTTGACCGACATCTCGTATCCCACCGACATCGCAATGCTCACCGATCTGTACGAGCTCACTATGGCCCAGGGCCTTTGGGAGAGCGGTAAAGCCAATGAGCAAGGTTGTTTTACGGCGTTTTACCGTGACCATCCGTTTGGCAGCGCGTACGCCGTCATGTGCGGCACCGCCGAGCTCCCCGAGCTCGTCGAGAATCTGCGCTTTACGCCCGAGGATATCGAGTACCTCGCCTCGCTTCAGGCTCCCGCCGGCGGTGCGATGTTTAAACCCGCATTCCTCGACTACCTGCGCAACTTCCGCGCGCACGTGAACATTGACGCCGTGCCCGAGGGCGAGCTTGTTTTTCCGCGCGAGCCCATGGTGCGCGTCACCGGTCCGGCGCTGGAGTGCCAGCTGCTCGAGACGGCGCTGCTCAACATCGTCGGCTTCCAGACGCTCGTCGCCACCAAGACGGCACGCGTGGTGTTGGCGGCGGATGGCCGTCCCGTCGCCGAGTTTGGCCTGCGCCGCGCCCAGGGTCCCGATGGCGGTCTGGCCGTCGCCCGCGCGAGCTATGTTGCCGGCTGCTCGTCCACGTCTAACGTGCTTGCCGGGCGCCGTTACGGCATCCCCGTCTTTGGCACCCACGCGCACAGCTGGGTGATGAGCTTTGACTCCGAACTCGAGGCCTTCCGCGCCTTTGCCAAGTCGAGCCCCAAGAATTGCACGTTGCTCATCGATACCTACGACGTGCGCGAGGGCTGCGAGCATGCCATTACGGTTGCCAAGGAGATGGAGGCGGCGGGCGAGCGCCTGTCGGCTATCCGCATTGACTCGGGCGACCTGGCCAAGCTCTCCAAGTATGTCCGCGGTCGTTTCGATGCCGAGGGCCTGCCTTATGTGGGGATCTCGGTGTCCAACGACCTGGACGAGTACACGATTCAGTCGCTGCTCGACCAGGGCGCGCCCATCGATAGCTTTGGCGTGGGCACCAAGCTCGCGACTTGCTACGATCAGCCGGCGCTGGGCGGCGTGTACAAGCTTTCCGCCCGTCGTGCGAGCGATGCGGAACCGTGGACGCCGGTGGTGAAGCTCTCCGAGCAGCCCTATAAGCGCACGATTCCGGGCGTGCAGCGTGTGCGCCGCTATTACGACGGCTTTGGCGGCCCGGTCTGCGACATGATCTATGACGAGGACCATCTGGCGGGGGAGGGCGCCGCGCGCGGCAATACCCTCGTGGCCGTGAACGATGCCGCCCTGGTGACCGATGTGTCGGAGCTTGAGTATCGCGAGCTGCTGGTGCCGGTCGTGCGCGATGGCAGTGCGGTGGCTCCGCGTGAGAGCATCGAGGATGCGCGCGAGCGCTGTGCTTGGGCGCTCGACCATCTGGACGCGGCTTTTAAGCGCTTCCTGTATCCGCAGACCTACGTGGTGGGTATGGAACAGGGCCTGGCCCAGGTTCGCGACGAGCTCGTGCGCAAGAACATGGCCGCGGCATCGGCTTTCCCCTGGGCAAAATGATCCGCATGCGACGGAGGAAAGCGGATTATATTCTCGCTCACCCGTTCGCTCGCTCGCTCAGCATTCGATTGGTTTGACGTATGACGACTTCTTATAAAACGATGGTGGTAAAGATCGGCTCGTCCACGGTGGTGGGCGCCGATGGCAAGGTTAACCGCGCCTTTATCGGCGGGCTGGCCGATCAGGCTGCTGTCCTGCGCAAGCTCGGCTGGCGTCTGGTCGTGGTGAGTTCGGGCGCCATCGCCTGTGGCTATCCCGTGCTGGGCTTCGACCGCAAACCGGTCGGTGACCTGCCGAGCCTGCAGGCCTGCGCCTCGGCCGGTCAGTGCATCATTTCGTCGGCCTACGACGAGGAGTTCCATGCACGTGATCTGCTCACCTCGCTCGTGCTGCTCACACGTCACGACACGGCGCGTCGCACGTCCTATCTGCATGCGCGCGACGCCCTGCTGCGTCTGGTGGAGCTGGGCGTGGTGCCGGTCGTCAACGAGAACGACACCGTTACCGTCGACGAGATCAAGTTCGGCGACAACGACACGCTGGCGGCGCTCGTGAGCTGCCTGGTTTCCGCCGACCTGTGCGTGACGCTTTCCGACATCGACGGCCTCTACACCGCCAATCCGCACGAGGACCCGACGGCCGAGTTTGTCCCGGTCGTGCATAAGATCGATGCCAAGATCATTGCCTCGGCGGGCGATTCTTCGACCTCGGTGGGTACGGGCGGCATGATCACCAAGATTCGCGCGAGCCGCATTTTGATGACGGCCGGCATTCAGAGCGTGATTTGCTCGGGCGAGGAGCCCGATGCGCTCGTGCGCCTTGCCCGCGGCGAGAGCGTGGGCACGCTGTTCGACCCGCCGGCTGAGCGCCTGGATATTGCGCCCCGCAAGCTGTGGATCGCGCTGGGCGACAAGGCCCACGGCTCGGTGACGGTTGATGACGGTGCCGCGAAAGCTCTGGTCGGCCACGGGTCGTCCCTGCTTGCGGTTGGTATTCGTGAGGTCGATGGCGAGTTTGCCGAGGGCGATGTGCTCGACGTATGCGACCCGAGCGGTATGGTTGTCGCGCGCGGTATCGCCGAGGCCGATTCGGACGTGCTGGAGCTTGCCGCCGGCCGCCGCCAGGACCAGATCGCCAGCAACCGCCTGCTCGCAAACCTGGCAGAGAAGCCCGCGATCCATCGAGATAATTTAATCGTCTTCGCCTAACCAATTGACGCTGCAAACGCCCCTAAGCGGCAATCTGACGTTCAATCGTCGGGCATGACCAAAAGGTCAATGCCCTCCTCTTTCACGTCACCTTGCTCGCTTAGGGGCGTTTTCGCTTTCCGTCCTCTACCTGCGGCATCGTCATTGCCGGTACTTGTCCGGCATTTGGGGACGTTCCTTTTGTGCCGGCACTTTGGGACACTCCTTTGCTAGAAGATCCGGCGCAGGTCTCCGCGGTTGAGGGCTTCGTCGAAGAGGTGCTTGAACACCACGCTGCCGTGCAGGCCATCGTGCTCAAACTCGTTCGTCACCCAGGCATGCGAGTTGCCTACGCGGCTGAGCGTGTCGAGCTGCATGCCCGAGTCCACGTACATGTCATCGAAGTACACGGCGGCCTGGAGTGGTACCTCGTTGCATGCTAGGCGCTGCGGGTCGTAGATCTTGTCCCAGCTCGTGTCTTCCATCAGCAGATCCATCGCGGGCTTGAAGGGCTTAAGTTCGGGCATCTGCTCAAACATCCATGGGAACATGGCCTCGCCGGTAAACATGAGCGGGCGCGCGAGGGTGTCGAACTCGGCACGGTGTGCCTTCTCTTCTGCCGCGGCCCAGCGAATGGGCATGGTGTCGCCGTCGGCGTAGATGAACTCCTGCAGCGTCCAGTACAGCGGGTTTGTGCGCGTGTTGGTGCGCTCGAAGGCGCGCATCAAAAAGCTATCGGATACCGAGGCGCCGCAGCTCAGCGTGCCGTCGCCGTCAACAAAAGCATGGTCGATAATCCAGTGCATGCGCTCAAAGCTCGGCTTCATGCCAAAGTCGCTTCCCATGAGCTGCAGGCGCTCGACCGTCATCGGCGAGCCGTCGGGCAGTGCGGGCTTTTGCTCCTCGATCGCATCGGCCAGCGCCGCCACGCGCTCGACATCGGCGGGGTAGCGGTCGTAGTACTGCTGCGTCTTGGCTGCCATGCGCGGGAAGGTGTGTGCGTAGACCTCGCTGGCGCTCGCCGGCACGTGCGGAATGCCGCCGCAGGTAAAGCTTGCCGCCACGCCCTCGGGGAAGAGCGACAGATAGCTCAGCGTCAAAAAGCCGCCGTAGCTCTGCCCGAGTGTGACCCAGGGCTTGCCGCCAAAGCCCACCAGGCGCAGGTACTCAAAATCGCGCACGATGGAGCTGGCGAGGTGACGCTTGAGGAAGTCCGCCTGCGAGCGTGCGGCATCGGAGCCGGCTGCCGTCGCGCACTCGCCCAGTGCGGCAATCGTGCGCCCGTCTACACAGCTGCTGCGTCCGGTGCCGCGCTGGTCGGGCAGGACGACGCGGAAGTGCTTGACGGCTTCCTCGATCCAGCCATCGCTGGTGGGCGACAGCGGACGCGGGCTCTCGCCGCCGGGGCCGCCCTGCAAAAAGAGCAACAGCGGCAGGTCGTCGTTGATACGGTCGGGCGCGCAAACCACGCGGTAGAAGAGTTTGATGCTCTCGGGCGCGCCGGCGATGGGCGCCGGCATGGCGCCGCGGCGCATGGTGCTGCCGACGGCCAAAAGCATTGGCTCAAGGCCGCGCCAGTCGAGGGGAACATCGATGCTGTGGTCCTCGACATACAGGCCGGGGACGTGGTACGAAGTGATGAGCGCCATGTAATGCTTCCATTCGTTGTGGTGTTTCGGGTTGACCAATTCTACCGCCGTCGGCGAGGATGCGTGCAAATCGGCTACCATGGTTGGCAAACATCTAAGAGAAAGGGCCGTCCATGTCGGTCGATATAGCCACGTATGTCCACGATCTTGCCGTCGAGGCCAAGGCCGCTTCTGCCGCGCTTGCCACGGCGAGCGATGCCCAGCGCCAGGAGGCCGTGCGCGCCATGGCCGCGGCGCTGCGCGATGGTATCGATTGCATTATTGCCGCCAACGAGCTCGATATGTCTGCCGCGCGCGATGCAGGCACCTCGGCCGGACTGCTCGACCGCCTGCTGCTGACGCCCGAGCGCGTTGAGGGCATGGCCGCCGGCCTGGAGAAGCTCGCTGAGTTGCCCGATCCCGTCGGCCGCGTGCTCGATCACCGCGTGCTTGCAAGCGGTGTGGACCTGACCCGCGTGAGTGTGCCGCTGGGTCTGGTTGCCATGGTGTATGAGGCGCGCCCCAACGTGACGGCCGACGCCGCGGGCATCTGCATCCGCACCGGCAACGCCTGCATCCTGCGCGGCGGTTCGCTGGCGTATCACTCTTGCGCCATGATTGCCGAACTACTGGCCGATGCGCTTGAGGCCCAGGGTTTCCCGCGCGCGGCCGTGTCGATGATCGAGTCTACCGACCGCGAGGCCACCGGCGAGCTCATGAAGCTCCGCGGCATCGTCGATGTGCTCATCCCGCGTGGCGGTGCGGGTCTCATTCAGCGCTGTGTGCGCGAGTCGCTCGTACCGGTGATCGAGACGGGCACGGGCAACTGCCACATCTACGTGCATGAATCCGCCGACTTTGACAAGGCGCTCAACATTATCGTTAATGCCAAGACGCAGCGCGTAGGCGTGTGCAATGCCGCCGAGTCGCTGCTTGTGGACCGCGCCGTGGCCGACGCGTTTTTGCCCGCGGCCGTGGCCGTACTGCACGACCATGGCGTGCTCATTCACGGCGACGAGGCCACGTGCGCCGCATGCGCCGATGCCGGTCTTGCCGAGGGCGACGACTACGTGGCCGCGACCGAGGAAGACTGGGGCCGCGAGTATCTGGCGCTCGAGATGAGCGTGAAGGTCGTGGCGAACGAGGATGAGGCCATCGCGCACATCAACCGCTACGGTACCAGGCACTCCGAGGCCATCATCGCCGAGGACGCCGATGCCTGCGAGCGCTTCTTGGATGAGATCGATGCCTCGGCCGTGTATGCCAACGCCAGCACGCGCTTCACCGACGGCGGCGAGTTTGGACTGGGCGCCGAGATAGGCATCTCGACCCAAAAGCTCCATGCCCGCGGCCCCTTCGCCGCCGAGGCCCTCACCACCTACAAATACAAGCTCCGCGGCACCGGCCAGGTTCGCCCCTAAACCTCTCGCAAACGAAAAACCACCACAAAGGGGACAGGCACCTTCGTGGTGGTTTTGGCTTGTTGGTCGCTCGTTCGTTGTCTAACGGTATCTAAGCATATTTCCGCCATGCAATAGCTAACATTTCGGCAGGTGGACGGTTTAATCGGCGAGTAAATTCTCACCGCTTTGCGTGCGGCTCGGGGTTATTTTTGGCATGAGAGCAAGGAGATGCCCATGTCGAGAAAACCGCGGCAGAAATCACAGATTGGCCTGTATCACATTACGATGAGAGGCAACGGCAAGCAACTTCTGTTTGAAGATGATAAGGACAGAAGGCGGCTACTGTCGCTTGTCCGGACCTCGATAACGAGATTCAACATTACATTAATTGCTTGGTGCCTGATGGGCAACCACGTTCATCTTGTCATGAGCGATCCTGGCGACAACGTGAGCGATGCCATGCATCTTGTCATGTCTTGCTACGCAACTTGGTATAACCGTCGCCACGGACATGTTGGCCATGTTTTTCAGGATAGGTTTTCAAGCGCCCCTATTTCGAGTGAGGAATACCTTCTCGACGCTATTCGATATGTTCATTTCAATCCGCAAAAGGCCGGGGTTTGTCCATACGGCGCGTATCGATGGAGCAGCCACCTAGATTATGTTGAACGCGATCCAAAAATCGCAACGGTCGATTTGGCGCTCGTTCGTCTTGCCTTTCCCCGTGTGCGCGACTATAAGGCCTTTATGGATGCATCGAATGGGACAGTCGTTCGTCCGCCATCGGGTGGACGTATCGATGAAGATGAGGCCTTAGATGTAGGGACGGCGCTGGTCCGCTCGCTCGGCTTGAGTGGGCTCTCCGATGTCAAATCCCTCAACAAGACTAAACGCAACGAGGTGCTTGCCGCAATGCGAGGCGCGGGCCTTTCCATCCGCCAGATCCAGCGCTTGACGGGCGTGGGGGAGTGGTCGATCCGCAAAGCGGGCTAGTCTCCCTCCTGTCGCAAACGAAAAACCACCACAAAGGTGCCTGTCCCCTTTGTGGTGGTTATAGGTGGCGTGGGCGGTTAGGCCTGGAAGGTGTCGCGGTCGGGGGCGAAGGACTGCATTGCTGCGATGGTGCGGTCGAAGAGCTCGGGGAGCTCCCAACCCAGCATCTCGGCGCCCTGCGAAATCACATCGCGTGAGCAGCCGGCGGCAAAGCGCTTGTCCTTGAACTTTTTCTTGAGCGACTTAGTCGTAAAGTCCATGACGCTCTTGCTCGGACGCATGATCACGGCAGCACCGATCAGGCCGGTGAGCTCGTCGCAGGCAAACAGGATCTTTTCCATCTGTAGCTCGGGCTTGGGCAGCGAAGAGTTGAAATCGGACGTGTGCGTCTGGATGGCGCGGATGAGCTCAGGCGATGCGCCCTCGCCCTCAAGAATCTCGGCCGCATAGATAGTGTGGTTCATGGGGTCGTCCTCATGTTCCTCCCAATCCAGGTCGTGTAGCAGGCCGACGATGCCCCAAAACTCCTCGTTCTCGGGGTCGAACTCGCGCGCAAAGTAGCGCATGGTGCCCTCGACCGTTTCGCCGTGGGTGATATGGAACGGGTCTTTGTTGTGCTCGTTGAGCAATTCGAACGCACGGTCGCGGGTGATTCCGGCGGAAAGCAGCTCTGCCATAAAAGACTCCTTGTGTTCGTAGGTATCGCTAAGAATGAATACTACTAGAACGACTAGAACGAAAAAACCACCACAAAGGTGCACTGTCCCCTTTGTGGTGGTTTTGGCGTGGGCAGGTTAGTTGAGGGCGGCTTGGGCTAGGCGGGCTTCGGCGGCCTCTTCGGTGACGCCCAGGGCCACGGCGAACTCCTCGATGGAGCGGCGCTTGGCTTCCTTGAGTACGCGCATGTAGTAGGAGCTGGGCTTTTTATCTGCTTCCTCGGCCTGGCGAATACGGTGCATCATGGTTTTTGCCACGCGAACCGTCTCGGGCGCGCCCAGCTTGAGCTGCTGCTTAAAGTGCGTCTCCTCGAGCGAGCTATTGCGCTCGGTAAAGGTGTCGCACTCCAGCTCATCGTAGTGGCTCAGCAGGTGCTCTGCATCTTGCTGGGAGATAGCGGCATGCAGACGGTCGGCCTGCGCCACGGGGTACATGAGAATCGTCTGCGCATGTCCCTGTTTGGTCTCGAGCAACAACATGGGCTGCGGTGTGTCGTCCCTAAAGCCGACGACGGTGCAGACTCCTTGACCCGGATGAATGACGTGTTGACCGATTGAGAACATGCTACCTCCAACTTATACGAATTTACGTATGTTAAGAATACCACGCTGACGTGCGCAAACCATCACTTTATGCAGGAAAAGCACACAACCCCGATAGGTAAGAGTATTCGATAAATAGAACGGCTTATTCATACGTTTATGCATTTCTAGAACGTGTATAAACAGCAGGCAAACCGCCAACTTTGTACCGCCGCGCAAGAGCGGTAGTCATTTTTGTGCATATGCAATATCTATTAGCTTTACCCTGCGACAGTAGTTACCGCTTGTGATAGAGTGCTACAAACTCTGGCTTTTGCCCTACGAGTGATCAAGAGCTCGGGGGCTTTAACACAAGGAGGATCTATGCCCGAGAAGATTGAAGAGCTGGTACGCGCTGCGCTTGCTGCGGCCCAGGAGGCCGGCGACCTTTCCGCATTTGAACTTGACGATTGCGCTATCGAGCGACCGGCTGATACTTCTCATGGCGAGTGGACCTCCACCATGGCCCTGAAGTCCGCCAAGCTGGCTCACTGCGCCCCGCGCAAGATCGCCGAGGCCGTCGTCGCCCATATGCCCGAGGACCCCGCAATCGAGAAGGTCGAGATCGCCGGTCCTGGCTTCATCAACTTCTACCTCTCCGTCGCCGTCAAGAACGCCATCTTTGGCGAGGCCCGCGAGAAGGGTATGGACTTCGCTAAGTCCAACGTCGGTGGCGGCCTGAAGACCCAGGTCGAGTTCGTCTCCGCTAACCCCGTCGGCCCCATGCACATCGGTCATGGTCGCTGGGCCGCTCTGGGCGACTCCCTTTGTCGTGTGATGGACCACGCCGGTTACGACATCCAGCGTGAGTTCTACATCAACGACCACGGCTCTCAGATGAACACCTTCGGTAACTCCATCAGCACGCGCTATATGCAGCTTGCCGACATCATCGCCAAGCAGGGCGTGGATATCGACGAGGCTCACAAGCTTCTGATCGCCGACCGCGACGCCTTTGTTGCCGACGAGAGCGACGAGCATCCCGAGACCCATCCGTATCAGGACAACTTTGCCGAGACTCTGGGCAAGGACTCCTACGGCGGCGACTACATCATCGACGAGGCTGCCGAGTTCTGGCGCACCGACGGCGATAAGTGGGTCAACGCCGATCCGCAGGAGCGCATGGAGAGCTTCCGCGAGCGCGGCTACGTAAAGATGGTCGACAACATGCGCGACCTTTGCCACGCCGTTAACTGTGACTTCGATCGTTGGTTCTCCGAGCGCTCTCTGTACGTGAAGGACACCGAGGGCGAGACCGCCGGCACCTCCGCCGTCGACCGCGCTTTTGAGAAGCTCGACAAGATGGGCTACCTCTACACCAAGGACGGTGCCCTGTGGTTCCGCTCCACCGACCTGGGCGACGACAAGGACCGCGTCCTGATCAAGTCCGATGGCGAGTACACCTACTTCGCCTCCGACGTTGCCTATCACTGGGATAAGTTCCAGCGCGTCGACCACGTCATCGACATCTGGGGCGCCGACCACCACGGCTACATCGAGCGCGTCCGCTGCGTCTGTGACGCTCTTGGCTATCCCGGCAAGTTTGAGGTTCTGCTGGGCCAGCTCGTCAACCTGCTGCGCAACGGCAAGCCCGTCCGTATGTCCAAGCGCAAGGGCACCATGGTGACCCTGCAGGAACTCGTCGACGAGGTCGGCTCTGACGCCGCCCGCTACACGCTCATCTCCAAGAGCTCCAACCAGATGGTCGACTTCGACATTGAGGCCGTCAAGAAGCGCGACAACTCCAACCCGGTGTACTACGTGCAGTACGCTCACGCTCGCGTGTGCTCCATCCTGCGTCGTGCCGCCGACGTTACCGCCGAGCGGGCCGCCGAGATGGGCATGAAGGCCGTCGCCGAGAAGGCTATTGGCGAGAACGTCGATTACTCGCTGCTGACCGACCCGACCGAACTTGCCCTTTCGCGTAAGCTCAACGAGCTCACCGACCTCATCGGTAGCTGCGCTCGCGATCGCGCCCCGTTCCGCCTGACGCACTTTGCCGAGGAGCTCGCTGGCGACTTCCACAGCTTCTACGCCGCCTGCCAGGTCCTTCCGAGCGAGGGCCGTCCCGTCGACCCTGAGCTCTCGCGCGCCCGTTTGGCCGCCTGCGACGCCGTCCGTGTGACGCTCGCCCTGGTGCTTACCCTCGTTGGCGTTTCTGCCCCCGAGCAGATGTAAGCGCTGGTCGTTTGACTGCGTTGGTTTGGTTTGACTGAGCCTCGAAAGCCCGATCTCCCATGCGGAGGTCGGGCTTTTTGCGTTTAGCGAGACAATTTGGCTTGCTGGAAAATGCTACCAAATCGCAACTATACCGGTTTACTACGATGAATCGAGGGATTCCAATCACACGGGCTTTTCACCGAAAAGTGCAAGCCATCTAGCTGGGGTTTTATTTTTTCGGTTTTTGGCGTGGTCGTGGTTGAGCGATTCATCGTAGTAAACAGCCATAGTTTTGAAAATGACCCTAGGGGACGGAGGAAAACGGATCATTTTTGTCCCGTGGAGGAACGGTGGGATACCTTCTGCCAAGAATCGGGGGCATCTACTACGTTTAAGTGCGTACCCCGAACCACGCCGAAAATCGCAATATTAAAACCGCAGGTAGCAGGTCTGCGACTTTCGAAAAATAGTGAGTATGGTCAGGGGTGCGGGGGCAAACGTAGTAGATGGGCGCGATTCGTGGCACATCGATCTTGGGGCCGATGCCCTTGTCCCTTAGCTGTTCCGTTTTCTCGATGCTTGAGGCTTGATCTGCCTTCTTCTTATGAGTTGCGGTGGAATGGTTCCTGCTTGAGGGGTGCCGGCCGGGATTTGGGAACTATTTCACCGCAGCTTTTGATGTGGCGATGGTGTACGCCGGAACTTTGTAAAGAGCATCCCTTTTGACTAGTCGTTTAAGAACGTCCCCGATGACTAAGTTGCAGGTGGTTGCGGTTGTGTTACACTAACGCTGCGTATATAACACAATCATCTCTATACAGATCAATGATGTCCGTCGGTATTTGACGGAGCTAGACTGTTTAGCCGCCCTGAAGGTTTATGCAGGGAGCATGTGATCACAGGGCTTGAAAAGAAAGTTGAGCAAACACTGTGTCTGATCAACAACAAGAAAACGAAATAACGACGACGCAAACGGCTCCCGCTGCACCGGTTACGTCGGACCAGGCCGTGCTTTCCGCGCCGGCGCAGGTCTCGGCTCCCGAGGCGCTTAAGGCCGCCGCGCCCACCACGCCCGTTGCTAGCGAGGAGGCTGCTCCCGCTAAGCCTAAGCGCACGCGTCGTTTGGCCAAGCCTGCTGCGGACGGCGAGGATGCCGAAAAGCCCAAGCGTCGTACGACGCGCACCACGCGCGCGAAGCGCCCCGTTGCCACCGATGCTTCGGCCCCCATTTCCGATGAGGTCGCGCAGGCCCGTGCGCTGGCGCAGATTAGCGAGGCCCAGGTTGTGCGTGCCCGCCGTCGCGCTGCCGAGCGCGAGGCCGCGGCATTGACTGAGTTCGCTGCGCCGGTCGCCCCCGAGGCTCCTGCTGCCGAACAGTCGGCCGAGAAGCCGGCACCGCGCACGCGTCGCCGTGCGGCAGCCAAGACGCAGCAGCCCGTCGAGCAGCTGACTCCTGAGGTCGCTGAAGCTCCGGCTCGTTCTGCGGCAGGGGAGGGCGCTTCCTCCGCTGAGCCCGTCGTGCACGCTGAGGTCAACGAGGTTCCCGTCGTTGATCCGGCTCTGCGCCCGCATCGTCGCGGCCGCAAGCCCAAGGCGTATGTTGAGGCCGAGAAAGCCGCTGCCGCAGCAGCTGCTGCCCAGGGCGCAGCGGTGACGGCCGAGCCTACGGCCACGGTTGATGCCCCGGTCCAGGACGCTCCGTCCACCGAGGCTCCCGCATCTGCCGATGCCGAGCCCGCCGATGTCCGTCCCGGCCGCAGCCGTCGCACCGCGGCAAAGCGCTCGACGAAGGCGAAGGTCAAGGCTGAGGCCAAGCCCGTCGACGACAAGTCCTCCCAGGCAAACGCCGATGCCGCTTCCGAGGCCGAGAACGTCGACCAGCCGGCAACTGAGAAGCCCAAGCGCACGCGCAAGAAGTCCGCGAGGGCCAAGGGTGCCGAGCAGCAGGGCGACGCCGAACCCAGCAACCATGCCAACGCCGACGCCAAGGCAGAGGGCGAGGCTCCGTCCGGCACCGATGCATCCGCAGCCGCGGCTGGCGCAGGGCACCGCGCCCCAGGAAGGAGATCTCCTC
>UQHY01000047.1:0-15320 GCA_900540975.1 uncultured Collinsella sp.
ACGCGGGCGCGGCCGGGGGTAAAAGGGCCCGCCCCGCCGTGGGAGCGGCAGCCGAGTGCTCCTCCTTCATGGCGTAGACGGTCTGGTACTTCTCGGGGTCGCCCTCGTAATCGGTGATGTAGGGCGGCAGCGGCACGTGACCGGCGGCGTGAATGGCCTCGTCGAGCGTGCGCGGCTCGCCGGCAGCATTGCAACCGGCCGGCTCAAAGCGCACCAGACGGCCACCGCGGCTATCAGTGACAAAGTCGATGACCTCGGCCGTCAGCACCACGGGTGCGCCCTCGGGCGCATGGGCGCCACCGGCGCGATACTCAATCTGAGCACCGGGCTTCAGACGCTTGCCCGGCTTGACCAGGCACTCCCAAACATGGCCCAGCGGATCCACGTCCTCGCGGCGCTTGAGCAGCAGCGTCTCGACCACGCCACCCGAGCCGGCTTTGCGACCGATCAGGCGGGCCGGCATCACGCGCGTCTTGTTGATGACGAGCACGTCGCCCGGCTCGATATAGTCGATGATGTCGCGGAAGATGCGGTGCTCAACGGTGCCGCCATGCTCCAGCGGCGTTCCCGCCTGGGAGCCCTTGCGATCCACCACCAGCAGGCGGCAGGAGTCGCGCGGCTCGGCAGGAGCCTGGGCGATCAGTTCCTCAGGAAGGTTATAGTCAAAATCATCGGTACGCATAGACACGTCGGATTCTCCTTATATAGCTAAAGTCCGCTCTACATCCTAGCAGGCTGACGTCCCAAATGAACTACTTTTTGGCGGCTTTGCGCTCGTCGCGGATGCGGGCGCGGTCCATGGCCGCCTCGACGGCCGAGAAGCGGCAGCCGCAGTAGTTCTGCCGATACATGCCAAGCTCGCGCGAACGACGCGTGGCCTCGGGGTAATACGGGCGAAAATCGCGAATCACCGGAGTGAGACCGCGGGCGGCAGCCAGACGCTCCAACACATCATTGCAGGTTTCGAACAACTGATACGGCGAGACGGCGAGCGTCGTACCCACAAACTCAAACCCACGCTCCTGGGCCACACGACACGCCTCGGCCAGACGCAGGGCATAGCACGCGCGACAGCGACGGGGTCGATCGGCGCCCAGCGGGGCCACGCCGACCTCCCAGCGCTCGCGGTCCTCCCCCGCCTCGATGAGCTCGATGTCGCCATCGGCACACCACCGGCGCAGCTCGTCCAAACGCCGCCGCCATTCATCACGCGGTTGAATATTGGGGTTTGTCCAGCAGATTGTGGGTTCAAACCCTTCCTCGCGCAGCAGGCGAACCGGCTCCAGCGAGCACGGCGCGCAGCAAGCATGCAGCAGCAACGGCTTCATGGACATCTCCTCTCCCACAATGATTTTTTAATCCTCGTCCCAGAAAAATCATCCCAAAAGACTACCTTGCGAAAAAGCGGACGCCAAAGGACGTGTCCTCGCAGGCGACAATGCGGCGGTCGCGCAGGATGGTCCGCACGTAATACCAGTCGCCCACACAGCCCGACAAATGCAAGCCGGCCGCCAGGTAGCACATCAGCGGATAGCCCGAAAACGCAAACCCCAGGGCAAACGCCGCCGTCACAACAACCGTCGGCGCCAGGCAAACTGCCACGTACCGCCGGCGCGAATAGACCACGCCCTCGGCGCAGGCATAGATCATCGCCGTCTCGCGATTCGCCCCAAAGGTCACCTTCGCGCCCGCAGGCGCCAGAAGCTTAAATAACACACCGTGCACCAGCTCGTGCACGGCAAATGACGCCGCCGAAACCGCAGCTAAGCCGACTATCCAGCCCAAAACCGCCGTCCAGCCGCCCGCGTCAGCCGCATCCAGATCCGCAGACCCGCCCAGCAGCATAAACACCGGCACCAGGCACACGGCAAATGCGCCAAGCACCGCCATCCCCCACACGAAGCAGGCGTGCAGAAAATCCTCGTCCTCAAACGCATGTATGTTGGAAATCTCATTCATAGCATCTTAGGATAGCGCCCCTGCCACGTACCCGTCCGCATGTGCGATAATGTCGAACGATATGCACGAATTGACCACCGCGTCGCCAGGCCTTGCGCCCGGCCGCGCTCTCACCATATGCGAAGGAGTCCCATGGCATCCAAATACTCCATGAACGACCGTCCCAGCTGGCCTCGCCGCGCCATCGTTACCGCCGGCGAGCCCTACGGCAACAAGGGCCTTCACTTTGGCCACGTTGGCGGCGTCTTTGTCCCGGCCGACTTCTTCGCCCGCTTCCTGCGCGACCGTCTGGGCCGCGAGAACGTCATCTTCACCTCGGGCACCGACTGCTACGGCTCGCCCATCATGGAGAGCTACCGCAAGCTCAAGGAGAACGAGGGCTACGACAAGTCCATCGGCGAGTATGTCGAGTCCAATCACTCCCGCCAGGCCGCGACCCTCAACAACTACAACATCAGCTGCGATATCTACGGCGGCTCGGGCCTTGAGCCGGCTGCTCAGATTCACAACGAGGTGACCGCCGAGATTATCGAGCGCCTGCACGAGCAGGGCACCATCTCCAAGCGCTCCACGCTGCAGTTCTACGACGCCAAGGCCGGCACGTTCCTCAACGGCCGTCAGGTGATCGGCCGCTGCCCCATTCAGGGCTGCAAGTCCGAGAAGGCGTACGCCGACGAGTGCGACCTGGGTCACCAGTTTGAGCCCGAGGAGCTCATCGCGCCCAAGAGCCAGCTCACCGGCGAGGTGCCCGAGCTGCGCCCGGTCGACAACCTCTACTTCGACCTGCCGGCCTACCTCGACTTTATGAAGACCTACACCGCCAAGCTCGCCCAGAACCCGCAGGTTCGCTCCGTGGTCTCCAAGACCATGGAGGAGTGGCTGCTGCCGGCACAGCTCTACATCCAGAACAAGTTCCGCGAGGCCTTCGACGCCGTCGAGGACCAGCTGCCCGAGCACACCGTGCTGGAGCCCGAGGGCAACAAGAGCAGCTTTACCGTCACCTTCCCCAGCTGGAAGGAGCGCGACGACGCCCACGCAGTGCTCGCTAACGGCGGCGTGCGCTTCCGCAGCGGCAAGGCGCTCGTGCCCTTCCGCATCACCGGTAACATCGACTGGGGCGTTCCGGTACCCGAGGTCGACGGTGTGAACGACGTCACCTGCTGGTGCTGGCCCGAGAGCCTGTGGGCGCCCATCAGCTATACGCGCACCGTGCTCGCACGCGATGCCAAGGCCGCCGGCGTAACTGAGGGTGTCGCCGCCCAGGATGCCGCCCTCATGGGCGAGCCCGCCGCCGATTCCACGCAGGTCCCCGCGCCCACCTATCAGCACAGCTCACTCGACTGGCGCGACTGGTGGTGCTCGGACGACGCACAGATCTACCAGTTCATCGGCCAAGACAACATCTACTTCTACTGCATCGCGCAGACCGCCATGTGGGAGGCCCTGGGTTGGGACCTCACGCAGAGCACCGTCAGCGCCTGCTACCACCTGCTCTACATGGGCAAAAAGGCCAGCTCGTCCTCGCAGACGCCTCCCCCGCCGGCAGACGACCTGCTCAACCACTACACCTGCGAGCAAATGCGCGCGCATTGGCTGTCGCTCGGCCTGTCCGAGAAGCCGGTGAGCTTTAGCCCCAAGGCATACGACACGCGCGTGACCGGCAAGGACAAGGACGGCAACGAGGTGCGCGCCTGCGACGACAAGCGCGTCATCGATCCGGCCCTTAAGGAGAGCGCTCTCTTGACCGGCGTGTTCAACCGCCTGGCCCGCAGCTGCTTCTACGGCGTTGCCGTCAAGGAGGGCGACGAGAGCCCGTACCGCAACGGTTGCATTCCGGCCGGCACCGCCTCCGCCCCTGTGGTCGAGGCTGCCGAACAGGCCGCCCTTGCCTTTGAGCAGGCCATGTACAAGTTCGAGACGCACCGCGCGCTCGCCGTGTGCGACGACTACCTGCGCGCCGCCAACAAGCGCTGGAGCGACGCCTCCAAGGCCGCCAACAAGCTCGAGGGCGAGCCGGCCAACGCCGCCATGAAGCAGGCCCTGGTCGACGCCTTCACCGAGCTGCGCGTGGCGACCGTGCTCATGCACGGCATCGTCCCAGCTGGCTGCGAGCTCATCTGCGAGTACTTCGACGTCGACCCGGTCGCCTTCTTTAGCTGGGACAACATCTTTGCCTCCACGGACGAGTTTGTGGAGAGCCTGGGCGAGAAGCCCGGCGAGCACCGCGTGAAGCCGCTGCCCCCGCGCTTCGACTTCTTTAGCAAGCACGAGAGCCAGTACTAGGCAACCGCAACGCGCCCGGGAATGATTATTCTGGGACGGGGATTAAAAAATCATTCCCGGGCGCCACAGTACAGTCTTTTTGGGACGGGGATCATTAAATGATTTTTTAATCCCCGTCCCAGAATAATCATTTCGGTGGAAGGAAAGACGGATGTCCAAGCCGCGTCGTCGTAAGCAGAAAAAGCAGGTTAAGCCCGAGCTCAAGCTTAGGCAGTTTGCCGCCACCGAGCTTTCCGACCAGCTTGCCGCCCAACACTCCGCCGCCGACCTGCCACGCTTTATGGTCGACACGGTTGCCGGCGCCTATACGCCCGCCGATGCCGAGCTCATGATCGAGGGCTTTGGCGCCGCAGCCACGCGCCCGGTCACGCTGCGCGCCAACACGCTCAAGGCGACCGCCAGGGACATCGCCGCCGCACTCGACGAGGCCGGCATCGCGCACCAAACCGTTACCTGGTATCCGGACGCCTTCATCCTGCCCGAGGCCCAGGTTTCCGACCTATGGGACCTCGACATCTACCGCGACGGCAAAATCTACCTGCAGAGCCTGTCGTCCATGATGCCGCCTTTGGTGCTGGGCGCCCAGGCCGGCGAGGACATCCTGGACATGTGCGCGGCCCCCGGCGGCAAGACGACGCAGATCGCCGCCCTCACCCAGGGACAGGCGCACCTCACCGCCTGTGAGATGAGCATTCCCCGCGCCGAAAAGCTCGAGGCAAACTTGGGTCGCCAGGGCGCCAAAAACGTGCCCGTCATGCGCATTGACGCACGCGAGCTCGACGAGTTCTTCCGCTTTGACCGTATCCTGCTCGACGCCCCCTGCACCGGCACGGGCACCGTCATCAGCGGCAACGAAAAGAGCCTGCGCGGCCTCACCGAACAGTTGCTCGTTAAGTGCGCCCGCTCGCAGCGCGCGCTTCTGGACCGCGCCATGGGGGCCCTCAAACCGGGCGGCATGCTCGTCTATTCGACCTGTTCGATCTTGCCGCAGGAAAACGAGGATGCCCTGCAAGAGGCCCTCGACAAGCACATGGACTGCGAGCTCATCCCCCTCGACGGCACGCCAAGCGAAAGCGAAGCGCGTCGCGCCCAGGGTGCCGGCGAGGATCCGCATATCGAGTGCAACGCCCTTACCGAAGCCATTGCCGAAGGCCACGTCTCGGCCATTGCCAACGGCATGCCCGGCACGCTGACCATTCCGCCCAGTCGCGACTTTGAGGGCTTCTATATCGCCCTGGTCCGAAAACGCAGCTAGCGCACGGATTCAAAACTCAACAAGCTATCGCCGTGCGCGCCTGTCCTGCTGGTCCTTATGCCGCGCAAGCGCTTCACGCTCCTTGCGCTCAGCCTTTTTGCCCTTAATGGCCGTGACCGCAAAGTAGATGACCGCGGCGGCAACGATTGCGCCCACGCATAGGCCAATCGAGCCCAACATTGCCGAGAATTCCATACCGCGTCACCTCTCTTTTGTATACGGGACATTCAAGATAGCACCTCGATTCCCGCCACCACAGCTCCTTCACGTTCGCCGGCCCTTCAGTCTAACGGATGGCGCAGCGGGGAAAAATCAACTCGTCAAACGATTTAGCACTCGCAACGCCGGTCGTACACTGCCGACCGCACAGCATAGAAACGGACCGCCATGGATTCTCTCAACGATTTGAACGAGCGCGTCGACGCCTTTGTCGGCACCAGCTCCTTCGAGACGCCTGCCGCGACGAACGACCAAGCCCCCATCGATGTTCCCGCCGAGGTTCACGAGGACATCGTCGCCTCGGTCGACTTCTCCGAGGTTGAGCTTGCAGACGAATTTACCGAGCCCCAGGTGGCCGTAACTCCCAACGGCCTTTTGCCCATGGAGCCGCTGCCCATCGACGGGCGTCTGCGCAAGGCAGCCCTCCGTATGCCCGATGAGATCGAGGAGGCCAGCGGCTTTACGCTCTTTGGCCGCCGCATCAAATCGCTCATCTACACCACCGACGTGGCGGTCATCCGCAACTCCAATGCCGACGCCGTGTTTGCCGTCTACCCCTTCACGCCGCAGCCCGCCATTACGCAAGCGTTGCTGACTGTTGCCGAGTGCCCGGTCTTTGTGGGCGTTGGCGGCGGCACCACCACCGGTAAGCGTTCCGTGCAGATGGCGGCCGTATCCGAGATGCAGGGCGCGGCGGGCTGCGTGGTCAACTCCCCCGCTACTGCCGAGATGGTCGAGCACATCACCAACATCGCCGACATCCCCGTCATCGCCACGGTCGTTCGCTGCGACGACGATGCTCACGCCAAGGTGCGCGCCGGAGCCAAGATCCTCAACATCGCGGCCGGCAAGAACACGCCCCAGGTCCTACGCGAGCTGCGCGAGCACTATCCCAACCTGCCGCTTATCGCGCCGGGCGGCAAGACGCCCGAGAGCATTCGCGAGACCATCGCCGCCGGCGCCAACGCCATCATCTGGACGCCGCCTTCGGCCCAGCAGCTACAGACCGACATGATGCAGCGATACCGCAAGATGAAAGAAGACGCCACGCCCGTCATCTCGCGCGACGATGTGCCCATTATCGACCAGGTCGCCGCCGCCGAGGTTAGCCAGGTCGAGAACATGAATCCCGACGTGCCGATCCCCGACGAAGTCATCGAACGCGTCGCTTCGATCCACGATCATATCGAGGAGCGTCGCGCCAGCCGCGGACTCAAACCCTCGCTGCACGGCTTCTTCTTCCGCGGAAAGAAACGCTAGCCGCAGCAGCAAGGCCCGTCCCGCAAACAACGGGACGGGCCTTTTTCTGTTATCGAATGTCGGGAGGGACAGGCGCAGCCGTTAAAACCGTCAGCCAGCCCACGAACGTTAGTCCACGCGCTTGTCGCCCATAAAGAAGACGGCCACCGTGCCAGGGCCGGTATGCGAGCCAATCAGAGCACCGATGCTATTGATCTCAATCTTACCTTTGAGCTGCGGAACCTGTTCCTCTATCAGTGCCGCAACGGCCTCGGCGTCCTCGCGGCACGCCGAGTGCGACATGATGCACTTGCCCGAATAGTTCGCGCCGTCCTGCACATGCGCCATCACGGTCTTGGCCATCTCGGAGATCGCGCGCTTCTTGGTGCGAATCTTCTCGCGTGGCGCCAGCTCACCTTCGCAACCGACCGTCATAAGCGGGCAAATCTTGAGCGCCGTGCCGATGATCGCGCTCGCGGCCGAAATGCGACCGCCGCGCGGGTAACTCGACAAATCGGTCGAGAAGAACCAGTGGTGCAGGTTGAGTTTATGCTCCTCAATCCAAGCGGCCGTCTCGTCGAGCGAAGCGCCGCTATCGCGAACGTCGGCGGCACACTCCACCAGCAGGCCAAAGCCCGAAGACGCCGCCAGCGAATCGATGACGCGCACCTTACCGCCCCGGGGATAGCGATCCGCGAGCATCTGCGCCGCAACGCAGGCCGATCCATACGTGCCCGAAATACCCGACGACAGCGCCAGGTGCAGCACGTCTTTACCCTCGGCAACAAACGGCTCCCAAAACTCCTCGTACTCACCCACGCTCACCTGAGACGTCTTGGGCATGGCGCCCGCGGCAATCTGGGCAAAAAACTCGTCCGGCGTAATCGACTGATACAGATCGTCCGTATAGACAACATCGTCGATCTCGTAATGAAAACACACGACAGGGATATTGCGCGACGCAAAGAACTCACGGGTTCGGTCGGCGGCGGATTCACAGGTCAGGACAAAATCACTCATATGAGGCTCCTTACTTATTACTGCGTAAATTATCGCACAGCAAGCGTGAATACAGTACAAATGTCCACTCTTTACCAAATTGAACCAAAGGTAGTGAACATCTTTACCGTCATCCTCTCTATCGATCCAGGAGGTATGCGCCTGCATATAAACGACCCTACGTCTCCACCCAACCGACACATCAACCTCAACTAAATCGATTTACCAAACCGTTCAGCCGACAATTCAGCCGCCGGCGCAAAATCGAAACAAAGCCGGCGCATACTGATAAACGTTTGACGCTGTTTATCAGTTTTACCAACAACATCGGAAGGTGCTTCATGGTCGCATTCGATCGCAACCCGCAAGACTTCAAGTATCTGCGTCTGCTGTCGAGACAATTTCCCACCGAGCAATCCGCGTTTACCGAGATTATCAATCTCTCGGCCATTCTCAACCTGCCCAAAGGCACCGAGCATTTTATGAGCGACGTGCACGGCGAGTACGAAGCCTTTATGCACATCCTCAACAACTGCTCGGGTGTCGTGCGCGAGCATGTCGACGAGATCTTTGGCGACACGATCCCCTTTGACGAAAAGGGCGAGCTGTGCACGCTCATCTACTATCCGCGCGAGAAGATCGATCTTGTCCGCAGCCGGCGCGAGGACTCGCCCACCTGGTACAAGACCATGCTCGACCAGCTCATTGTGGTTGCCCGCTCGCTTTCGAGTCGCTACACCCGCTCCAAGGTGCGTAAGGCCATCCCGCGTGATTACGCCTACATCATCGACGAGTTGCTGCACACGCATCCAGACGAGAACAACTACCGCGTGCGGTATCACGAGCGCATTATCGAATCCATCTTGGAGACCGCCAGCGCCGACGACTTTATCGAGTCGCTTGCTTCACTCATCAAGCGCCTCGCCGTCGACCACCTGCACTTGGTGGGCGACATCTTCGACCGTGGCGGCGGCGCTGCCAAGATTATGGACCGCCTGCTCACCTATCATTCGCTCGATATTCAGTGGGGTAACCACGATCTGCTGTGGATGGGCGCTGCGGCCGGTGAGCCCGCCTGCATCGCCACGGTGCTGCGCAACAACCTGCGCTACGACAATTACGAGATCCTCGAGAACGACTACGGCATCTCGCTGCGCGAGCTTGTCGCCTTCGCCGACGCCACCTATACCGCCGGCGAGTCCATCACCCCGCTGATCAAGGCCATCAACGTGCTGCTCTTTAAACTCGAGGGCCAGATTATCCAGCGTCACCCCGAGTTCGACATGACCGACCGCCTGCTGCTCGACAAGATCGACCACGACACCGGCACGGTCACGCTCGCCGACGGCAGCGTGTGGCCGCTCACGACCAACGATTTCCCCACCGTCGACCCGACGGACCCCTACACGCTCACGCCCCAGGAACAGCACATCATCGACAAGCTCGTGTCCGAGTTTATCACCGCCGATCATCTGCATCGCCATATCGATTTCCTCTACACCCACGGCTCGATGTACAAGGTCACCAACGGCAACCTGCTGTTCCATGGCTGCGTGCCGCTCAACGAAGACGGCACCTTTAGCAGCATGAACTGCCTGGGTACCTGGCACGCCGGTCGCGATTATCTCGATTTTTGCGACCGCATCGCCCGCCGCGCCTGGCGCGTGGGCGACCGCGACGCCCTCGACTGGATGTGGTACCTGTGGATCGGCTTTAACTCACCCGCGAGCGGACGCCTGGTGCGTACCTTTGAGCGCGCCTATATCGCCGATAAGAGCACCTGGGCCGAGCCGATGGACCCGTACTTCACGCTTACCAAGTCGCCCTCGGTCTGCGACGACATCATGCACGAGTTCGGCGTTGCCCCCATGGCTTGCTCGCCGACGGGGCACATCATCAACGGCCATACCCCGGTCAAAACTACCAAGGGCGAGCAGCCCATCCGCGCCAACGGCAAGCTGTTGGTCATCGACGGCGGCTTCTGTCGCGCCTACCATCCCAAGACGGGCATCGCCGGCTACACGCTTATCTCGAGCTCGCGCGGATGCCGTCTTAAGTCGCACCGGGCCTTTACGACGGTTGCCGAGGCGCTCACCCGCAACGTGGACATCGAAAGCGAGACCAACCGCTTTGACGAGGCCGACCGCCGCCGCATGGTCAGCGATACCGACACTGGCGCCAAGATCCGCAGCCAAATCCAGGACCTACGCCAGCTGCTCGATGCATATAGAAACGGTGCTATCGAGGAGCGCGCCTAGCCCCGCCTGCGGGGATTGGCTAAACTTGCTGAGTTTGTCATCCCCGCGGCGCTCCGGCGCCACTCTAAGGCAGGTACCATGCAAAAGCTCCTTGCGCAGATCATGAAGTTTGGCGTCGTCGGCGTCGTCGCCACGATCATCGACTTTGGCATCATGAATCTGCTCCACTACGGTTTGGGCCTCAATATCCTGATCGCCAATACCAGCGGCTTTATCGTCTCGCTCATCTTTAACTACGTCGCGAGCATGAAGTACGTGTTTGCGCACAAGGAGGGCATGAGCCGCCACCGCGAGTTCATCATCTTTGTCGTGCTGTCCGTGATCGGCTTGGCGCTCAACGACGGCATCGTGCTGGCGCTCAACGCCGGCCTGGGGCTCGAGGCCAATATCGCCAAGATTTGCGCCACCGCGCTGGTCATGGTCTACAACTTTGTGACCCGAAAGATCTTCCTGGAGGGCGACGAGACCAAGTAGCTCGACCTCCTCGTTGCACTACGGGGCCCACGGACGATGCGCATCGAGTGCTGCGTTGTTCGTGGGCCCTGCTCGTTTGCGGGAAGATTTGCAACGTTTGCGGATTACCTCTTGAATATTTGGCGAGTTCGTATAGTTCTTGCCAAAGACCTTACGTTTCCCTTGCAAAAGCTCTAAAGTATCTCGTTGCTCGATTCGTCAACGCATTGGATGTGATTACGTGCGCAAGGCACTGGCACAACCTCATACCAAGCAGTTCCTCAAGTTCGCTGTCGTGGGTCTTATCTCCTTTGGCATCGACTGGGGCATGCTCATTGCACTCGTCGAGCTGTTCCACCTCGACTTTTTGATGAGCACCACGATCTCGTTTATCACGTCCGTCGTGGTCAACTACTGGCTCAGCATGAAGTACGTGTTCGACCATCGCGAGGGCATGAGCCGCAAGCGCGAGTTTACGATCTTCACCATCCTGTCGGTGATTGGTTTGGGCCTTAACGATCTGTACATGTTTGTGGGCGTCACGTTTTTGAGCATCGGCTACCAGGCCATGAAGGCCATCGCCACGTTCCTGGTCACCTGGTACAACTACTTCAGCCGCCGCTTCTTCCTCGAAGGCGCGCAGTCATAGTCGATTCGACATTTGCTTGAATATATAACCGGTTGGAATTCTCGTTCCAACCGGTTTTTTGTTTACAGAGTCTGCCGAGGAAGGTGCACGAGGCGGGCTACGGCGTCCCGTTCGCATAAAGACGGGCGGCTCGGATGTTTGTCCGAACCGCCCGCATGGCGTGTTATGTCGAGGCATTTAGCCCGTTACGTAATACCAGACGACACTGTCGCCGTTGTGTAGGACGTAGTTGCTGCACGCCGTGTTGGGCGCCACACCGTTAACGGAATACATCCAGCCACTCGTACCGCCGTGTTCCTTCTCGGCCAAACCGCCAATGGCGGCGACATACGTGCCGTACGACGAGCCATGTGCATTCACGGAAAGGCCCAGGGCGCACAGGGCATCGTAGGCAGTTGCGCCCTCATTAAAGGTGAAGGTGCCACCAGAAGACACGGGATTGCCCACAGCGCTCGATGTGACCGCAACCGTCACCGTGACGTAACCAGGCTGCTGCGAGCCGCCCTGATTGCCCGCAGAGGCGTTGCCACCGTTGGATGCAGACCCACCGCCAGACACCGAGCCGCCGCCCGAAGAAGAGCCGTCAGAAGAACTCGATCCACCGGCGGATTCGGAGCCCTGTCCAGCAGACGCGTTGTTGGACGTCTTGCCGCCCTTGTCTTCGGACTTCTTCTCCTTCGAATCCTTTTTGGAGTCCTTATCCGAAGATTCGGAATCGTCCTTGGATTCCGATTCATCCGACTCCTTGGATTCAGAGTCCACGGCACCAGAAGACGAGGAACCCGCCTCTGTCTTGTGAGAGGCAGCAGAGCCAGAGTCGGCAACGCTCTTCCCCGCCACGGCCCGAGTGATCCAATCGATGGACCAAGCACCGCTGGAAGAAGGTTGGACAAAGCCTAGCGACACAACGATCAAAACGGTGCAGGCGGCTGTCAGAACGCCAACAAGTGCCTTGCGCCGAGGGGCGGACGCCGCCGAAGCGGCGCCCTTTTGCTTTACATCGTCAAGCTGGATGAACGACGAGTCGGGCTGCTTGGACTCGGCGTCCTGAGGCTTACTGGACACAGCCCTCACCTACCGGCGCTTGGTGAACACGAACACGCCGATGACGGCGAGACCGATCACGCCAGCCGCCACGCCAGCGATGGCGAGCGGATTGAAGCCAGACTGCTGCGAGGGAGCCGCAGCGGACTTCTTGGCAGTGGTCGCTGCAGACGAGCCCGTGTCGGACTTGCCGGACTTGTCATCCTTCTTGCCGGACTTCTTGTCCTTCTTGCCGGACTTATCGGATTTCTTCTTGGAATCCTTATCGTCCTTGGTCTCGGTCGTAGTCGTGGTAGACGACACCGGCTTCTTACCCGGAGCAACAGCACCGCCAGCCTGCTGGCCGTTTGTGCCGTTACCGGAGCCAGAACCAGCACCGGCATTACCCGAACCGCCGTTGCCGCCAGCGGAGCCAGAGCCACCGTTACCACCAGGGTTAACAGCATTCTTGATCCACTTGGCATACAGCGTCATATCAGCCGTCACCGCAACGCTAAAGTCATATGCCTCCGTACAGGCCTCGTCGGTATACCAACCAGCGAAGGTGTAGCCTTCGCGCGTCGGATCGGCAGGCTTGGCGATAGAGCCGTTGGCGGCCGTAGTCTGAAAATCGACCTTGGACCCCTCGCCAGCGCTAAACGAAACCTTAACGCCAGCATTCAGCTTAAACAGCGTGCCAGAGTCGTTAATGTAGTACAAGTTGCCCTGGGCATCACAAGCGATTGGCGAGTCACAGAAGTTGTAGTGGCCCGTTGCGCTAAACACACCAGAAGCCTCAGCGTCACCCAACTTGTAACGATATACGCCACCGCCTGAGGTGTAGTTAACGAAATCAGGGCTCTCGCCGTAGTTAACCGTGAAGTAGACATACGCGTCTTCGCCCTGGACACTTACGAGCGGAGCGCCCTTGATGCCGCCAGCAGGAAGCGCAGTGCCATCAGCAGACGAAACCAGCGTCTTGGCAAAGTTGTTGGCCGGATCAATAATCGCCAGCGCAGAGCCGCCAGCAACCTCGCCGCCAACAATCAGCTTGCCATCATACGTCGTCGTAGGCACGCATGCACATCCCGTAAGGCCAAGGTCGACCACACGCTCCTCGGTAATATGCGAAGCGGCATCCGCATCGCGTGAGTCGCCATCAGAAATCGCCAAGACGTGCAGCTTGCCGTCGCGCGAGATTAGATAGGCATGGCTGTCGTCAGCCGAAAGCACACAGGTGGAGTTGACAACAGCACCAACCGAAACCTTTCCGAGCACATCGCCCGAAGACTTGCTGAGCATCTCGACGGTACCGGCACTGGTGGGAACCAAGACAAAGTCATCGCCCACCGTCGCGCCCGTCCAGTAATAACCCTCGTCGGCATTGACATGCTGCCAAGAAACAGCGCCGGTCAGGATGTTAATACGCGTCAGATGACCGTTATTGTACGTACCCTTTCCATAGTCGACATCAACGGTGCCGACATAGAGGTAATTGCCATCAATTGTCAGCTGAGAATTCGACTGAGCAGTCTCGCTCACGGAGTCGGTGACCCAAACCGTTGTGAGCGCGTCAGCCGTCAGAGCCTGGACCGCACCGCCGTCAAGCGGAACAATGACCAAACCGTTCGCATAAATCGGGCGCGAGGTGTAACCGACCGCAGTCTTAAGATTCGACTCGGCAAGGACCTTGCCCGACTTGGCGTCAATCTTTAGCAAACGCTTGTTGACGGCAAGATACACGTTGCCGTTCACGACAATAGGTTCACTCGCGTTGGGATACGCCGAACCAGAATACGCCTTCCAGTCGAACGTCCAAGAGCTCGCTAGCGCACCCGTAGGCGTCGAAACGTTCTCGACCGCCGCATTGGACTTGCCGTCCCAATCGGACTTCCAATCGGTCGGACGCGGGGCGCTCGGATTGACTACGACCTCGTCGGGATTAGGCACCGTATCGCCGGCAGCATAAGCCCAAACGATCTTGTCACGCGACTTGAGCACGTAGTCACTATCGAGCTGAGAACCGGGAACACCGTTAACAAAGTACGACCAAGCGCCGGCCAACTTAGTGCCGTCAAGCGGAGAGACAAGGCTGTGAACGCCCCAGAAGCCCAGCTGATCGTACATCTCGGACTTGATGCCCAAGGCATCAAAGTAGGCGGCAGTGGCGTCCTTGATCGTCGTGCCCCCAACAAGCACCTGCTTCGAAGGATCGGTCCAGCGCTGTGCCTTATCGTCCTTCTTGCCGATGATCTCCATCGAGACAGAAACCTGACCGGGCATGGTGCCATCGGAACCATAGACCCAGGCAATCTCATCGCCGGCCTTGAGCGTGTAGTTGCCGGCGCCGACATTGGCCATCTTGCCGTTGACAAAGAACTGCCAGTATTTCCAGGTACTCTCGTTAACCTGCTCGGTCGAAAGCGTCACGTTCTTTTCGAACGGCGAGGTCAACGAATTGAGGAACCAACCGTACGAGCCCGTGCCAGTGTCGGCGCCAATACCGACCTGCTTAAAGACCTGCTCGGAAAGATCGGCGGCAGTTGCGCCCTCTTCCACCAGCGAGGTCGTAGGTTGCGCCCACGTCTGCTGAGCACCTGAAGCGTCCTGACCGACAACGGTACAGCTTACCGAAAGCTGGTCGGTGGGCGCAGCGTCACCGTACTTCGAGTAACACCAGACGACAGAGTCGCCCGCCTCGAGCTTGTAGTTGCCAGCACCCACCGACGCAGCGACGCCGTTGATGAATAGTTGCCAATAGGCACCCGTAGCAGTGTCGTATGCAAGGGTGCGATCGGCATCGAAAGGCGACGTAATGGAATTGAGCACCCAACCCCAAGAGCCGTTGGGGTCGTAGTCGGCCTTGAGGCCAGCCTGCTTAAAGAGCTCCTCGGAAAGATCGGCGGCAGTCGAGCCGTTCTTGAGCGTGTACTGCGAAGCGGCAGCCCAGGGGCGCGGCCCGCGCTCCTCTCTTTAAGGCGAG
>UQHY01000048.1:0-15185 GCA_900540975.1 uncultured Collinsella sp.
CCTTGGCATACATGGCGGGTCTGGGATGCGGCGCGGGCGCCGGAGCCGTTTTTGCGGACAGGGGTAGCGCGAAAGGACTGCACATGCGTCAATTTAAGACCGAGAGCAAAAAACTGCTCGACCTCATGATCAACTCCATCTACACCAATAAAGAAATCTTCCTGCGCGAGCTTATCTCTAACGCGAGCGACGCCGTCGACAAGCTCAACTTTAAGAGCCTGCAGGACCCGAGCGTCAAGATCGACCAGGGCGACCTGGCCATTCGCGTCTCCTTTGATAAAGACGCCCGCACCATTACCATCTCGGATAACGGCATTGGCATGACCGCCGAGGAGCTGGAGCGCAATCTGGGCACCATCGCCCATTCCGGCTCCGAGGAGTTTAAGACCGAGAACGCCGAGCAGCAGGGCTCCGATGTCGACATCATCGGTCAGTTTGGCGTGGGCTTCTACTCGGCTTTTATGGTCGCCAGCCATGTGAAGGTCGTCAGCCGCGCCTACGGCGAGGATGTCGCCCATGTGTGGGAATCCGACGGTCTTGAGGGCTACACCATCGAGGACGGCGAGCGCGCCGAGCACGGTACCGATGTCATCCTGACGCTGCGCGAGAACGAGAAGCTCGATGCCGACGGCGAGGCCGAGACCTACGATCGCTTCCTGACCGAGTGGGGTCTCAAGAGCCTGATTCAGCAGTACAGTAACTATGTGCGTTACCCGATCCAGATGATGGTGTCCAAGAGCCGCCAGAAACCCAAGCCCGAGGACGCCGGCGACGATTACAAGCCCGAGTACGAGGACTACCAGGAGCTCGAGACCGTCAATTCCATGACACCGATCTGGAAGAAGCGCAGCTCCGATGTCGAGCAGAAGGACTACGACGAGTTCTACAAGTCCACGTTCCACGACTTTGACGATCCTGCGCGCACCATCAGCTTCCACGCCGAGGGCACGCTCGAGTATGACGCCCTGCTGTTTGTGCCGGGCCGCGCGCCGTTCGATCTGTACAGCAAGGATTACGAGAAGGGCCTGGCGCTCTACAGCTCCAATGTCCTGATCATGGAGAAGTGCGACGACCTGCTGCCCGACTACTACAACTTTGTCCGCGGCGTCGTGGATTCCGCCGACGTGTCGCTCAACATCTCGCGTGAGACGCTGCAGCAGAACCGTCAGCTCAAGGCCATCGCCAAGCGTGTGGAAAAGAAGATCACCGCCGACCTTGAGGATATGCGTGACAACGACCGCGAGGCCTACGAGAAGTTCTTTGAGAACTTTGGCCGCGGCCTCAAGTACGGCATCTACTCGAGCTATGGCATGAAGGCCGATGAGCTCGCCGACCTGTTGCTGTTCTGGTCTGCCAAGGAACAGAAGATGATTACCCTGGCCGAGTATGCCAAGGGCATGCCCGAGGATCAGAAGGCCATCTACTACGCCGCCGGCGACTCGCGTGAGCGCTTGGCCAAGATGCCCGTGGTAAAGGGCGTGCTCGACCGCGGCTATGACGTGCTGCTGCTGACGCAGGATGTGGATGAGTTCACGTTCCAGGCTATGCGTGAGTACGTTGCCGCCGATATGCCCAAGATCTACGAGGACGACGCAGCTCGCGAGGCTGCCGAAAAGGCTGTGGCCGACGGTGCCGAGCCCGAGGTCGAGGATCGTCATCTGGAGCTCAAGAACGTCGCGACCGGTGATCTTGACCTGGCGACCGAGGATGAGAAGAAGGAGGCCGAGGACGCCACCAAGGAGAACGAGGACCTCTTTAGCGCTATGAAGGAGGCACTCGGTGACAAGGTCGAGAAAGTTGCCGTTTCCGCGCGCCTGACCGATGCCCCCGCTTGCATCACCACCGAGGGCCCGCTTTCGCTCGAGATGGAGAAGGTGCTCCAGAAGGGACCCGAGGGCGCGCCCGACGGCATGCCCAAGAGCCAGCGCGTGCTCGAGCTCAACGCCAAGCACCCGGTCTTTGACAAGCTTGTCGCTGCCCAGAAGGCAGGCGACGCCGACAAGATCAAGCAGTACTCCGGTCTGCTCTATGACCAGGCTCTGCTGGTCGAGGGCATCCTCCCCGAGGACCCCGTAGCCTTCGCGGCGGCTGTTTGCAACTTGATGTAGTTCGGGGATACGGCACCGTAACTAGATTAGAACGAGAGTGGATAATCTCCCACTTTTGGCTCGAATGCGGGCTTGAAGTGGGAGATTTTCCACTCTCGTTTCCTTTTGAATGATTCCTCCGTCCCCAAGGGATCAATTATTTGTCGGGGTTGTGGTTTTGTGACCTGCTGAAATTTAAGATACTGTACAACTGTACGTTAATTAGTCTTCGTAGTATATTGCTACCCGCAAAACTCAATACCATTGTGCACTGAGACGCTAAAGCGCCTACGTACAATGGTTATCGATAGTACGATTCGATTCAACGACAGGATGGATGGTCCAAGCGTGAGTCTCGGCAGCAAACTATCCAATGCAAAGGTCTCCTTTGCGATATTTAAGCGCGACATTAAGCGACTGCTTGTGAACCCCGTTGCCTTGGTGGTTACCCTCGGCGTGTGCGTTATTCCCTCACTGTATGCCTGGTACAACATCGTGGCAAACTGGGATCCGTACGGAAATACTCAGGGCATCAAGATTGCCATCGCCAACAACGATCAGGGCACTCAGAACGACCTGGTGGGCAATCTCAACGCGGGCGACCAGGTCGTCGATCAGCTCAAGGAGAACGATCAGCTGGGCTGGACCTTCGTCGATTCGGCGGCCGATGCCAAGGAGGGCGTCGAGAGTGGTGAGTACTATGCGGCCATCGTAATCCCCAAGAACTTCTCGGATAACCTGGTTTCGATGCTCGACGGCAACTACCATCAGCCCAAGCTTACGTACTACGTCAATGAGAAGAAGAGCGCCATTGCACCCAAGGTTACCGACACCGGTGCAAGTACCATCGAGAAGCAGATCAACTCGGAATTTGTCTCCACGGTGGGCGAGACCGTTGCCAGTATTGCCAAGGATGCCGGAGTCGATTTAAAGGACAAGGCAACCCAGACTCAGGATTCGTTGGCAAGTTCTGTCTCCGAGGCATCCGATACCTTGGGCGAGGTGCGCGATTCGATTGGCGACATGAATGCCGCCATCGATAAGACGAGTGGCGCCATCGCCTCGGCCGATGCGGCACTTGCCGGCCTGCAGGGTCAGGCGCCGTCACTGACGCAGGCGATCTCTCAGGGTAACGACCTGCTGGGCGAAGCTCGCACCACGGCGGGCAACTCTATCGCCTCGCTCTCCAAGGCGCTCTCGGAAGGCAGCCTTGCGCTTACCAAGACGTCAGCCTCCGCGAACGCTGCCATCGGCAAGCTGACGGGCACGGTCACATCTACGACCACCCGTATCGACAACTCGCTCGAGTCTCTCCAAGCGACGATCGACCACAATAAGGCCGTTATCGGGCACTTAGAGATTCTCGCCAATGACACGTCGACAGGTTCCGAGGAAATTGACGCGCGCATTGTATCGACCATCGATTTGCTTCGAGAGCAGAATGAAAAGCTTCAGAGCATCAAGGACGGTCTGTCTGCGCAGTCGAGCGCCATGGCGAATGACGCCGCGGCTGTCTCGGGTGCCAGCGACGCTATCAATAACGCAATTCAGACCGGTGCGACCAACCTTGGCCAGGCCCAGACGGACCTGGGTCAAAACGCGCTGCCGAAGGCCTCGAGCGCGCTTGATTCCTTTGCCGCCGTCTCGGGTGATTTGACGGGTATCGTATCTGGCCTCACGCCCACGATTGCAAGCGCGCGCGGTACGCTTTCGCAGCTTAACGCTACGCTCGGCCAGGCCAAGACCACGCTGTCCCAGACCGATTCCTCGCTTGCCAAGGTCCAGGACAAGCTCGCAACCGCCGCCAACGACATCGCGGCGCTACAGACCTCCGAGTCCATGGGCGAGCTGGCCGACCTGATGGGCGTCGACGTCAATGACGTCGCAGACTTCATGGCATCTCCGGTTGAGCTCGCGTCCAAGTCGATCTATCCGGTTAAGAGCTTCGGCTCGGGCATTGCCCCGTTCTATACCAACCTGGCGCTTTGGGTGGGCGGCTACGTGCTTATCGCCATCTACAAGCTCGAGGTCGATCGCGAAGGCATCGGCAGCTTTACCGCGCGTCAGGGCTACTTTGGCCGCTGGTTGCTCCTGGTGATCCTGGGCGCGTTGCAGGCCATCATCGTTACGGTAGGCGATCTGGTGATTGGCGTGCAGTGCGTCAGCCCGCTGCTGTTCGTGCTGGGCGGCATCGCCATTTCGTTCACCTACGTCAATATCATCTATGCGCTGTCCACCACGTTTAAGCATATCGGCAAGGCTATCGGCGTCATTCTCGTCATCGTGCAGATCCCGGGTTCGTCGGGCATGTACCCCATCGAGATGATGCCCGGCTTCTTCCAGTGGCTGCACCCGCTGCTGCCCTTTACCTACGGCATCAATCTGCTGCGCGAGACGGTCGGCGGCATGTATTCGTTCAACTACCTGTTTAACCTGTGCATTCTGGGCGTGTTCTTGATCGTGGCGCTCTTTATCGGCCTGCAGCTGCGTCCGCTGCTGCTCAACCTTAACCTGCTCTTTGATAAACAGCTCTCCACGACCGGTATGATGATTTGCGAGTCCAACGACCTGCCGCGCCAGCGCTACTCGCTGCGCACGGCCATGCGCGTCATGCTCGATTCCGATTCGTACCGTCGCGAACTGCTCGATCATGCGGTCGCCTTTGAACATCGCTACCCGTACTACATCAAGGGCGGTTTTGCCGCCGTGGTGGGCGTTCAGGTCCTGCTCTTTGTCCTGTCGACGGTTCTCGATATCGACAATAACGGCAAGATCATCCTGCTTGTCATTTGGATCATCTCGGTTATTGCTATCTGCGGCTGGCTTATCAATATCGAATATATCCGAGCGAGCCTCAATACCCAGATGCGCATCTCGGCGCTTTCGGATGAGGACCTGCGTCGCGAGATGCGCGAACACACGGCCGCCATTCCTGCCGCCCGCCACATGTTTGGCCTCAACGCCAGCGAGCGTGGCGCCAAGGGCGGCGATCAGTCCACGGGCCGCTTGCCGCATATCGGTTCGCACCATAAATCTCAGGACAGCGACAGCACAGCCACAAATGATGGAGATACCACCGCGCTTGGCAAGCACTCCAAAGGAGGTGAGGCATAAATGAAGAACATCCTGCATCTGTTTAAGCGCGATGTCCAAAACGTGTCTCGCTCCGTGATCGGCTTGGTTGTCGTGATGGGCCTCATTATCGTACCGTGTCTGTACGCGTGGTTTAACATCGCCGGCAGCTGGGATCCGTACGGCAACACCGGCAATCTTAAGATCGCCGTGGTCAACACCGATGAGGGTTACGAGAGCGATTTGATCCCCGTCGAGGTTAACGTGGGCGAAAACGTGACCGCCACCCTACGCGGCAACGAGAGCTTCGATTGGGTTGTGCTCAACAATCGCGAAAAGGCTATCGAGGGCGTTAAGTCGGGCGCGTACTATGCTGCCGTCGTTATCCCCAAAACGTTTAGCGCTGACATGATGACGCTTTTCTCGACCGACGTGAAACACGCCGATATCGAGTTTTACGAGAACCAGAAGGCCAACGCCATTGCGCAGATCGTGACCGAGAAGGGTTCGAGTGCCGTTCAGAGCCAGGTTAACGAGACCTTTACCGAGACCATTACGAGCATCGGTCTTAAGACGGTGTCCAGCCTGCTCGATTACATGAGCACCGACCAGGTCAGCAACTTTATCGCCAACCTGTCCTCGACGCTTGGCGATTCGATTGAGGACCTGCGAGACGTTCAGGCCAGTGCAACGTCGCTTGCGGGCATTTTGAGTTCTACGTCCGATTCACTGACATCGGCGGGCGGCATGCTCAAACAGTCCGGATCGACCGAGGAGTCGGTGAAGCAGCTCATGCAGCATGCCGAGAGCGGTATTGCCGATTCCGAGCAAGCGCTCAAGTCTGCCAGCGATGCGATCGATGCCGCTATTGATGGGAGCGCAGGTTCGTTCGATAACGTTTCTACCGAGCTCGCAAAGGCATTCGACGCTGCAAACAAGCATGTCAATCTTACGGTGTCTCAGCTCAACGATGGTGCAGTGTCACTCAAGAACCGTGCCGACGAGATTGATGCCACGGCGAATGAGCTCCGTAGTCTTGCTGGCCAGGTGAGTAACGATAAGCTCAAGGCAGGGCTTGAGGACGCGGCTGCTGAGCTTGACAAAACCGCGACGGAGTACCGCAACAATGCCAATGAGCTGACGAACATCGCGACGTCGCTCACGAAGAGCATGGCCGAGGTCAACAGCTCGCATGCCGAGGTCGATCAGGCCATCGCTGATGCCAAGGCCGGCATCGCGGGTGCCAAATCCGATTACGATTCCACGTTCTCGGTTAAGGCCAAGGAGCTCAAGAAGACGGTTTCGGGCATTCTGGACTCGCTTGATGGCATCTCGGGCGACCTGGATAGCGCCGTAGGCGGCCTGACCGACGCATCCGGTTCGCTGGCAAAGGGCCTCTCCAAGGCTGCAAAGCTGGTCAACAAGGCTTCTGATCAGCTGGGCGAGGCGTCGGACAAGATCAGCGCGTTTAAGGACGAACTCGACGGTGCCCTTATGTCTGATGATCTAGCCACGATCAAGACGATGATCGGCAATGATCCCGAGGGTCTGGCCGTGTCGCTTTCCGGCCCCGTCGCGCTCGACCGCAAGCCGGTCTATCCGATCCGCAACTACGGTTCGGCCATGGCACCGTTCTACACGATTCTGTCGCTCTGGGTCGGCTCGATCGTACTGGCAGCCATGATGAAGGTCTCGGTTGACGATGAGCTTATCAACGAGCTCATCCCCGTACGCCTGCACGAGATCTATCTGGGCCGTTACCTGTTCTTTGGCGGTTTGGCTCTGCTGCAGGCAACGCTCGTGTGCGCGGGCGACATTCTGTTCTTTGGCATTCAGTGCGACAACCCGCTGCAGTTTGTGCTGGCGGGCTGGGTCGCGAGTCTCGTGTTCTCCAATATCGTCTACACGCTTACGGTGTCGTTTGGTGATATCGGCAAGGCGCTCGCGGTCGTGCTGTTGGTCATGCAGGTCGGCGGTTCGGGCGGCACGTTCCCCATCGAGATGACCGGCCCCGTGTTCCAGGCGATTTATCCGTTCCTGCCGTTTACTCACGGCATCAACGCCATGCACGCCGCCATGGCCGGTGCCTACCATATGGAGTACTGGGTTGAGCTGGGCATTCTGGCGAGCTATCTGATTCCGTCGCTGGCCCTGGGCGTCGTCTTCCGCCGCCCAGTCATCAAAGCCAACGACTGGATTATCGAAAAGCTTGAGAGTACTAAATTAATCTAGTTACGCGGTTTTACCAAACCGCGTAACGGCTCGACGCTGCAAACGACCCTAAGCGGCAATCTGACGTTCAATTTCAAGGGCGCGACCAGAAGGTCAGCGCCCTTTCATTTCACGTCACCTTGCTCGCTTAGGGTCGTTTTCGCTGACGTTGACGAAACATCGAGGTTATTCAAGTCGGTACTTTAGTGCGGTGAATTGCGTGGGCTGCTTGGTTGTTGCTACAGTAGCGGGGCGTGCCGGGGGTCCGGTGCGCCCCGTTTTTATTTGACCATGAGGCGGCACGCAGCCATACGCGTGCGGACACCACGCCCAGATTGAGTGTGAGGATGTTCCATGGCCCAATACGCTGCCAGCGAAATCGAAAACTTGCCCGATAGCCCTGTGGCCCGTGAGGATTTGGGCGCGGGCGGTATTCCCCGGGGCGCCGGCGCACGCTCTCCGCTGTTCTGGAAGGTTCTGCTACTTTCGGTGGCAGTCGTCTGGGGCTACTCCTTTACGACCATGAAGGACGCGCTCGACACCATTCCGGTGTTTGAACTGCTCTACGTGCGCTTTCTGCCTGCGGCGTTGGTCATGTTTGTCATCTTCCACAAGCGCATTATCGCGCACCTCAATACCCGCAACCTTATCGTCGGACTTGGAATGGGCACACTAATGTGGGCCGCCTACGTCCTGCAGACAGTCGGCCTGGCGCACACCACGGCGGGCAAGAATGCTTTTTTGACGGGCACGTATTGCATCCTCGTGCCATTCGCGAGCTATTTTCTGAGCGGCGAAAAACTCACCCGCTATAACCTGGGCGCGGCACTGCTGTGCTTGGCGGGCATTGGCTTGGTGGCCCTCGATAGCGTTGAATTCAACATCGGTGACGTCATTACGCTGGCGGGCGCGGTCTTCTTCGCCGTCCAGATGGCGGTGACCGCCAAGTACGGTCGCAAAATGGACATCAACGTCATCACGTTTTGGATGTTTGTGGGCAACGGCGTGCTGAGCCTGATCTCGTCGCTGTTATTCGAGACCCAAGCGCCGCTGTCCGTGTGGACGCCGAGCTTTATCGGTGTGATGGCGTTTCTATCGGTGGGCTGTACGTGCGTGGCCCTGCTCATCCAAAACGTCGGCCTGGCGCATGTCCCGGCCTCGACGGGCTCGCTGCTCCTTTCGATGGAATCGCCTTCGGGTGTGCTGTTCTCGGTGCTGCTGATGGGGGAGGCGCTCACTTCGCGTCTGCTCGCCGGCTTCGCGCTCATCTTCCTGTCGATTATCTTGAGCGAGACGCATTTCGACTTCTTGCGCCAAAAGCCGCGCCCGTAATTGTAAACAACTTGTTGCGCCGCCTCCCGGGGCGGCATTTTTTATGCATCGCCCTTAAAGTTGTACCTTGCACTTTACGCTATCAAAGTGCTTGCTGCAAAAACGTTACTGGAGGGCATCTATGGCACCAGCACTGTCCGATTTTCAACCGCAACCAGCGCCTCAAGCTACCACAGCGGCGCAGACCGCTATAGGTGACGGTCTTGTCGCAGAAGCTCAGGCTTTTGCAGACGAGCTCGCTGCGTGGCGACACGATCTACACCAGATGCCCGAGCTCGGTAACAATCTTCCGCAGACGTCTGCCTATATCCAGGCACGTCTGGACGAGATGGACATCCCCCATACCACGCTCGTTGATGGTTCCTGCGTTGTGGGCCTTGTCGGCGCCGGTGCCGCCGCGGCCCAGGGCAATGGCGTCTGCGCGGACGAACAGGCCGGTACGGTTATTATGCTCCGCGGCGACATGGATGCCCTGCCCGTTGCCGAGGAATCCGGCGAGCCCTTTGCATCCACCAATGGCTGCATGCATGCTTGCGGTCACGATATGCACGCGACGGCGCTGCTTGGTGCGGCTCGTATGCTCAAGGCCCGCGAGGCCGAGCTTGTCGACGCCAATGCTACCGTCAAACTGCTGTTCCAGCCGGGTGAGGAGACCTTTGAGGGGGCACGCGCTGCCATCGCCGACGGTCTGCTGCAGAACCCACGCCCCCAGGCCGCCTTTGCCATGCATGTCAATAGCCAGTCGCCGCTTGGTCTGGTACTCTACGGCAGCCCGGCGCTCTCGGGCGTGTACGGTTTTCGCATCACGCTTCAGGGCAAGGGCGGCCATGGCTCGAGCCCCGAGATTTGCATCGACCCCATCACGGCCGGCGTCCATGTGCATCTGGCGCTTCAGGAGCTCATCTCCCGCGAGGTGCCGGCGGCCAAGGAGGTTGCGCTTACCGTTGGCAAGTTCGCCGGCGGTCAGGCCGCAAATGTCATCCCCGACACTTGTGTGCTCGAAGGTACGCTGCGCGGATTCGACGTCGAGCTCATGGAGCACCTCAAGACCCGCATCGCGGAGGTCGTCAACGGCGTTGCCACGACCTATCGTACGCCGGCCACCATCGAGACGCTCTCGGATGTTCCCCCGCTCGTGCTCGATGACGACATGACCCAGGCTTCGCTTGGCTATGTGGGTGCGACGCTGCCCAAGGCCGCCTTCCTGCCGCTGTTCCACGCCATGGCGAGCGAGGACTTCGCGTTGATCTCGAGTGAGATCCCGAGTGCGTACTTTACCGTGGGCGCTGCCGTGACTGATACGGACGAGCATTTTGCTCAGCATCATCCCAAGGCACGTTTTAGCGATGCCGAGCTTCCCCTTGGCGCCGCGGCTTATGCCGCCGTCGCTTTGGGCTACATCGCCGACCACCGGTAGCACCCAATCTTGCTACTCGTTTGTTTAAAAAGGAGCAGTATGTCCCAGCAGCGTAAGTTCTTCCCCGGCTGGCTCGTGGTGGCTTCCGGCTTTGTCATCATGGCCACGTGCTACACGATTTTCGTTAACTGCATGAGCCTGTTTCAGCCGCTCGTCGTCAGCGACCTGGGCATCACGCTTGCGCAGTACAACATCTCCAACGCCATCTCCACCGTGGTGAGCGTTATCGGCTCACTTGTGATCGGTCATGTTGCCGATAAAGTAAGCGGTCGCGTTTTGGGCTCCCTCACTGTAATCGCCACCTCTGCCGTTCTTGCCGGCATGAGCTTTGTCGGTGAGCTGTGGCAGGTCTACGTGCTCTTTTCTGTTTGCCCCGTTCTGTTTGTGGCCGCCCTGGAAGCCGAATGGATGCTCGTACCATCATTCGGTTTCCAAGGCGGTCACGGGCCTACGAAATGATCCGTTTTCCTCCGTCCCCAACAGATCACGTGATCCGAAGGGGACGGAGGAAAACGGGTCACAAACAGCGGCGGCGCATCTGGCCGAACGAGTCCCCATACCCTCGTTCGGTCAGACGCGCCGCCGCGTTGCTGCTTTGTGCCGTATAATGTCCACTATCTATGACGCGATACAAAAGAAAGGTGTTTGCCCATGCAGGCACAGAAGGCGGAGGGAACCCGCGACCTTATCGGCGCCGAGATGCGCGCCTGGCAAAAGATGCAGCAGATTGCGGCCAGCGTATTCGAGCCGTTTGGCTTTAAGCCCATCGAGACGCCCGCGATCGAGCAGGTGGACGTGTTTGTCCACGGCATCGGCCAGTCGACCGACGTCGTGCGCAAGGAGATGTTCCGCGTGTTTAGCGGCGCCAACCTGGAGCGCGTCTTTACCGAAGGCACCGATACCAAGCTCAAGCCTAAGCAACGTCTGGCCCTTCGTCCCGAGGGCACGGCCGGTGTGGTGCGCGCCGTCGTGGAGAACAACCTGGTGCCCCAGGGCTCCACGCCGTTTAAGGCTTACTACGCCGAGGCCATGTTCCGCGGCGAGCGTCCCCAGAAGGGCCGCCTGCGCCAGTTCCATCAGGTGGGCATCGAGTGGCTCGGCGCTCCCGATCCGGCGGCAGACGCCGAGTGCATCATTATGCTCATGGAGTTCTACAAGCGCCTGGGCTTCGATCTTTCCAAGCTCCGTCTGCTCATTAACTCGATGGGCGATCCCCAGTGCCGTCCGGCCTATCGCGAGCAGGTTAAGCAGTTCATTCTCGACCACGCCGACGAGATGTGCGACGAGTGCCGCGAGCGCGCCGAGCTTAACCCGCTGCGCGCCTTCGACTGCAAGAACGACCATTGCCGCGAGATCATGGCCGAGGCTCCGCTGATGGGTGACAACCTGTGCGATGAGTGCCGCGAGCACTACGAGCAGGTCAAGCGCTATTTGGATGCCGCCGGCATCGAGTATGTCGAGGATCCCACCCTGGTGCGCGGCCTGGACTACTACACCCGTACCGTCTTTGAGGTCGAGGCCCCTGGCGCCGGCGTCGGCTCCATCGGTGGCGGCGGCCGCTATGACGGCCTGGTCGAGCTCGGGGGCGGCAAGCCTACGGCCGGCGTCGGCTTCGCCGTCGGTTTTGAGCGCGCCCTGCTGGCCCTACAGGCCTTTGGCGGCGACCTGGGTGCCGATGAGGCCCCGTGCGTCTACGTCGCCAACGCCGGCAAGGAGTTGCGCCAGAACGTCTTCGCCATTACGCAGGAGCTTCGCGCTGCAGGTATTGTGACCGAGGCCGACTATCAGGGCCGTTCGCTCAAAGCTCAGTTTAAGCAGGCCGATAAGGTGGGCGCCAAGCTCATCCTGGTCCTGGGCGGCGACGAGCTTGCCGCCGGCAAGGTCAAGGTGCGCGACATGGAGAGCCACGAAGAGGTTCTTGCCGATCTGGCCAACGTCGTCGAGGCGGTTCGCGAGCGTCTGTAGCGCATCTTTTTGAGCTGCGGGCCTGCTAACGTGCCCTGCTCATGGAGAGTAATTGTTACGGGGGTGTTTCGCTTTTATGCGGAATGCCCTCGTTTGCATATGCCGCCCACCGAGAAATACGACCATTTGGGGCAAAAACCCTTGCAATGCAGAAAATACTTTTGTGTGGTAAAGCGCAATCAGTGTCGAAAGTATTTCTCAAGCGCCTATAATGAATACCGCATGTTACGTGCATAGAAGGAGGAATGGGAGGAAACGTGGCTGAGAACCTAAGCAACCAGTCTGTACCCGAAGCCGCGGCGCGCGTCGCTGCCGTGGTCAACCGCCTCGTTAACCGAATCGGCTCGAATGCCGAGTCCAGGGAGCGTCTCGCCGAGATCGAGATCCCCGAGGAGCTGCGCGATAATCTGGCGCTGTTCCTGCGCCTGGAACGTCGTGTGCTTAGCGAGTATGATCCCGAGATCGCGGACCTGTTCGACAAGATTTTGACAGCCGAGATTGTGGTCAATGCTGGCAACCCCGGTAGCCGCGCTGCCGACGAGTCCGTTGACGAACAGGGCGTGCCCACTGCCGACGAGCCCACCGCCGTGGCGTTTCGCGAAGTCGTCGATTTGATTGACAGCCTGCCGCTTGATAAGCAGCAGGTCATCGTTCGCGCCTTTACGAGCTTCTTCCACTTGGCAAACCTGTCGGAGGAGAACTACCGTGTGGCGCAGCTGCGCGAGCGCGAGGCCGGCGCATCGACCGATACCGAGGTCGATCCCGCCAACGAACTCACCGTCGCCTATCACCAGTTGGTAAACGAGATGGGCGTCGAGGGTGCCAATGAGCTGCTCGGCAAGCTCGAGTTCCACCCTGTCTTTACCGCACATCCCACCGAGGCCCGTCGTAAGGCCGTCGAGGGCAAGATTCGCCGTATCTCCAACCTGCTGGAGGAGCGTCCGCGTCTGGGCGGCTCCGACCTGGTGGAGAACGAGCGCCATATGCTGCAAGAGATCGACGCCCTGGTACGCACGAGCCCCATCGCGTTAAAGAAGCCCACGCCGGTCGAGGAAGCCGATACCATCATCGACATCTTCGATAACACGCTGTTCGACGTTATCCCCGTCATCTACCGTCGCTTTGACGACTGGGTGCTGGGCGACAAGGCCGGCACCGTGCCGCCGCTGTGCCCGGCGTTCTTCCACCCCGGCAGCTGGATCGGTTCCGACCGTGACGGCAACCCCAACGTTACCGCCAAGGTGAGCCGCGAGGTCGCCGCCAAGTACTTCACCCACATGGTGCTCAAGCTCGAGGACAAGTGCCGCCGCATCGGCCACAACCTCACGCTCGAGGCCACCTACAGCAAGCCTTCTGCCGAGCTCATTAACCTGTGGAACCATCAGGTCGAGATGAGCCCTCGTTACACGGCCCGCGCCGAGCTGATCTCCGAGCACGAGCCGCATCGCGCCGTCATGCTCGTCATGGCCGACCGCCTGAACGCCACCGTGCGCCGCATCACCGACACCATGTACCACAGCGCCGACGAGTTCCTGGATGACCTGCGCGTCGTCCAGCGTTCGCTTGCTGCCTGCGGTGCCGTCCGTGCCGCCTACGGTCCGGTCCAAACCATCATCTGGCAGGTCGAGTCCTTCGGCTTCCATATGGTCGAGATGGAGTTCCGTCAGCACTCCGTGGTGCACGCCCGCGCCCTCAAGGATATCCACGAGAACGGTATCCATGGCGACCTGCAGCCCATGACGCGCGAGGTCATCGATACCTTCCGCGCTATCGGTTCCATCCAAAAGCGCTACGGCAAGAAGATGGCGCACCGCTACATCATCTCGTTTACCAAGAGCGCCCAGCATGTGGCCGACGTCTTTGAGCTTGCCCGCCTGTCCTTTGCACACGAGGAGGATGTCCCCGAGCTCGACGTGATCCCGCTGTTCGAGCAGCTCGAGGACCTCGAGGGCTGCGTCGACGTGCTCGACCAGATGCTTACGCTGCCTGTGGTGCAAAAGCGCCTTGCCCAGACCAACCGCCGCATGGAGGTCATGCTGGGCTATTCCGACTCCTCCAAGGATGCCGGTCCTACCACGGCCATGCTCGCGCTGCACTCCGCGCAGGAGCGCATTGCCAAGTGGGCCGAGAAGAACGATATCGACCTGGTGCTCATGCACGGTCGCGGCGGTGCCGTGGGCCGTGGCGGCGGCCCGGCCAACAAGGCCGTGCTGGCGCAGCCCAAGGGTTCGGTCAACTGCTTCTTTAAGCTCACCGAGCAGGGCGAGGTCATCTTTGCCCGTTACGGCAACCGCACGCTGGCTCAGCGCCATGTTGAGTCCGTTGCCGCCGCAACGCTTTTGCAGTCGGCCCCGAGTGTCGAGAAGACCAACACCGAGACCACGCAGAAGTTCTGGGATATGGCCGAGAAGCTTAACGCCGCAAGCCACGAGCGCTATCTGGACCTGCTGAACACCGAGGACTTTACACCGTGGTTCTCGACCGTGACGCCGCTGACCGAGGTCGGTCTGCTGCCGATTGGCTCGCGTCCCGCCAAGCGCGGCTTGGGCGCCAAGTCGCTCGACGACCTGCGTACCATTCCGTGGATCTTCAGCTGGAGCCAGGCGCGCATTAACCTGGCCGCTTGGTACGGCCTGGGCACCGCCTGCGAGCAGCTGGGCGACCTTGACCAGCTCAAGGCTGCCTACCGGGAGTGGCCGTTCTTCCGCACCTTTATCGACAACATCGAGATGTCGATCGCCAAGACCGACCAGCGCATCGCCAAGATGTATCTGCACCTGGGCGATCGCCAGGATCTGTCCGAGAAGGTCTTCACCGAGATGCAGCTCACGCGTAAGTGGGTCCTTGCCATCGTCGGTGACGAGTGGCCGCTGCAGCGCCGCCGCGTGCTCGGCTGCGCTGTCCGCGTGCGCAACCCCTACGTCGACGCCCTGTCCATCGCCCAGGTCCGCGCCCTTCGCGAGGTGCGTATGAACCAGGACGAGATGGCCGAGGAGAAGAAGGCCGAGTACATGAGCCTGATCCTTTCGACTGTGACCGGCGTCTCGGCAGGATTGCAGAACACGGGGTAATCGATAGCCCTGTAGTCGTCCGGGCCCGCC
>UQHY01000049.1:0-14069 GCA_900540975.1 uncultured Collinsella sp.
ATTGGCATGACCCCCCCCGCCACAAAGACGGCTCGGTCGCCCGAGCCGCATCGCAGACCTGCTATGTTCAGACTTAGATTTTATAACCCATTAACGCGCATATATACATACGGAATCGAAAAACTGTATGTCCGAGCGCTCTGATGCGCCAATTGCCAAGGAGTGTCCCCAACTGCCGGCAGGAAAGGAACGTTCCTATCTGCCATCTACGCGCTTGGCCATCCAGGCATGAGGCTGGCCCTCGTCTTCGTAGTCCACCGGGGCAATCTGCGTGTAGCCCGCCTTGGCATAGAGCGGCAGCACGTATTCCTGAGCATGCAGCTTAATGAGCTTGGCGCCGGCATCACGCGCGCACGTATCACTGGCCTCGACAATCTTGCTCGCCAAACCGCGACGGCGCATGCTCGGCAGCACGGCCACGCGCCCCATAATGTAGGTCTCCCCCGCCGCGACACCTTCGTCCAAGTCGCACGCCGGCGACACCGGAGCCTCTGCGTCAGCCGCGTGCTCAAGCTCTTCGGGAAACACGCGCGAGCAACCGGCAAGCTCGCCGTCTACATAGAGCGTCACATGAATGCAGTTCGGATCCTCGTCGATAGCGTCGAACTCATTCTCGTAGCCCTGCTCGTCCATAAAAATGACGCGGCGCACCAACGCCGCGTCATCAAAGCATCCCGTCTTAAGTTGGATATCCATGGCTGCCCTTTCATTCAATGCGAACGTTAGGGACAGATTTTAGCGAAAATGAGCTCCGCGCACGCTAAACTTCGCGCGAGCCTTCGCCAGGCAATCGTAATGACCCACGTTATGGGCATCGCTCGCGATGAAGCTGTACAGGTTCTGATCGAACAGGCGCTGTGCCGGCTTTTTCTCGCGACCAAAGCGACCGCCGGCAATAAAGTCCGCCGAAGCCTGCAGCTTGCAGCCCATATCGACCAGGCGCTCCGCCACGCTTACATCCTTTTGAACCGCACGATAGCGCTCAGGATGAGCGATGATCACCTGGTAGCCACGGCACTGCAAATCGTAAATCGTGTTCTCGTACTCTCTAAACGCATACGCATCGGCATGCGTCGAAAGCTCGAGCAGAAACTCGTTGGTCCCATCGAAATGCAAGTGCTCCGCGGCATCGATACCAAGCTCAACGAGCTTTCGATGGTTGACCTCGAAGCCCATCTGGAGCGGAAAACCGTCAGCGTTATCGCGCAGCAGCTCAAAGGCATCCCACATCTTGTCGTAATCAAAATAGGGATCACGGCAGTGAGGAGTGCAAACAATTCTGGTTACACCAGCCCGCTTGGCAGCCTCGAGCATCGCCAAGCTCTCATCGAGATCGGCGGCGCCGTCGTCTACACCCGGCAAGATATGGCAATGAATGTCACGCATAGGTCAGCCTTAATCAACTAAACGTTTGCTCGGTTGGTGAAGATGCCCTTTTTGGAAGTCCCCTGATCGTCGGAGCCCTTCTTCACCTTCTTACCGTCCTTGGTGTAGTAAGAATAGTAATACTCGCTGGTCTCGGTCTCACAGTAATTCATGACGGTACCGATAAGCTTGACCTTCTCGGACTTCTTAAGCTGGGCGATAGCGTTGAGCGCCTCTTCGCGCTTGGTAAAGTCCTCGCGCACCACAAACAGTGTGCCGTCAGTCAGGCTGGCGATCTCGGCAGCATCGATGAAGGTGCCGACCGGGGGAGCATCAAAGATGACGTACTGGAACTTGGCGGACAGTGCCTTTACCAACTTGGCAAAGCGGTGAGAGACGATGATGTCGGCAGGATTGGGAATATGCGGCTCGGCATCGAGGAAGTAGAAGTTCTTCTGACCCGTCTCGACAATTGCCTGGTCAATGGAGATCTGCTCGGAAAGGACCGCATAGAGTCCGCCGCGCGAACGAACGCCGAGCATATCGGAAAGGGACCTGCGGCGCATATCGGCCTCGACCAGGAGCACGGACTTGCCGCTCGTGGCGATAGCCTGGGCAAGGTTGATGGAAACCGTAGACTTGCCCTCGTTGGGAATCGAGGACGTGACGGTAATGGTGCGAATGGGGTCGTCCACGCTCGCAAAGCGGATGTTGGCCAGAAGGGTCTTGGCAGCATTCTGTACAACGAGCTTATCGGTGTTCTTAGCCCTAGCCATGCCTATTTACCACCTTTCATAGCCGGAATTCGGCCAACAACGGGAATGCCCAGGAGCTCTTCCGCCTCTTCGGCACCGCGGATGCGGGTATTGAGCATGTCTGCCAAAACGACATAGGCGACTGCGATAAAGATACCGGCGAGGAACGCGACGGCGACGTACAGCGTGCGCTTGGGACCACTGGGGGATTCGGGGGTCTTAGCCTTATCGATAACGTTGATGCTCTGAGCGGCACCGACGTTCTGGGCGACCGTGCTCACCGAGCTGGCCATGGCCCTTGCCACCTCTGCCGTCTCCTCGGCATCGGTGCCCGTCACCGAAAGCGTGATGACGCGCGTCGTGGTCTCGGAGGAAACGGAAATCTTGTAGTCGTCCAGATCGGCGAGGCCCAGATCCTTGGCAGCACCACCCTTAACGCTATCGCTATCGAGCAGCGTGGCGATATCGTTGGAAAGCATCTGGCTCGCCGAAAGATCGGTGTAGCTCATTTGACTGCTATCGTCGGTCTTGGCGAGAACGTACATGCTCGTCGTGGCGGTGTAGGTGTTGTCCATCATGGTGAAGGACACGATGCCCATGGCGACCGCGCAAATCACCGGAAGGGCGATGACCAGCTTGAGGTGCTTTTTAAGCAGCTGGAACAGTTCGAGAAGGGTCATGCAGCTTGCCTTTCATTTCCCTAGTTCATATCGACAAAACTGCTCGTATCATATCGCATCTTTCTGCCAAGTCCGAACTCTATACATAAGATACAGCACAAACGGCAATGTTGCGCAATAATAACGCCGCATCGGCAACCCCGGTGCGGCGTCAAAACAACACGTTTGCTGCATTGCTACGCAAATGATTCGTCCTGCTGTACGGGAAACGTCACCGTGATGGTAGTCCCCACACCCAGCTCGCTCGATAGGTCGAGCGAAGCATGGTGATACACGGCGGCATGCTTAACGATGGCCAGACCCAAGCCTGTTCCGCCACGTGCCTTGGAGCGGCTCTTGTCCACGCGATAGAAGCGCTCGAACACCTTGCCCTGCTCCTCGGGCGCGATGCCGATACCTGTATCGGCAACCGTCAGGTACGGATGGCCCTCATCATTGGTCCCACATCGAAGCGTAACCGTGCCACCGGGCTGGTTATAGCGAATAGCGTTACTGGCCAGGTTATAAATCAGCTCGTCGATCAGGCGTGGCACACCTTCGACCACAACGGGCTTCGTCTTGCGCACGATGGTCACGTCCGACTGTCGGGCGACCTGCTCAAGGCGCTGCTCCACCGTCGTAATAGCGCGCGAGAGCTCAATGGGTTCCGTAGAACCAATAGGCACTGCCTCGCCCTCGGTCGCGCGCTCGGCCTCGTCCAGGTTAGACAACGTCAAGATGTCGTTTACCAGCGCTGCTAGACGGCCCGCCTCGCGATAGATTCGACCGCCAAAGTTGCGCAGGTCATCCTCGCCCTCAACCATGCCGTTTGCAATAAGCTCGGCGTAGCCCGAAATCGCGGTAAGCGGGGTCTTGAGCTCATGAGTGATATTGGCCGTGAACTCGCGACGCATGCGGTCGTTATCGGCCAGCACCGCCATCTGGCGTTTAAGCTCCTGGCGCTGCGACTCAATGCGTTCGAGCATGGGAACCATCTCGGTGTAGGCATGTTCATAGCTACGGCGCGGGTGGTCCAAATCGACCTCCTGCAGCGGCGCAATGATGGCACGGGATTCGCGGCGCGCAAGGAAAAACGAAAGCACCGCGCCCGCCGCCGCGATAAGCAGCATCGGCGCCACCAGCGAAAGCAAAATCGCCGCGACGCCAGGCTGGGCTTGCGCCAAACGAACGACCTGACCGTTATCAAGGGCGACGGCGCGATAGAGCATAATCTCGTCGAGCGTGGCGCTCGAGCGCTCCGCGGAGCCCGAACCGCTCTCAAGGGCCTCAACGACCTCGGGGCGATCGCCATGGTTGGGCAACATGGAAGGAGACGCCTCGTTGTCGTAGGCGACCGATCCATCCCTGTTGATCAGCGTGATACGAAGGTCCTCGCGATCGAGGCTTCGCAAAAATGCGATGGGTTCCTTCTGCTCGTTTAAGGCGGCGGCAATAAGCTCGGTTTCTTGCGAAAGGTTGGCACTCGTGGCATCTGCCAAGGTGTTTTGCACAAAGAACGCACCCAACACCGTAAACGCCAAAATGACGGACATTGCGCAGACAAATATCGTCGCAAACACGCGATGCGAGAGCGTGTGTTTTCCCTGAGGGGCAAAGACCACGGGCTACTCCTCCGTTGCGGCGTCCGCAATGCCGGCATCTTCGGTATCGCCACCAGCGGAAGGCTCGGCCAGACGATAGCCCACGCCGCGCACTGTCTCGATAGCGCTGGCACGCTCGCCGAGCTTTTGGCGAAGCGTCTGTACGTGAACGTCGACGGTACGCGAGCCGCCATCGAAGTCCCAGCCCCACACGCTCTGCAGCAGCGACTCGCGAGTAAAGACCACACCGGGTTTGCGCATAAGATACTCGAGCAAATCGAACTCGCGCAAAGTAAGCTTGAGTGGCTCACCGGCAACGGTCACCTCGCGATGGCTGGGCGAAAGCACGATATCGCCCACGCTGAGCACATCACTCACCTGCTTGACCATACCGCCGCGGCGCAGCAGCGCACGGCAACGGCTGGCAAGCTCCATGAGCGAAAACGGCTTAGTCAGATAATCGTCGGCACCGCCATCGAGCGCCATCACCTTATCGAGCTCGGTATCTTTGGCGGTGAGCATCATGATGGGCACCGTCGCCGTCAGGCGGTCGGCGCGCAGGCGACGCATAATTGCCAAACCGTCGGTATCGGGCAGCATGATGTCGAGCAGGACGGCATCGGGTACCCGTCGCGCCACGGCGGCCTTAAACTCGCCATCGCACGAAAAGCCTTCGGCCTCGATTCCCTGCTTGCGCAGTGCATAGACCGTCAAATCCCTGATGTTGTCATCGTCCTCGACGTAATAGATCATGTTGAACCCCTTTGCGGCCGGCATGACCGCATCTTAACCCTAAAGGTACCTTTACTAGATGGTATCAGCCAAAACGTCCCGTTAAATAATCCGCCGTGCGCGGGTCGGTGGGATTTTTGAAGAGCTGAGCGGTGGGTGCGTGCTCCACTAACTCGCCCAGCAAGAAAAACGCGACCGAGTCGGAGATGCGCGCCGCCTGCTGCATATTGTGCGTAACGACCACGAGCGTACAGGTCTCTTTGAGCTCGCAGGCCAGCTGCTCAACCACCAGCGTCGACACGGGATCGAGAGCGCTCGTGGGCTCGTCCATCAGCAGAATATCGGGCTGCACGGCAAGCGCGCGGGCGATGCACAGACGCTGCTGCTGCCCGCCCGAAAGGCCCAGCCCCGACTCCTTGAGTTTGTCCTTGACCTCATCCCATAGCGCAGCGCGACGAAGAGAGTCCTCGACCAACTCATCCAGAACGGCGCGGTCGCGCACGCCCATGCCGCGTGGACCATACGCGACGTTGTCGTAGATGCTCATGGGAAACGGGTTGGGGCGCTGGAACACCATGCCCACGCGCTGGCGCAGGCGGCAGATGTCGTAGTCGCCCAGGATATCCTGGCCGTCGAGCGCGATCTTACCCTCGATGCGGCAGTCCTTGATGTCGTCGTTCATGCGGTTAAAGCAACGCAGCAGCGTCGACTTGCCGCAGCCCGAAGGACCGATAAACGAGGTGATCTGCTTGTCGCGAATCTTGATGGATACGTCCTTGAGCGCGTGGTGGTCGCCATAGAACAGATCGAGGCCCTCGACGTCGATGCGCGTCGACGAGGCGGCAAGATCCTGCGCCGTGGGACGAGTCGCGTCCCCGACTTCGCGCTCGTGCGCAGCCTCGGCTTGCGCCCCCATTAGCTCCTCGAGCTCCGTGGGCTCCATAGCCGCAGCAGCCGTCATACCGCATACCTCCACATCGATATCAATTCAGCAGTATCGATAGTAGAAATCGCGGCTCATATGCACGTGAGCGCATTGTCAGGTGTTTGTAAGGGCGCCTACGCTACGCGGCAGGCAGCTCGATGGTAAAGACGGTATGCTCGGGCGTCGATTCGCACGCGATGGTACCGCCATGCGCGCATACAATCTCCTTGGCGATGGCGAGGCCCAGCCCAGCACCGCCGCGATTGGTCGCACGCGCTGCATCCAGGCGATAAAACTTCTCAAAGATCACCTTGAGCTTAGCCGCGGGAATCGGGTCACCATGGTTAATAAAGCGCACGCGCACGCCGCCGTCATCTTGGCGTCGGGCCTCGATCGTAATGGTCGAGCCTTCGTAACTATAGGCGACGGCGTTTTTCATGATGTTGTTGAACACGCGCGCCATCTTGTCGCCATCCACAAGCACCGTCAGGTCCTCGCAGATATCAACCTGGACTTCCTTGTGCTGTTCGTTGAGAATGGGATAGAACTCGTCGGCCACCTGCGCCAGCAATAGCCCCAAATCGACGTAGGCGCGGGTAAGCACGATATCGTGGAAATCGAAACGCGTGATGTCGAAGAACTCCTCGATGAGCGCATCGAGCCGGTGGGCCTTGTCGAGTGCCACGCCTGTAAAGCGCGCACGCTGCTCAAGCGGCAAATCGGGAGCCTCCTGCAGGAGCGAAAGATAGCCCACCACACTGGCGAGCGGCGTACGCAGGTCGTGCGCCAGGTACGTAACCAGGTCATCTTTGCGATGCGATTCGTCGCGCAAGGCCTGTTGAACCTTACGCTCGCAATCGCGCGCCCGGTTGAGCGCACCCTCGACCTTGAGAAAGTCGCCGTCGATGGTATCCCACGTGTCGGGGTCATCAATCAGACGGTCCTGAATACGGGCGGCGATTACGCGGTCGGCATGCTGCTCGCCTTGCTCATAACCCTGGTAATACAGGGCGCGCCCGCAAAAGAACAGGACACAGACGGCGAGCGCCAGCACAAAGCCGAGCATGTTGAATACAAAGCCGGCATCGAACAACACCGGCCCTTCGATGCCGCCGAGCGCCATGGCGCCAATCGCCAACGTCATGGCCCACGCGGCGCCGCCAATCACCACGCAGCGGCGCACGATCTCAAATCGATCGATCAGCAAAAAGCCGACAAGCAGCACCGCCAAGATTCCGACGATGTTGTCGATGCCAATCAGCAGCAGGCTCAGCAAAAAGAGCAGCACCGTTGCAAGCGCGCGGTTGTCGACGACCGACCTCACGTATTCAAAGAGCCGATCGGGCACCTCGAATGCCCGCCTATCGTCTTTTGTCATATCCACTTCCCCACCATCAAAGGCGTTATTCGATTATGTAGCCGACGCCCCAGACGTTTTTGATAAAGCGCGGCTTTTGTGCGTCGTCGCCGATCTTTTCGCGCAGGTGGCGAATGTGCACCATCACCGTGTTGTTGGAACCGGGCATAAAGTCCTCGTTCCACACCGCGCGGAACAGGTCCTCAACGGCCACCACGCTGCCATGATGCTCGACCAGATACAGCAAGATGGAATACTCGATGGGCGTGAGGCGAACCGGCGAACCGTCCACTGCCACGGAACGAGCATCGCGGTTGATCTCCAGGCCGTCGAGCTGGATGGTCGGCGACTCGGCCGCCTGCGAGCGGCTACCGTAGCTGGTGTAGCGGCGAAGCTGAGCGTGCACGCGCGCGATGAGCTCCAGCGGACGGAACGGCTTAACCACGTAATCGTCCGCGCCAAGCGAAAGGCCCTCGATCTTGTCTTGCTGGGCATCACGCGCCGTCAGCATGATCACGGGATAGGTATGGCTGGAACGGATCGTACGCAGCAACTCAAAACCATCGATATCGGGCAGCATGACATCCAGCAGCGCCAGATCGAACTCCTGCTCCAAGATTGCCTTGGCAGCATCGGCCCCGCTATAGGCAATCTGGACATCAAAGCCCTCTTTTGTAAGGTAGATACCAACCAAGTCGGCGATGGCCTTCTCGTCATCAACTACCAAAATGCGCTCATTCATGCGTGCTCCTCTCGCGCTCCATTATGCCCGAGTCGACGCACGCCACACACAACAAGCGTGGGTGATTAAGTCGGCCTTGAGCACCCTTGTGCCCGTTCGGGCGCAGGTGTGGGCCACGCACGCACGCGATGATTGCCGACGCCGGCAAACGATATACTCTAGTTCCAGAAGAGACCATCCCGTCGAAAGCGAAATCTGTGAAGCCCCTCACCTCTTTTGCACAGCGCTCAGCCCAGCTTGCCGCCGGCTTTGTCTGCGCTATCGCCCTTGCCGCTGGCGCGCCCACCGTCGCCGGCGCCCAAGTGCTCACGACCGACAATGTTTGCGGCAAAACCGCCGATGCGCGCGGCATCACGGCCGATAATCTGCCCAATATCGATGCGACCAACGCCATCGTCATGAGCAAGGACGGTTCCGTCTATTACGCCCGAAGTGCCGACGAGCAGGTCAAGATTGCCTCGATCACCAAGGTCATGACCGCAATCCTAACCGTCGAGAATTGCAAGATGGACGAGAAGGTCACGGTGAGCAACGCCGCAGCCACCGTGGGTAATTCGACCGCCGGCTTGCTCGAAGGCGACGAGCTCACAGTAAAACAGGCCCTGCGCGGCCTGATGATTCCCTCGGGCAACGACGCCGCCATCGTGCTCGCCGAATATGTGGGTAAGAAGATCGACCCTAAGACCAAAGACGCCGAGGCCACATTTGTGAAGGCCATGAACGAGCGCGCCAAGAAGCTCGGCTGCACCGGTACGCTTTTTGAAAACCCGCATGGTCTGGACTTTGATGAGTGGACCGGCGACATGCACTCAACCGCACACGACGTAGCGCTGATGATGCAAGAGGCCATGAAAAACGACACGATCCGCGAGGTCGTAGCGAGCGATGATTCCTGGATTGAGGTTACGGGCGCCGACGGTTCCGACCATTCTCATTCCATGGATACACACAATGAGCTGCTGGGGCAGGACGGCAATATCGGCGGTAAGACCGGCACCACCGACGATGCCGGCTATTGCTTTACGGGAGCCTACAACCGCGATGGCGACGAGACCTACACCGTCGTTTTGAACTCCAGCACCACCGACCAGCGCTTTGCCGACACGGCCGCCCTTGCCAACTGGTACTACGGCCACAAGGTGACGGTTGCGATCGCCAACACGCAGGAAAAGACCGCCAACGGCAATCCGCTCATCGCGCGCATTAGCCAGACCGATTGGACGGACAAGACGATCGATGCCACGCTCGCCGACCCCGCAGCTCAGGCAACCGTCTTTTCGCTTGCTGGAGAGGTGACCGAAAAGGTTACCTACGATGACCTTTCGGGCACGGTGCATGTGGGCGACAAGGTGGGCAGCGTGACGCTCAAGCAAGACGGCACCAAGATCGCCGTCATGGATTTGGTTGCCGACGAGGAAGACTCGGGGCCGAATCCCATTGAGTGGCTCCTTGTAAAACTCGACCGCTTGGGCCGCCGCATCGACAACCGCCCACTTACGGCAGAAAGCGAGACCGTAGCCAAGGCACCCGAGGTGTAGGGTCGAAGAACAATACGCTCGCTGAAAGGAGGTGTCCGAAAGGACGCCTCCTTTTTTGAGGGTTCGAATCCCCAGCCGCCATTCTTGATAATAAAAAAGGGCCCCAAATGGGACCCTTCTTCAAAGTCATACTGGCGGAGAGCTGGGGATTCGAACCCCAGATGCCCTTTTGGGGCATACTCGCTTAGCAGGCGAGCACCTTCGGCCTCTCGGTCAGCTCTCCGTAACAGCCGTTCTATAGTAACCAAACAGCCGAAGTTGGGCAAGGGGAATTTTGAGGCGTTTCCTCTTTTACCTCTCTTTTACCAGTAAACGTCTCAGTCAATCATCTCAATCTGTAACATCTGCAGGCCGTAATCCCCTCCAGATGTTACAGATTGAGACAAAGATACAAGGACGGCCCCAGCGACAGCGCGGACAGCCCATTCTTTATTAGTCCTCTCGAACGGTCTCCAACAGATAATCGCGCATGTACGGAATTGCAAACGAAACACAGCCATAGCCCGCGGGCTCAATCAACCCCGCATCGATCAGGCGCTTGCGATATGACCCAACTTTGTTCGCCGACAAACCCATCTTCTTGGCGATATCGCCGTTGGCGATATCGACGCCCTCGCATTGAGCCATCGCCGCGAGATACTGAAACTGCCGTTCCGACACCCTGCGCAGCGCTGGGGCAATCACCATAGCATTAAAGCTATCAAGAGCCGCCTGGATACCCTTACGAGCCGCCTCTTCGCTCACACCCTCCGCCCCACTGCGCGCAGCAACCTGCCAAGCGTAATATCCGACCAGCTGGACCATAAAGGGATAGCCTGCCGAAGCTTTTGTTAATAGCTCAGCGGCACCTTTGTCGAGCTCCTTGCCCGCTCGTCTCATCGTATCCTCAAACGATCCGCCAACTTCAAAATCGGAAAGCCGAGTAAGTTCAACATGTTTGGCTCGCTGAAGGAACGTCAACGTATCATCCACCACCACGCCATCTACCGATGTCGGCAGCCCGGCGAAAGCGAAAGCGACATTCGCTCCTTGGCGAATCAAGAGCTGCATCTCATTGCCTAGCTCGCGCATTTCCTCAGTTGAGGCATCCTGGATCTCGTCGAGCGTAATGAGCAGACCACCGCGCTTCGCAGCATCGTACATCGCCTCGCCCAGATGAGAGGCCGACTTCGACATCTCCATGGAGCCAAGGCTGACCCCTAAAATCGATGGAGAAATCGAGATTGATTCAAGACGAACGTTTCGCTGCAGAGCCTCGAGGATTCTATTGCAAAAACCAGCATTGGAGGCAACGTCAACGACCTCGAATCCTTTTTTGCGTGCAAGGTCACCCAATGCATTAAGGAGCACCGTTTTACCTGTGCCTCGGACGCCCGAGATGCGCATGAGTCGATCGGGGGCACCAGGACCATTCTCAAGAGCCTCGGCAAAGTCATCCAAAACAGTGTCCCGTCCGATAAGCTCAGGCGGATTCATGCCCGCCGTTGGCTTAAAGGGGTTAACAGCTTTCGTCATTCTGCCCTCCTCTGCTAGTTTTAACAACTTTAACAAAGTTTAGCAACTTTAGCAGAGTTTAACAGTTTTAGCAGGCTCGGCGGCTTTATGCCTTACCGATCCTGCCGGGTCCTCCCGCCCGCGCCGATACAAATAGCGCAGTGCGGCCCCTCTATATCGCCCCTACCCCAGCGAGCGACTGAGGGAGCCGAGCTCATCGTTGCCCATGGTGCGCCACATTTGGAAGATGCAGACGCGCGCCAGGAAAAAGAAGCCGTTATCGACCAGCTGCACGGCGGCATCCGCCAGCTGGTTGGTCACGGCGGACACGGGAGGCAGCTCGAGCCCGGCCTTACGGATGGTCTCAACCGCATCCTCGAACGTCGGCGGCTCATTGACGCCCATCTCGTTCATAAGGCCCTGCATTTCTTCCAGCGCGCTACTACCCGACTCCTCGCCGCGCGGCACGAGGCGGTAGCACGCCAACGCGAGCTCGAGCTGGTCGCAGTTCCAATAGGCAAACGCCAGACGATAGAACAGATAACCGATTGCGGAACGGTCACTGGCAATGCGCAGGCCGTGGCGCGCCACCTCGATAATCTCGTCAAAGCGCTCCAGGCGCGCCAGCACGTTGATGAGCGCAAAGTGCGACTGCATGGACGAGCGAGCCAGATCGTAAAGACGACGCACCTCGGGCAATGCCCGTTCAAAATCCTCCTGCTCGGCGTAATAACTGCAGATCTCGTGCTGGGCAAAGTACAGCGCATCGGGAGCACGCAAAATACGAACGGAGCGGTCTTCCTCCATTACCGGCAGCACCATGCGTACCAGCTGGTTGTCGCAAAACTGCGTCTGGACCGGACCCGTTGCCAAAAGCTCGGCAACGGCACACTTGGCCTCCAGCTCCTCAACAAGACGGGAGAAGCCCTCAAACGCGCTTGCACGGTCAACTTTTGCCTGCTCGCGCAACTCAACGACGCGCGCCACATACGGGTCATCGTCCATCTCCATGACCTCGAGCTCATCAGCCGTATCGGCAAGCAGCAGGTCGCGCAACGCCGGCGGCAGCGAACGGTGGTCGTCACGCGGGCGAGCGTGAACCTCCGCAGGCTCAATCGCATCCGGCGCATCCGACTCATATGCCTCAAGCATGCGCTTGCACGGCATATCGTCCATATCCATGCTCTCAAGATCCTTGGCGACAGGCACGCAATTGGCCAGATAGGCCGCACGCCCAAAGGAATATGTTGCAATGACGCGCTCGCCCTGCTCGCCGTCGGGAGCCGCAATCTGAACATAGCAGCGCGCAATGCAGGCACCTGCGGCAAAGCAAGCCGCTGCCAGCGTAAGCGCCACGCGCGCGTCGTGCTCCGCGGCCCAAATCGCACGCGCACTCTCGTCCAACTCGCGCCAAACATCATCCTGGGCGTCGTATTCACGTTGTGGCATGGCATCCACGACAGAGTGCCCAAACCGAACGAGCATAATCCCCTCGGCAACGTTTGCCCGATAGGTATAGTCGAGCCGTGTGACCACGTTAAGTGCCTCGACAATACGCGCGAAGCGGCTGCGCACATCCCACTCACCGCCCGGCTGGCAAGCCACCGTTCCCGGTTTGCCCCACGGGTTGTCGCTCGAGGCCGTATCGAGCAGTCGGGGAACATCGTTGGTCGTCTTGGCGATATGCCACGCGTCAAAGAGCGCGCAGCCCTCAAGGCTCGGCGAGGATGCCGCCGGGACCAATCCGGCCCCGATGCGTTCAAGGATGCCAGAGAGGCGATTGAGACGGCACTCGATGGCAAGCAGCATGTCAATCTCGTCCTGGTCCAGCAGGCTGCGATCAAAATTGAGATAGAACAGCTTTGAGCGGTCGATGCGCGCTAGGCTCATTTCGGACTTGGCAGCAATGGTGCGCAGGCGGGGTAAGTCGATCTCGCTCATCAGGGCGGCGGCATAACGCTCGATACCGCTCGGATTCTCGGCATGGTCAACACGGTAAAGCAGCGTCTCGATAGCATCGGGGAGCGGTGCCGTGTCAAAGCCCAAAAACACCTCGACCGGCTCGGGCAACTTTACGAGTTTGATCTTGTCGACAACGTTTTGCATGTCTGCATCGAGACCGTCGACGCCCGCCGTGTTCGCAAGAGCGCTTTCGGAGTTGGCAAATATCACGTAGCGCAAGAACATCGAGGCCATGAACTCGCCGAAAGGAAGGGCGCGGGTCGAATTCCATGTCTCGTGGTCGGACTGCTCGCGCATGGGGCCTTCGGGAGAGCCGGCAGTTCGCGCACACGCGCGCATTGCACCGTTAGCTTCCCTCACCATAATCTCGCCAATACTGGAATCGGACTCGTGAAGGACCAGCTCCATGTCAGGGTCCTCGGGCAACGGTACTTCCCGAACAGGACGATCAACCTTATAAACCTTGCCCGACACGCTCACGTAGCCCAAGAGCGATATGTGAGTTTTGCCGACGAATTCGACGACATAGCACGACTCTTTGGGGTCCTCGCCAAAGACTTTCCAGACAACACCATATGAGCGCCCCGCAGGCTGCTCTGGCATCGATGGAAAACGCTTTTTGGGGTCGAGAAACCTGAGCTTGTATGTCGGACGCTCTGCCACGAAATATCACCCTGATCAGTCGTTGAAAGAAGGAGTGGTCGCGGATGGGCCGCGACACCTACTCGGAATCTTACACGAGTCGATAAGAAATAGTCCGCTTCACGTTCGCGCCTCGACCGAGGTTCGAATCCATGGGATGCCGCCATAAAAGAAAAGCCCCCGTTGCCGGAGGCTTCAAGTTCAAATGGTGCGGCGTATAGGATTCCGCGCATCCGCTTCGCGGATCCGCGCCGGCTTCGCCCGCCTGCCGGCGGGCTCGCCCCCGCAACTTTTTTT
>UQHY01000050.1:0-13999 GCA_900540975.1 uncultured Collinsella sp.
GGCGCGGCGAGAAACCTTCCCCGCCCCCTGCCGCTTCGGCCGCCAAGCCGCAAAAGCGCGGCTTGGGCGGTCTGTTCGGTCGCAAAAAGAAAAACGAGCAGGACAGCATGAGCGATTGGCTTGGCGTCGAGGATGATTACGACGCCAAGAAGTCTGGTCGCGGTATCGGCTCGTGGGATAACTTCGAGGATGACGACGACGGCTGGAAAGGTGGCGCCACGTCTTCCGATGGAGCTTCCGCCGAGGATATGCTCGCTGCCGTTGCCTCCATGGGTGATGACGAGCTGCTTGGCCACGACATCTGGTTTGTGGCTACAGGCGCTTCCGATTGCGACGGCGCCGGCATGAAGGCGTTCCTGGCCGCGCATCGCGACAAGCTCCGCGGCGTGTTCTTTATCAACCTTGAGTCCATTGGTGCCGGTAGGCTTTCGGTCGTGACGGTCGAGGGCGAGCAGCAGTTGCTCAAGGGTGACCGACGCATCATGAACTTGGTCAACAAGGTGTGCAAGTCGTTCCATGTCGATTGCGGTGCATTTGAGATGCCCTATGCCAAGACCGATGCCTATGCTGCGCTCGAGGCAAGCCGACGCGCCCTTACCATTGCCGGCGTCGACGGTCCACGTCTGGCGTGCGCTCACACCGAGGACGATCTGCCGTACAACGTCAATCCGACAAATATCGCCACGGTGTCCGAGGTCGTGACCGAGGTCATTCGTCGTTCGTAGGTTGACCTATAAGGAGTCTGCGTGTTTTCGTACATCAAGCGCCACTGGCCCGTCTATCTTATCTTGGTCCTGATTGCCATTGCCCTTGGTTTTGGGGCCGCGTATATCGTGGGCGTTAAAGGCTCAACGCCTGAGTCCACGATTAGCGAAGAAGTGGAGCACGAGCAGAGTTTGGGAGCCGATGGCATCTCCGAGTCCGAACAAGCGCTCATCGACGGTGGGTCTGCATCTGAGGAATAGCCATTTCGCCACGAACGAAAAAGAGGCGAGCCGGGAGACGGGCTCGCCTCTTTTTTATTACGTTAGTGACGTTTCGATGCCAGCTTTAGATGGGCAAACCAGATTGCCGCGGCGCCGGAGGTCATGAAGGCAGTGAGGCAGGCGGCGATGGGAAGAGAGCCCGTTGCTGGTAAATCTTGCGGCATGGTGCATCGCTGGATGACGCGATCCTCGTCATGTGATTCAAGGTTGCTACCGCCGCCATTGCGACAGAGGTCAACGCGAGCGCTGTTGGCGAGTGCGGTCTGAGGCGTGTAAGACGACGCGGCCTGCATATGGATGACGGCACCGTGAATATCCGAGTTAAGGACGGCGCTCACATCATCAAGGTCGTCATGTTCGTCTTTGAGGTCCTCGCGGGTCCAAGATTCTGCAGCGCCTCTTGTCGTGAAGTCGGCCGATACGGCCCCATACTCAAGACGAATGCCCGTGATGCCGGTGTCGTCCAAAAGAGCGAGCTCTTTTGCCTCGAGGGTGACTGATTCCGTTGTTGGAATATTTGCTTTCCAAAGATGCCAATCGTCGTAATCGACCATGCGCAAATCGTCACCTAGGAGCTTTTTGACCTCGTCCGTTTTGAGCCAGGGGTTGTCATGCCCGTCGCTGAGCGTTGCATTGGCCTGTTCGCCCGTATCGATACTTCCCGCTGGAGACGTTCGGTACCACACGTTGCAAAGACCGTCGATGTCCCCAGCCGCGACAGGGGTTTCGATGGCGATGAGCCTGGCAGTGCCGTCTTTGGCGCATTCGAGATCATCGGTGATGGTGAATTCATCAACCCAGGAATTCGACTCATTTTTAGCATCGAGCGTATAGGAGAAGGAACCGTCCGTATCAGATTGTGCCACGGCCCGGTTTTTGCCATCGCCGTTAGCGACGAGGCCCTTACCGATAGGGCGGGCGATCTCTTGCCGCTTGTCGACTCTGCCCTCGATCTCGATGGATGTGTCCTTCATGGTTACCGTCTGCACTTCTCCTGTGGCCTTAATTTCAAACGTCATGTCTTGAGCAAGGTCGTAAGTGCGCGGGGACATCGCTTCGCGCAGGGTGTAGGTGCCGGGCAAAAGATGCTCGATGCGATGCGGTTTGTCGGAGGAGGTCCAAGCGTCAATTTCGGTTCCGTCGGCACCGTGGAGGGAGAGCCGAGCGCCATCCACTTCTTGTTTGCCGGTCAGATCGACTTTGGAGATGTCGATTTTGGTGTAGTCGTTAGAGATATCGAGGTGCGCTTTGACCGTGGGTGTTTCCTGGTCGGCATACGACAGCTCGACGGTGTGGGCGTTTTGGTCGAGCAGGTATCCTTCGGGTGCCTGTACCTCAATAACCTCATAGATGGCAGTTCCGCACCCCAGCGAAAGATGATTCGCGCACGCAAATCCCCGCTCGTCGGTCGTGATGGTGGTGACGGTTTCACCGCCCAGGGCAACAATGCTGCCGTCGGGGCGCACGATATCGCCCGCGGCGCGGATATCAAAAACAGCGCCGGCAAGGGCGTGTCCGTCTACGGTATCGTTCTTAACGATCTCGATGCTTCCTGTTGCCGCGTCGTCGTAAAACGAGGCGACCGCGATGGGCGTTAAGTTCATGTCGGTGGGAATCGTTATCTCCAGATCTTCTCCAACAAGATACGGTTCCTTGGCGGAAGTCTCTCGTATGTAATACGTGCCCGGGTTAAGCGATTCGGGCAGGGTGACGGCGCCGGTTTCATCGGTCGTAAAGGTATTCATAACGGTATGGGCGGGATGCCAAGATGTTTGTGAGATGGGCTCACGGTTGCCATTGAGCAGCTGAAAGGTGAACCCGACGCGTGGTACGGCGCTGCCGGTCTGAGCATCGCGCTTCACGATTTGAAGATGTGTCGACAGGGCGTGGTTGTCTACGATGTACTGAAGCTCTGCGCCGTCAGTGATCTGCTCTGTCGTGATAGTCCATTCCCCTGCCTGCTTAAAGCCGTCGGGCACAGTGTCGACAACCTCACGAATGGTGTAGCCGGCACGGTCATACGGTATGGTTCCACTGACGCCTTCGGGGCGCTCTCCTGCGCCAAACCATGCTCCAGCCTGGTCTTTGGTCGATGCGAAGCCGTAGATATTGGTGGTCAGTGTACCAACAACCTGCTGCGAAGTGTTGCTTATCACTTCAAAGGCCACGCCCTCCGCCGGCTGCTCTATACCAGACCCATCGCTATTGCCGTAGTCCTTGAACTTTGAAATCTCGAGGTCAAAAGCGATGGGGATGTTGGGGATGCGACGCTCGAGCTCAACGACGCCCGCGTCTCCGGGCTGGTCGGCACCGATGGTGTAGCTCCAGGTTTCATCGGAGGGAAGATAGCCCTCGGGAGCTCTCGACTCATAGATGGTAAAGGTGCCCAGGGGGATGTCGGTAAGTGTTGCCCGGCCGTCCTCATCCGTCGTGAGGGTGCGCGTCCAGCCTGGGGTAGACTGTGAGACGCAGGTGAACTCAGCGCCGGCAAGTGACGCGCCGACTTGAGGACCTGCCCCAGTGGCGGCATCGACCTTTGCGATGCGCAGGGTAATGGTACCGGGCTGCTCATCGATGACGACATTTCCGCCGTCATTGCCGGTGGAAAAGGCGATGCGGTCACTCCTGGGGATATAACCCGCCGGAGCTTTGGTTTCGACCAGATAATATGCCGTGTTGGGCAAAAGTGTCGCCTGTGCGCGACCGCTGCTGTCCATCTGGATGCTGCCGACACGCTTGTCGCCGGCGCTCTCATAGATGTCGAACCTCGCTCCGTCGAGCCTGTAGGTATCGTTTTCGCTCGTGATGGCGGCGTTGGCTGACTGTTTTTGGAAGGATGCGGAGACGGCCGGGAGCACGTAGAGCATGTCTTGACGCTTGCTGCCGCCCGACACAGTTCCCAAATAGCGCCGCGCGCGATGCGGTGCGGCTTTAATGCTTCCCGACTTGGCGCTGTCGTGGAGCCAGCGCGCTGCGGCAACGACCTCATTGTCGCCGGAAAAGTTTCCGCTCTTTGTGACGCCCTGGGCGGTTGTATATGAGAATGATCCGTCGGTATGGGTGGTGCCGTTGAGCATCCAGACGGCAAGTTGGGTTGCGGCGCGTGCTCGATCGGGGGACAGGTTATGCCCGCCAAAGGATGTGGCGGTGGGGTAGCCATGGCAGATGATGGCCGCGAATTCGTCTTCGAGCCATACCCAGCCCTGATTGTAGGTGAGCCAGGGTCCGCCCGGTGTGCTGGGGCCAAATCGGTCCTGGTTCATACAGTAGGCAGTCGAAGAATCCTGTGCCTCGTATTTGCCAACTCCAAAAGGACCGCATTCATTGCTGATAGTGCGGAATCCGAGCGATCCGTAACCGTCGACGGCGAGCGCGGCATCCGGTGCCATGCAGCCTAAAAGTAAAAAGAGGACTAGGAGCAGCGATCCTGCTGTGATTGCGCTGTGGACAGAGTGCGTGGGTGCGTTGGACATGGCTGCTCCTTATCCCTCGTGCGCCGCACGGGGAGGCCGCGGCGCGTAGGATGAGGCTACCCCCAAGGTTCATGCGGGTAAGTACCGGAACCTGACCAAACGCTTGCCCGATATCTGACAAATGGCGCCTATGAAAGACAATGGAATAAATCTGCAGGTAGACAACGGTAAATAGAAGAACGTACAGGTCCCTATCTCCACAATTGGCCTGTTTTTAGGACGATTCTCCACAGCTAAAACAAGCATCGTCACCCTTGTATCGAACAAGACAACCGCGTTATACTATCCCCTATATATGCGGGCATCGCCAAGTGGTAAGGCATCAGCTTCCCAAGCTGACACTCGCGGGTTCGAGTCCCGTTGCCCGCTCCAAAAAAAGTAAAAGCACGACACCGTTTCGGTGCCGTGCTTTTTTCAATAAAGTGCCGGGACTCGAACCCGCCAGGGTGTGAGTGTAAAGCAAACGCGAAGCGTTTGTAGCGAGCAGGCGAAGGCGCCGGCAGGCGCCTAAAGCCGGTGCGTATTTGCGAAGCAAATACGCGGACGTCCCGTTGCCCGCTCCACCGGGCACGGGAGACATGGGGACGGCCAATTCAACAAAGTTTCCCCCGCGGCTTCGTGAGGCCGAGGGGCTCGCCTGAAGCCGGTGCGTATTTGCTTCGCAAATACGCGGACGTCCTCATGACCGCTCCATCTGCAACATGTTAGGTTGATGCCCGTTGCTCATACGGGCGCCTGCGCACGGTACAATAGTCGAGTTACGACCAACGTGCCAATAACCAAAAAGGAGCCGCTATGATCGATCGCTATACCCGCCCGGAGATGGGACACATCTTCTCCCTCGAGAACAAGTACGCCATTTGGCAGGAGATCGAGGTCCTGGCCTGCGAGGCCCAGGCGGAGCTCGGCAAGATCGGTATTTCCAAAGACGAGGCCCAATGGATCCGCGACCATGCCAACTTTGAGAAGGCAAAGGTCGACGAGATCGAGGAAGTCACGCGCCACGATGTCATCGCCTTCCTGACCAACATGAAGGAATATATCGACGCCGACGTTCCCGAGGGCGAGCCCAAGCCTAGCCGCTGGGTTCACTATGGTATGACCAGCTCCGACCTGGGTGATACGGCTCTGTGCTATCAGCTTACTCAGGCCTGTGACCTGATTATCGAGGACGTCAAGAAGCTCGGCGTGATCTGCAAGCGCCGCGCTTTCGAAGAGCGCAATACGCTCTGCGCCGGCCGTACTCACGGCATCCATGCCGAGCCGATGACCTTCGGTATGAAGTTTGGCTCTTGGGCTTGGGAGCTCAAGCGCGATCTCGATCGTCTTGAGGACGCTCGCAAGAACGTTGCCTTCGGTGCCATCTCCGGTGCCGTCGGCACCTACAGCTCCATCGAGCCGTTCGTCGAGGAGTACGTCTGCGAGCACTTGGGCCTGGTTCACGATCCGCTGTCCACGCAGGTCATCAGCCGCGATCACCACGCCTATCTTGCCGGCGTGCTTGCCACTACAGCGGCCACCTGCGAGCGCATCGCGACCGAGGTCCGCAACCTGCAGAAGACCGATACGCTCGAGGCCGAAGAGCCCTTCCGCAAGGGACAAAAGGGCAGCTCCGCTATGCCGCACAAGCGCAACCCCATCACCATGGAGAAGGTTTGCGGCCTGTCGCGCGTCGTGAAGGCCAACGCGCAGGTTGCCTTCGACAACGTCGCCCTGTGGCACGAGCGTGACATTTCACACTCCTCCGCCGAGCGTGTCGCCCAGGCTGATAGCTTCATTGCGCTCGACCACATGTTCCAGTGCCTCATCCGCGTTATCGACGGCCTGCAGCTGTATCCCGCCCGCATGATGGCCAACCTCAACAAGACCCGCGGCCTCATCTTCTCCTCCAAGGTGCTGCTCGCCCTCGTCGACACGGGCATCACCCGCGAGGACGCCTACGCTATCGTGCAGGAAAACGCCATGGCCACCTGGCACGAAGTGCAGGATTGTGTTTCCGGTCCCACCTTTAAGGAGCGTCTCGAGGCCGATCCGCGCTGCACCGTCAGCCAGGAGAAGCTCGACGAGATCTTTGATCCGTGGGACTTCCTCACCCGCATCGACACGGTCTTCGATCGCCTGGAGCAGGTGAGCTTCGAGTAGGGTTAACCTAATTCGGCTGTTTGCGGATGCATTCCAACCTTTGGCGCCTTGCCCATCTTGGGTGAGGCGCTTTTTTATCGCCGCATCAGCCCCGGGTATACAATGAAATCCGACTGCTGTTTCGATGAAGGGAGGCTTGTGCCCGGACGTATCAAGCGAGCCGCCATCGTCTCGTTTGCGCTCATGCTCCTTGTTGCCGCCTGTGTGGCCGCCCTGACGTATACCGTTCGAAGCAGTTCTTCCTCCTCGAATGAAGCCGACAAAGATCTCCCGGTACTCAAAATCGGCGTTACGGATAACGACCCCTATGTGTATGTCGATACCACGGGCGATTACGCCGGTATCGATATCGACATCGCCCGCGAGGCGTGTGAGCGTGCGGGGCTCAAGCCACAGTTTGTCGATATTGACTGGAACGATCGCGACCGGCTGCTCGAAAACGGTGATATCGATTGCCTGTGGTGTGATTATTCTCCCTGTTATCGCGAGGATAAGTATTACTGGACCGAGCCGTATCTAACCGTGACGGTCTCGGTTGCCGCCAAGAAAACGAGTGGCATCAAGTCTTTGGCGCATCTCGATGGAAGCAAGACCATCGCGGTAATTGCGGGCTCGGTGAGTGAACGCCGATTGCTCGCAGGGGATCTGGAAATCTCGCCGAACGTGCAAATCAAATCGTATGGTTCTGCCGAACTCTGCAAAGCCGCCCTCGCCAAAGGGTATGTCGACTGTTGGATGGCGGACGTTCAGCCGCTTGACCGACTTGTCGCCCGGTATCCCGGCCTTTACCGCGTGTTCGCTGACAACGTTATGACGGTTGATCTGGGCGTCGCGTTTGATGACGGCTATGAAGGACCGATCGTAAAGGATCTCAATACCGCATTGTTTGCCATGGACCGAGATGGCACGATTGACCGTATTGTGGGCAATTACAAGACAGGAGCGACGACGGGCGGGCAAGGAGCAAATCCATGACAAATGATGAGCACCGCTTGCGTCGAAAGACTCTGACCGTCATAGCTGTCGGCGTTATTGTCAGCGCTGTCTTGTTAGGCCTGTTGTATACGGTTGGAACCCATCGCTGCCTCGAAAAAACGCTTGGGTTTGGCCAAGAAACCATGGCGTTTTTGGAAAACGCTTGCGAAAAATATGACCGCTACGAACAGGGGAGAAAAACCGAAGAGACGCACGATTTGCTCGCCGCGGTCGAATCGTTTGCGACGTTCCTGTCCTCTGATCGCGTTGAGGTTAACAACGACCTTATCGAGCAATTTATCCATGCCGAGAACCTTTCGGGGTTGATGGTCATGGACTCCGATGGCCATATGGCTGCCCACTACGACATCGATGGTCGCGATCCGCTCATGTTGTGGCGAGAGGAGCTGGCCTGTTCGCCGGTCGCATCGATGTATCAAGGTTCCAAAGTGACCTACTCAACTGTCGTTGAGCGCCGTGGTGTCGTTTTTGCCGTCTGTGCTGTCCCGTATGGCGACGGCGTTGCCCTGGCATACCGCTCACTTGTTTCCGATGCGGTGGACGACTATTCATATGCCATAGCCGATGTGCTTTCGAACAGCACCTTCCACCAGGGTCCCACGGTGCTTGTTATGGAGGATGCGGAGATTGTCTCATCCAACAGTGCCGATGCTGACGTGTCGCTCGCCCGACTCCTCACCAGCGCAGGGGTTGAGTGGAAAGACGACGGCCTGACGCCCATCGAATATCGAGGAGACAAATGGTACGCCGTGCGTGCGGCATATAAGGACTACCGCCTGTTTGCGCTATATCCCAAATCTGAGGTCATGTCTGACAGGATTTCATTTGTCGCCGTCGGCGTCTTGGTATGCCTTGCGTTTTGGGTCGTGGTACTGTTGGCTCGAAATATCGTTGACCACCGTAATTTGGTCGAAAAGGATAAACAGCTCGGCATTATTAATGCCATAAGCGCCATCTACGATTCGACCTTCCTTTTGCATCTCGACACCCTCGAGATCGAGGGAATCAATATGTCGCCGGCGATAGCAAAGATATTTGCCGAGCACAACGAGGCATATGACTTTATGGACACGGTCTGCCGGGATATCGTGAGCCCCGAAAGCCGCGACGCGGTTGTGGGACTCGTAGATATAAGTACGCTTCGTGAACGTATGGAGGGCGTACCGTACTTGGCTGCCGAGGTGCGAGATTGTCGAGGCGCTTGGTACTCACTACAGGTTGTCCCCCAGCATCGTGATGAGCAAGGCCGGCTTGAGTCGGTCGTCGTGGCGACGCACAACATATCGATGGTCAAGCATGCCGAGGAGCTGTCATACCAAGATAAACTGACGGGGCTTCGCAACCGCAACTATCTTGAATCGCGCGGAGATAACCTGGTAAACGAGGGCTTGCCCGTGAGCGTGATTATGTTGGACTGCAATTATCTCAAGCGGACCAACGACATCTATGGTCACGAGATGGGGGATGAACTGCTGCGACGGACGGCGTCCGTGCTGCGGCGGGTGGCTGGTGCGGATTCCCTGCCGATGCGCGTTGGCGGCGACGAGTTTTTGCTGATTTGTCCCCATACTGACAACGAGTCTGCACTCGGGCTGGAACAGGACCTTTGTCTCGGTCTTGCCGCGGTAAGCGATGAGGCCCTGACGGTCAGTGCATCGATTGGCGTGGCGACCGTCGAGACGGCTGGAAATACGCTGGCCGATGTATATCGTGTCGCCGACCACAATATGTATCGGGAGAAGCGCATGGTCCACGCACAGGGTGCGGACTGCTAATCTTATCTCCACCAGTCCATGCATCGTAGGATGTTGAATCGGTGCTTGCGATAATAAGTCGGCCCAGGCGGGGATAATAGACGTCTGAAATTTCTTTCTGAGAGGGGATCTCAATGATTAGTTTTGACTACAAGCCTCAGGGTGTATGCTCTCGCAATATCCACCTCAATCTTTCCGATGACGGCAGCAAAGTGCTGGGCGTCGAGTTTACCGGCGGCTGCGACGGCAATCTCAAGGCTATCTCCAAGCTGGTCGAGGGTGCTCCTGCCGATCGCGTAATCGAGGTTCTCGCCGGTAATACCTGCGGTATGAAAAAGACCTCCTGCGCCGATCAGCTTACGCGCGCTATCGAGGCCGCTCGCGCCGAGATCGCCTAATGGGTATCGCCGACCGCTTTAAGAATGGAATAACGCGTCGAGGTTTTGTGCTGGGTGGCGCCGCTACCGGTGCTGCTGCCGTACTGGCCGGTTGCTCGAAAAAAACGGGCACGAGTGATGACGCCGCTGGCGAGCCGCAGGTTATCAAGGACGATTCGAAGATTGTCTCGATCACTGATGAGTACGAGGCCGTCGAAATCGACCTCGAGCCTGCAGCTTCATGGACATTGCCTCTGGGTACGCTGCTGTACTGCTGCGACGGCGATTACGCCGCGGCGATGATGGCGCCCGCATCGGCGCGGCATGCCAACACGCTCGGTGTGCTCAACCTGGGTGACGGTTCGCTCACAACGCTCATCGAGGACCCCGTCGAAGGTGCGGGGTATTCGTTTTACGATGTCCGCGCCGGCGATGGCGTATTTGCTTGGGTCGAGATGAACTTTGCGAATGCATCGTGGAAGCTCTATGCGCAAAATAGGGCAGGTGCGTCGCTTGTCGGCGATGTGGTCGAGCTCGACCGAGGCGGCAAGGACTACGACCCGCCGCTGTTTACGGCGTTCGAATCGTCCGTCATTTGGTACAAGATGCCTGCTGCAGGCGGCAAAAAGACGAGTCACGATTCGTATTGCTACCGCCGCTCGCTCGACGAGGCAAAGGCCGAGGCCATTTGGAAGTCAACGGGTCGCTTTGCATCCGCCCCGCGTGTGAGTGACGGCATCTTGACCATTTCCCCGCGTGTGCGCAACGACGAGGGCGTCTACTACGGCATGACGGCGATCGACCTGACGGACGGCAACAATACCAAGAGGGCTCAGCTGGTCCTTCCCTCATCGGTGTCTCCCTTCGAGGCCGTATATATGGGCGACACGTTTGTGTTCTCCATCGAGGCCACCTATAGCGGCGTGGGGAGTCTGGGCAACATGGGCACCTATATCGGTAACGAGAATGGGACGTTCCTATTCCTGTCGCGCGAGCCGCTTGCGTGTGCTGCCGGCAGAAAAGGCAAATATCTGGTTAAGGTTCAGGCATCGCATTTTCTGATCGATACCTCCGCCAAAACCTATGGATCGCTGCTGTCGCCCGACCGCGCTCTCGAATATGGCGATTATCCAGCTACGGCGGGTAAATCGAATACGTTTTTAACCTATGCCACGGTGCGTAATAGCCAAGGAATCCCCGAGACGGTTACCGCCCGCCTGTTCTCTCTTTAGCGCCGAGGGGTTAAAAGGGCGCCAACGGGGGAATAAACGCGTTGTAATTGTGAGTGCCGCCCGCCGAGCCGCCGCACTGTAGCGGTGCTCGGTGGGCATAGGTGCGTTAAAATGGGCTTGTTCTTAGCTAATTGAGACAGGGGGGCCGTGTTATGGCTTCAGATGCAAAAAAGATTCTGCTGGTCGAGGATGAGAAGGCAATCCGTGACGCCGTCGCTGCCTATCTCGAGCGCGAAGGCTACTGGGTTGTGGGCGTCGGCGACGGCCAGTCCGCGATCGAGGAGTTCGAGAAGCATCAGTTCGACCTGGTCGTGCTCGACCTTATGCTCCCCAAGATCCCCGGCGAGCGCGTTTGCCGCACCATTCGCGATACCTCGGATGTCCCCATCATCATGCTGACGGCTAAGGGCGAGATCGAGGACCGTATTATCGGTCTTGAGCTCGGCGCCGACGACTATCTGATTAAGCCGTTCTCGCCGCGCGAGCTCGTCGCTCGCGTTCGCGCTCTGTTCCGCCGTGCCCATCAGGCCGACGAGCCCGCCGTCGAGGTGCTCGACTTTGGCGATCTGGTCATTGATATCTCGGGCCACAAGATTTTGGTCGAGGGCAAGGAAGTCGACCTGACGGCCTCCGAGTTCAAGCTGCTCACCACGCTTGCCCGTCACCCCGGCCGCGTCTACAACCGCATGGAGCTGGTCGAGAAGGTGCTCGGCTACGACTTTGAGGGTTACGAGCGCACCATCGACAGCCACGTGAAGAACCTTCGCGCCAAGTTGGGCGACGACCCCAAGAAGCCCAAGTGGCTCTACACCGTTCACGGTGTCGGCTACCGCTTCGAGGCTCCGACCAAGACCGATAAGTCGGACGAGAAATAAAGGAAATCACATATGACACCTGCGCGCTTTGAAATCGGGCAAAAGCATAAGCAGGAGAACGAGGCGGGTTCCAAGGCTAGTTGGAACACGCCTCGTTCCGATTCACGGCCGACGATGAGCTATCCCTCGCGCATGGCCCTAGCTTTTGCCCTGACATCGCTCATGACGGTATTGGTGCTGGTGGGCGTAGTCTCCGTTGTATGGGGCACGGTTTTTACGGATTACACGCGCTCCAATATTGTCGAAATCGCCAATTCCGCTGCCGATAAGTTGGCAACGTCATATGAGGAAAACGGTTCTTGGACTGCGGGCGAGCTGCGCACGGTCGCGACATCGAGTTTGGTGTCCGACGATCTGGGCATGCAGGTTGTCAATAAAAAGGGCGTCATCGTCTACGACGACTCGTGGCCCTCGGCAAGCGCTACTGCCGATGTGCGCGAAAATCAGGCGACGACCGACGATACGAGCGGAAAGAGGGCGTCGCACAGCCCAGTCTCGTCTGCTCCCACCGATTCCAATAGTGTTGCCAACGTTGAGATCGTGACGTCCTCCGGCGAGCACGTGGGTCAGGTCAAATTGTGGGCGGTTGGCTCCGATGCCCTGCTCACCAGGGCAGACTCAGCATTCAGAGAGAAGACCTTTAACGCCATGGCCCTTGCCGCGGTTGTGGCCGTCTGCATCTCGGTCGTTATCGGAGCGCTCGTGTCGCGCATGCTCACCAAGCCGATTCATCGTATTACCAGCACCGCCAAGCAGATTCGCGATGGAGACCTGTCCGCTCGTACGGGCTTGCGCGGCGATGATGAGATCGATCAGCTGGGAGAGACCTTCGACGAGATGGCCACCTCACTCGAGAAGGACATGAAGCACGAGAAGCGCCTGACCTCAGATGTTGCCCACGAGCTGCGCACGCCGCTCATGGCCATGCTTGCGACGGTCGAGGCCATGCAAGACGGTGTGTATCCCACCGACGACGAACACCTGGAGACAGTCGCATCCGAGACACGTCGTCTGGCCCGTCTGGTGCAGCAGATGCTCGACCTGTCGCGCATGGAAAACAGTACCGCGCCGCTCAACCTGGAGCCGGTGGATATGGTGCCGTTTGTGCGTTCGATTGTGAATGGCCAGGAGCGCCTGTTTGCCGACCGTGACCTGCGTTTGCGCTTTGCAGATGAGACGCAGGGCCACGATGACGTTGTCGAGGCGGATCCCGACATGATCACGCAATGCGTCATCAACCTCTTGAGTAACGCCATGCGCTATACCCCCGAGGGGGGTTGGGTCGTGGTGTCGGTGCTCAGCGACCGCAAGCACGTCGATATCGCGGTTTCGGATACGGGCATCGGTATCGCCAAGGATGATTTGTCGCGCATCTTCGGTCGTTTTTGGCGTGCCGACGCCAGTCGCGCCCGCGAGGCGGGTGGCCTGGGCGTGGGCCTCGCCGTGACCAAGCAGATTGTCGAGCGTCATCACGGCTACATATCCGTGGAGTCGGAGCTTGGAAAGGGTACGACTTTTACGATTCATCTGCCTCGCGAGCACACGGCGGACGCGGCATCTACTACAATGGAGCACTAGCTTTTCGCTATTCGGTGAAGGAGGGGTTTCGTCCCTGCCGCTCCGAGTTTGCGAAAACGTGCGGGAAAGAACCCGCATTACTGTCGTATTTTGGTAAGGAGTGACTCACGTGACAACGATGGAGCGTCGTCCGGATTCCCGTGGCAAGGTTCGTGATATCTATGATGCCGGTGAAAACCTGCTGATGGTCGCCACCGACCGCATTTCTGCGTTCGACTTTATTCTCCCCGACGAGATTCCGTTTAAGGGAGAGGTGCTCAACCGCATCTCGGCATTCTGGTTCGATAAGTTTGCCGACATCGTTCCCAATCACCTCGTCTCCATCGACCCGGCGGATTTCCCCGAGGAGTTTGCCGAGTATCGTGACTACCTCGCAGGCCGCGCCATGCTGGTCAAGAAGGCCCAGACGATTCCTATCGAGTGCATCGTCCGCGGCTATCTGACCGGTTCGGGCAAGAAGACCTATGACGAGAACGGCACCGTCTGCGGCATTCAGCTGCCTGAGGGCCTGACCGAGGCTTCCAAGCTCCCCGAGCCGCTGTTCACGCCGTCCACGAAGGCCGAGATCGGCGACCACGACGAGAAC
>UQHY01000051.1:0-13220 GCA_900540975.1 uncultured Collinsella sp.
CGTGATGAGCATGTTGGGCGCATCCCACAGCGGGCTTGTCGCGGGCAGCGGCTCGGGGTCGGTGACGTCGACCGCGGCGCCGGCGAGATGTCCCGACTCCAGGGCGGCAACCAAATCGTCGGCAACTACAAGATCGCCGCGGCCGCCGTTGGCAAAGAAGGCGCCCGACTTCATCGCGGCGAAGAATTCGGCGTTCGCCAGGCCGCGGGTCTCGGGTGTGCTCGGCATAAAGGATGCGACGATGTCGGCCTCCGCCAAGCGCTCAGGTAGGGCGTCCATGCCGTCCATGTCCTCAAACACAATGTGGTAGACGAGTGGATGGCGCTTGATGCCGCGGACGTGCGCGCCCATGTTGCGGCAGAGCGTGGCAAAGTGGCCGCCAATGTCGCCCGCGCCCAGCACCAGCACGTTGGCATTTTTGAGCGAGGTAACCGGCCCCAAATCCTCCCAGCGATGCTCGCGCTGCAAGTCGTGATAGCCGGGCAGGCGCTTCATCATGGAAAGGACCATGGCAAACATGTGCTCGCTTACGGCCTGGCCGTAGGCGCCCACCGAGCAGGACAGTTTGGCGTCGGCCGGCACGGTGCCGGCGGCAAGATAGTCGTCATAGCCGGCGGTCTGCAATTGCAACAGCTGGAGATGCTCGCATGCCGTGAGCATGCCAGGGTCGATGTTGCCCAGGATCACGTCGGCATCGGCGACCTGTTCACGTGTGGCGGCGTCGGCGCTCGTGTAGATAAAGTCCTCGCCTGGAGCGCTCGACTCGAGGATCGCACGATGGCGGTCATTGACGGGCAACAAAACCAGGATGTTCACAAGCAGTCCTCTCTGCTCGACCTGCCAAAAAGGGACAGGTTTATTTTGGCAGGTTTTATCAGGCAAAACGATCAAATAAAACGCCGGATACAAGACGAGCGTGCCCGTCAGCATCCGGCGCATCCACTGCTACCAGCTCAACAGCTCGTAACCGTCCTCGGTCACTACGAGCTGTACCTCGCACTGGGCCGAATCACTGCCGTCCTTGGTGCGCACGCACCAGCCGTCGCCCTTGCTAATCTTGATGTCGGGCGCTCCGGCGTTGACCATGGGCTCGATGGTAAAGACCATACCCGGGGCCATGATGGTGTCCACATCGGGCGCCTCGGTGGTAAAGCCCACAAACGGGTCCTCGTGGAACTCCTTGCCAATGCCGTGTCCGCCGTACTCGCGCACCACGCTAAAGCCGGCGTCCTCGACCGTCTTTTGAACGGCCTCGGCCATAACGGAGAGCGGTAGCCACGGCTTGACGGCCGCCACGGCCCCCTCCACGCTGGCGCGGGTGACGTCGACCAGGCGCTGGCGCTCGGCAGAGACCTCGCCGATGCAGAACATGCGGCTCGAATCACTAAAGTAGCCGTCCAGGATCGTGGAGCAGTCGACGTTGATGATGTCGCCCTCGTGCAGCACGTCCGTATCGCAGGGGATACCGTGACAGACCACGTCGTTGATCGAGGTGCATACGCTCTTGGGGTAGCCCTCGTAGTTGAGGTCGGCCGGCGTGCCGCCGTGCTCGACGGTGTAGTCGTAGATCATCTGGTCGATCTGGTTGGTGGTCATGCCCGCGGCGATGTGCTCGCCTACGTAATCGAGCACGCCCACGTTGATGGCGGCCGAGCGCTTGATGCCCTCGATATCGGCGGGCGTCTTGTAGAGCGTGCGGGGCAGAACCTCCCAACCCTCTTCCCACAAGCGCTCGAGGCGCTCATCAAAGGTGCTATGGCATTTCTTATATTTTTTGCCGCTGCCGCACCAGCAAGCGTCGTTGCGGCCGGGCACAGGTCCTTTGTCAAACATGGCTAACTTCCTTTCATCCGCAGCTAGTATAGCCCACCCACGCGTCTATAAAAGTTGCGGTGATATAGTTCCGATTTAAGCGGTTTAACAGCACAAATAGGAACTATATCACCGCAACTGATGGGGCGGGATGGCGAGTGATAGCTGCTGCGTGGTTTTGCTAGTAGCTCACCTGGCAGGGGATGCCGAGGGCGCGCACGCGTGCAGCAATCTTGTCGAGCACCTCGGGCGCCGCTTTAGCAAGGCCGGCGACCGGTGTTTCGCGCGCCACCGTGTAAATGGTCGCCTCCTGTGGGCGAATGCGCTTGAGCGCCGAGAGCCAAGGGCCAACGTACTCCTCGCCGGTGTTATCGAGAGACTTGCCCCGGTACTCACCGCTCAAAAACATCGTCTGGATAATGACATGACCGTTAAAGCTCGCGAACGTTTCGATCTGGTGCTCTACATCGTAGGGGCCAACGGGCTGGTCGAGCAGCTGGATAAAAGCCGGGTCGACCGTATCGAGCTTGAGGATGTTGTCGTCGACCATCATGAGCGCATCGTGTACCTGGGGACGGTCGGCGCGCGTGCCATTGGAAAGCACGGCAATCTTGGTGTTTGGGGCCAGCTCGTCGCGCAGCGCGACGGCGCCGGCGATGGCCTGCGGAAACTCCGGTGCGGCGGTGGGCTCGCCGTTGCCTGCGAAGGTGATTACATCGGGGAGCTCGCCCTCGGCTGCCATCTCGCGCAGCTTTACCTCGAGCGCGTCGAGTGCCACGGCAGCTATGTTGTACGGCTCATGGCAGGGGCGCTCAGCGTTGAGACCGTTTTCGCAGTAAATGCAGTCGAACGTGCAGATTTTGCCGCTGGCCGGCATCATGTTGACGCCGAGCGAAAGGCCCAGGCGACGGCTGCGAACGGGCCCAAAGATGGGGCTGGCATTTAAAAACGTAGACATAGGCATATGCTCCTTGGGACAGTTGAGCTTAAGCATAGCATCGGCCTTCATGTGGGTTGCGGGTTTGGGCGCTGTTGTTTAGGCAGAAACCTTGCAATCGGGCGAGTTTTCGAAACCCTGTCATGAAAGGGTGCGAGCTGGGTACAGTAGACGCATTCATGTACACACAAAATGACGCCATCTGACCAAGCCGCACCCCGGCACGGCCTGGTGGTGTTGACGATGGGACCACAGTATGGATTTTACGGTCGAGAATGCGGGCACTACGATCGCCTGCCGCGAGTATGCCGGCCCGGTTGTATCGTCCGATGCACCCGCCTTGGTTTGCGTGCACGGTGCCTGCGTCGACGGCGTCTTTTTTGACGCCATCGCCCGCGAGCTCGCCTGTGACTATCGCGTCATTACCTACGACCGGCGCGGTTGCGGCGAGAGCGGCGACGCTGCAGACGGACGCCACGACCTCGCCGTCCAGGCCGCGGACCTGCAGGCCGTTATCGAGCATATTGGCACTCCGGCAAACGTGCTCGCGCACAGTGCCGGTACGCTGGTGACGCTGGAGCTTCTCCGTGCAAACCCCACCATAATCTCGCGTGCGATTCTGCATGAACCCGCCGTGACGGATGAGGGTGCCGGTCTGGGCGCGGCCCCGGTTTTGCTCGAGATGATCGCCGCGGGAAAGGTCTCCAGGGCATTACGGGCCTTCCTGGGCGCCATCGGCGATTCGGACCCTGAGGCCCCCAAGTTAACCGAGGCAGAAGCCAAGCATGCCCTGCGCAACGGCCGCAGCTTCATGGCAAACGAATACGGGATTACTATGACCTGCGTTCCCGATTGGGATAGCGTCCGCGCGTCAAGAACGGTGGCCGCCGTACTCCTGGGCGAGCTTTCGATTGGCACGCCTCGCGAGGCGGGCACGAGGGTGGCGGCTGAGCTTTTGGGCTGTCCGCTCGTAACGGTTCCCGGCGCGCACAACGGCCTACGCGATCGCCCAGCAGCGGCTGCCCGGGCTGTTCGTGGCATTCTGGGGTTCTAACACCCGCAATAGCCAAAGCAGGCTTCACCCGCAAACATTTCGGCCGTGTTAACAAATGTGCTCAAAACCTCACGTCTGCGGCTTCAATCGCGCCGTCTGCCAACTCATAAAAATGCAGCAGCATTTACGTGCTTACCTGCATCGGCAAGGTGTTACCCTTGTAACATTTGGAACCCACCGCTACCATGCGAAGCTATCGAAAGGGCCCCATATGCTCAATAATCACGAGGTCAATCTAACCGACGAGGAGGCTGCCGCCGAGGTCGCCCGTGTCGCGAAGACCTACCCCGTGGTACGTTTGCTGTCGGCCGATCAGATTAAGAGCGAGCCTAACTGCCTGCTCGCCGGTGATCGCTGCCCTTGTTTGCGCCAGGCAAGTCTTGAGGCCTTGACAGATTCCGATGAGGTGTCGGAGCAACTGCTCAATGATGGTACTGAGTACCGCGCCCATCTGCGCCCTCTGAAGGTCGAGGGCGAGCCTCATGTCCTGCTGATGGTGCGTCCGATCGATGGGCAAGAGGCTGCAAAAGAGGACCTTGTCTACACCGACGTGCTGACGAGCGTGCACAATCGCCGATATTACGAGGAAAAGCTCCGTAGCGCCCGCATGAATGCCGGCGTTGCGATGATCGACCTTGATGATTTTAGGGTCTTCAACGATACGTGTGGCCGTCATGCCGGCGACCTTGCGCTCGGTGCCGTGGCGACAGCCATGCGCAGCGGAATCCGTTCGACTGACGAGCTTGTGCGCTATGGCTGCGACAAGTTTGTGGTTGTCATGCCCAATATTCCCTCCGATGACTTCACCCGTCGCCTGCATCAGGTGTCCGATGCCGTTCGTTCCACGATTATTCCGGGCCATGAGTACGTGAGCTTGACGGCATGTGTTGGTGGCGTTCGCATTCATGGCGAGACGGTCGATGAGGGCGTTGGCCGCGCTGTCCAGTTACTGAGCCGCGCTAAGGCAAAAGCCGGTACGGTCGTGACCGATGCCGATTCCATCGAGGCCTTCCAAAGCGAAAAGCCTTTGGTACTTATTGTCGATGACTCCGAGATGAACCGAGTCATTCTCAGCGAGATGCTCAAGGACGAGTATTGCATCCTCGAGGCCGACAACGGTCGTACGGCGCTCGACATGGTCGACCGCTATGGTGATGAGTTGTCGCTCGTGCTGCTGGATATTGTCATGCCGGGCATAAGCGGCTTTGAGGTGCTGGCCGGTCTGTCGCGCCGATCGGTTAGTGACAATCTGCCTGTCATCATGATTTCGAGCGAAGATTCCGATGATATGGTTCTGCGCGCGTACGAGCTAGGCGCCTCGGACTATATCAACCGCCCGTTTGACTCCCGTGTCGTGCGCCGCCGTGTAAGCAACACCATCCGCCTATATGCCAAACAGCGCCGCCTGACGAACCTGCTGTCCCAGCAGCACAACGAGCGTGTTAAGAACAGTCGCATGCTCATCGACATCATGGCCGGCGTCATGGAGCTTCGCAACGGCGAGAGCGGCAGGCACGTTACGAACATCGAAAAGCTGACCGAGCTGCTGCTTGGCTGTCTGGTCCAGCGTAGCGGCGCGATCTCCCTCGACAATGAGGAGCGCTCCACGATTGCCCTGGCTTCGGCGCTGCACGATATCGGCAAGATGTCGATTGACGATGCGATTCTCAACAAACCCGGGCGCCTTACGCCCGAGGAGTTCGAGATTATGAAGACGCATACCACAATCGGCGCCGACATGCTGCTTGAGCTGGGTAGCCATCACGCCGGCAATGCGCTTATGGAATATGCGTACCAGATTGCGCGTTGGCATCACGAGCGCTGGGACGGCAAGGGTTATCCCGATGGCCTTAAGGGCGACGAAATTCCCATTGCCGCACAGGTGGTTTCGGTGGCCGACGTGTACGATGCTCTGACGAGCGTGCGCGTGTACAAGGACGCCATCCCGCACAAGGAGGCAATTCAGATGATCCTGGACGGTAAGTGCGGCACCTTTAACCCGCTGCTGCTCGATTGTCTGCTCGAGGTGCAAGACCAAATTGCCGAGACGTTGGCACGCCCCGCCGACGTTGTCGCGTTTCCCACGATTTAGTTTGACCAAAGGAGTTTTTAATCCATGATTTCCATGCGTGAGGCGTATGAGAAGATCGGCGCCAATTATGATGACGCGTGCGCTCGGCTGATGGGCGAGGAAATGCTCGCCCGCTTTGCCCTCAAGTTTTTGGATGACGAGAGCATGGACAAGCTGGAGGCCGCCATGGCGGCGGGAGACGCCGAAGGTGCGTTTATGGCAGCGCACACGCTCAAGGGCGTGAGCCAGAACCTGGGATTCGATAATCTGTACGAGCCGGCGGTCGTGGTAACCGAAGCACTGCGTGGTGCCGATGCCGTTGACGGCGCTCGCGAGGGGATGCATGCGCTGCAGCAGCAATATGCGGCTACGATGTCGGCCCTGCGCGAGGCGGCCGAATAAGAGCTTGCGAGCCTTGGGCTGTGTGCCTGTCGCGTATAGGCAAAAGGGCGCCCCGTCGGACCATGTGGCCGGCGGGGCGCCCTTATCTGTTATGCGGTTCGCGAACTAGCGGGCCTGCTTTACCTTGGCCGCCGCCTCGACAAACGACTTCCACAGGTTAAAGTCGGTCTCGAGCGTCTTCCACGTGTACTCAGGGTGCCATTGCACACCCAGACAGAACGGCTGGCCTTCGACTTCGATGCACTCGGGAACGCAGTCGGTTGCCTTGGCGACCAAGCGAGTGCTCTTACCCAGACGATCGACGCAGCAGTGATGTGCCGAGTTGGTCTGGATCAGCCTGTGCCCGCCAACCGCGCGCTCCAGCAGCGAGCCCGGCATGACCTCGACGGGGTGCACGGGGTCGTTGAGCACGTGGGTGTGGCGCCACTGCGTGCGACCCTCGCGCGCGCCCAGGCTCGGCACGTCCATGCACAGGGTGCCGCCGGTGGCGACGTTGAGCAGCTGCGTGCCGCGGCAGGTGGTAAAGAGCGGCTTCTTGGCGCGAAGTGCCTCGTTAACCAGCTTAAACTCAAAACGGTCGCGAATCTCGCAGCACAGCGTGGGGTCGTAAGGACGCTCGTCGCCCCAGCGTTTGGGGTTGACGTCCGGACCGCCGGGAATGGCGATGCCGTCGGCGATTTCCACGTAATGACGGATAACGTCGACGTCTTCGGTAATGGACATCTGCAGCGGCAGACCGCCGGCGGCAAGAATGGCGTCGACAAATACGCTCGCAATCTCCTCGTTGGGGGAGAGCGTCTCGCTCAAATAGGGCTTCGCTTCTTCCCAGCGTGGTGCTACCAGGATAAGCGGGCGGTCAGCGGGGTCGACGTCGACGTGCGGAGTGTAGGACGATGAGGTGTGGGTTCCGATCATAGGTGCGGCTTTCGAATCCGGGTGGACATGGCACAGGGGTGGCGCGGGACAAACGTTACTGATGAATTTACCCGCGTGGCAATTGGGTTAGTGGCCCTTAATGGAGTTGAGGAAGTCCTGGGCGCGCTTGGTCTGGGGGTGGTCGAAGAACTCGTCGGGTGTGCCGGTTTCCACGATCTGGCCGTCGGCCATAAACACGACGCGGTCGGCCACGCGGCGGGCGAAGTTCATCTCGTGCGTGATGACGATCATCGTCATGCCCTGCTGGGCCAGGCGGACCATGACCTCGAGCACCTCGTTGATCATTTCGGGGTCAAGGGCGCTCGTGGGCTCGTCAAAAAGCATGGCCTTGGGGTGCATGGCAAGCGAACGTGCGATGGCTACACGCTGCTGCTGGCCGCCCGAGAGCTGGGCGGGCACCTTATCGGCCTGCTCGGCAACGCCCACGCGGCCCAGCAGGTCCATGGCGCGCTCACGAGCTTCCTCCTTGGAGACACCCAGCACATCGACCGGTCCCAGCATGACGTTCTGCAGTACGGTCATATGTGCAAACAGGTTGAACTGCTGAAATACCATGCCCAGCTCGGCACGCATGCGGGCAAGATCCTTGCCTTCCTGCGGCAGGGGCTCGCCCTCGATGAGGATCTCGCCCGAGTCGATGGTTTCCAGGCGATTGATGGTTCGGCACATGGTCGACTTGCCCGAGCCCGAGGGTCCGATCACAACGACGACCTCGCCGCGGTCGACCGAGAGATTGATGTCGTTGAGAACGTGCAGATCGCCGTAGTGCTTATCGACGTGTTTGAGCTCGATCAGCGGCTGATTGCCGGTGGAAGAGGTGCTCTGTGCCATGGTGCTCGGCTCCTTATGACTCGAAATGGTAAAGCGTTAGCGGATGATGGTCGCGCCGGTCTTGTGCGAAACATAGACAGCGGCCTTGTTGATCGCGACGTTGATGAGGATGTAGATGACCGCGATAACCAGGTAGACCGACACGAGGGCGTCGTAGTTGGTAATGAGCACGCGGGCGTTTTGCATGAGGTCGGGGTAGCTCACCACGTAGGCCACGGTGGTGTCTTTGACTACGACCACGAGCTGCGAAATCAACGACGGAATGATAAACCGGATAGCCTGCGGCAACACGATTTTAAAGGTGATTTTAGCTTTGGAGAGACCGAGTGCCTGGGCGGCCTCGACCTGGCCGCGCGGCACGGCGTTGACGCCGGCACGGAAGATCTCGGCAAGTACGCCAGCTGCAGCGAGCGCGACGGGAAGCGTGAGCATCCAAAACGACGGCAGCGCGATCTTGTACTGGGGCAGCACCAAAAAGAAGAAGTAGATGAACAACAGGCTCGGTACGCCGCGGAAGAAATCGGTGAGCACGCGGCAGACCAGCTGCAGCGGCTTAATGTCGCTGGTACGGCCGAGCATAAGGGCTAAGCCCAGCACCAGCGCGATGGCGCCAGCGGTGAGTGCGACTTTAACGGTGCCCTCAAAGCCGGCAAGCAGGAACTTCCAGGTGGTGAGGTGCGTAAAGAAAAACCAATAGTGAACCGAAAGCTGGCCGGTCACATAAAAGCGCTGCAACACGAGGGCGACGAGCACGGCGACGGCAACAAGCGAGATGGCGGTGCCGATGCGAATCTTGGCGCGCATCTTGGGGCCGGGAGCCTCGTAGAGCGCATCGCGCATGGTGAGCGCGGAGGTGGAGTGCTTGCTCATCGGAGGATCCTCACCTTCTTATCGATGTAGTTGCCAATGTGGCTCACCACAAAGGCCGTGCCCAGGTAGCCGAGCGCCGAGATAAAGAACGCGGCGACGCCGCCGAGCGAGCGCGTGTTGATGTAGCTCACCACGCCGGTGAGCTCCTGCGGTTGCAACGGCACCTGACTGCCGAGCGCGGTGGTGAGCATGACGGCGATAAAGAGGTTGGTCATGGGCAACACGCTCGAGCGCAGCGCCTGCGGAATCACGATCTTGGCGAGGATACGGCTGAAGCTCATGCCGAGCGAACGTGCGGCTTCGACCTGACCGACGCCGACGGTGTTGATGCCGCTCATAAAGTTCTCGGAGCCAAAGGCCGAGCCCAAAAGAACCGTGGCGACGATAACGCAGGTGCGGTAGGGTAGGACGACCTTGAGCGGCGGCAGCGCATAGACGACGATGATGAGCAGTGCGATGCCGGGGATGTTACGGAAGACCTGGACATACAGGTCGCCAAAGACGCGCAGCGGCTTGAGCGGCGACACGCGCATCACGGTGACGGCGACGGCCAGCACCATGGCGATGGCAAACGACTCAAGCGTCATGCCCCAGGTTGCTAGCAGCGCGTCGATATAGTTCTGGCCATAGAGCGACCAGAGCTCGGAGAGACTCATGCGGACCTCCCGCCGATAAGGAAAGGGGCTCCCGTGTGTACGGAAGCCCCGACAACTCAGTGAGGAAACAGTTTACCGCAATAAAGCGCATCATGCGTTTCCGTATGGTTTCGCAGCGGCCGTTACCAGGCTCGCTGCCTAGGCGCCGATCTCGGGCAGCTCGGGAACATTGGTGTCGCCCGTACGGTCGCCGATGCAGATCTGCCACAGCTCGGTCCAGGTGCCGTCGTCCTCGATCTTCTTAAGGAAGTCGTTAACGAAGGCGACGCCGTCGGAATCGAGCGGCAGACCGATGCCATAGGGCTCCTTGCTGCCGAAGGGCTTGCCGGCAATCTTGTACTTGCCGGGCTCGCGGACCAGGGCGCTCTGCTGCATGTTGTTGTCGATGACGTAGGCGTCAACACGACCCTGCTGGAGTGCCTGGCGGGCCTCCTCGTCGGTCTTGAACTCCTGCTGGCTGGCCTTGGGGGCGAACTCCTCCAGGATGGCAGGGCCGTTGGAGCCGGACTGGACGGCGACGTTCTTGTCGGCCAGGTCGTCGACGCTCTTGATGTCGTCGTTATCGGCGAGCACCAGGATGGCCTGCTGGGTGTAGTAGTAGGGGCCGGCGAAGGAGACGAGCTTCTTGCGCTCGTCGGTAATGGTGTAGGTGGCAAAGACAGCGTCGACCTGGCCGTTCTGCAGGACAGACTCGCGCGTGTCCGAGGTCACCTGGGTGATCTCGACCTTGTTCTCGCCCAGAATGTAGTTGGACAGGAGCTGTGCGATACCGGCGTCGAAGCCGCGGGTCTGACCGTCTTTCTCGTTGAGGAGGGAGAAGAGCGTGGAGGTCTGAACGCCACCGATCTTAAAGACGCCGGCGTCCTTAACGGCCGTGGCCCAGGTGCTGGCGGCGATGGCGTCGTCATCGGCCTTGGGGCCGTTGTCGACGAGCTTGTCGAATGCCTTGGCGTCGAGCGTGGCGGAAACTTCGGTATCCTTGGAGCTCTTGGAGGAGCCGGCGGCGGAACCCTTGTCGGCCTCGGCGCTGGTGTCGGAGCAGCCGGCAAGACCAAGGCCGGCGACGGTTGCGAAGGTGGCGGCAACGAAGCCGCGGCGGTCGAGAACGACCTGCTGGGAGAGGTTCTTGCTCATGGTAGAACACCTTTCTCAATAAAATCCCTAGCGGTTGAGTAGAGTTATACCCTATCCGGCTCAAATGGGTCAACACGAAATAACTCAGAAACATACTTGTCTTATGGGTAATTCTACCTACCAAAAAGGGACAGGTTTATTTTGGTAGGCTTTATCTGGGCAAACGTTGATTATTACAGCTAAGAAAGCGTTTTGCGGGCGGCCGGTCTCGTTGTTTTGTCTCAATCTGTAACAGGTAGACGAGGAAATGGGTTCTAGCTGTTACAGATCGAGATTATCTCTTCAGGGGGATTCGAATGTCTCGATCTGTAACATCTGGACGGACAAAAGGTCTCTAGCTGTTACAGATTGAGACAAAGGTCTGGGACTAAGATGTCTTATCTAGATCTGTAACATCTGGACGAGGATTTATCCTCTAGATGTTACAGATTGAGATAATTGCGCCGCGAAAATAAAAACCTCCGCAGGGGTGCTTCCCTTGCGGAGGTTTTTTACTCGTTGAGAAGCCTTGCGGCTTCGGCGGCCATGTTCTCGACCGTCATGCCGTTCTGCGCGAGCAGCTCGTTGGGGTCGTAGCGGTCGGGGAAGCCCTTGGCGATGCCAAAGGTGCGCGTGCGCACAGGCGTGCAGGCCAAGTAGCGCGCGACACGCTCGCCCCACCCACCGTCCAAGATGCCGTCCTCGAGGGTGACGACAACGCGATGCTCGGCGGCAAGGCTGTCGAGAAACTTGCGGTCAAGCTCGGTTGCAAAGCGCGGGTTGACGAGCGTGGTCTTGATGCCGTACTCGGCAGCCAAGCGGTTTGCCACGCGCTCGCCCAGTTCAAAGAAGTCGCCAAGCGCAAGCACGGCTACATCGCGGCCCTGACGCGCGACGTCGTAGCGCACGATGCCATAATCGGCGCCCTCGGCGGGCGCCAGATCGGGACGGCTTACCAGGCCGATGCCCGGTACGCGGATTGCCACGGGATGCTCGCGGTGGTCGAGCGACCAGCTCAGCATGGACAGGTATTCTTCCATGCAGGCCGGTGCCAGGTAGCGCATGTTGGGAAGTCCGCCCAGCATGGAAATATCAAAGAACGAGAGGTGCGTCTCGGACGTTGTGCCAAAGACCGAAGCGCCAAACACCAGGATGGTTGCGGGGGCGTCGTTGAGGCACAGGTCGTGCCACAGTTCATCGTAGGCGCGCTGCAAAAACGTGCCGTATGCGCCAAAGACCGGCTTGGCGCCGGCGCTGGCGAGCGCGGTGGCAAAGGTGACGGCGTGTTCTTCGGCAATGCCCACGTCGACAAACTGCTTGCCTGCCGCGGCGCGAAGCTCGGGCGTAAAGCCCATGATATAGGGCGTGGCAGCCGTGATAGCGACAACCTGCGGGTCGTTCGCGATAGCGGCGTTGAGTGCCTCGCTCGTAATATCGGCATAGGTGCGCGGTGCGGGCTCGCTCGGGTGGCCCGGGCAAAGTTTGCGACCGGTTGCCATATCGAAGGGTCCCACATGATGCCAGTGCTCGGGGTCGCTCTGGGCTGGCTCAAAGCCCTTGCCCTTGGCGGTGGAGACGTGCAGCACGATGGGATGATCGATATCGCGCAGCTCCTGCAGCGTATCGACCAGCGCTTGGACATCGTTACCTGCGTCCAGGTAGCGATAGTCGAGCCCCAGCGCGCGGAAAACGTTGCGCTCGCAGGTGCCGTTGCTGGCGCGCAGCTCGGCCAGATTGCGATACAGACCACCGTGGTTTTCGGCAATGGACTGGTCGTTATCGTTGACGATAATGATCAAGTTACTGTCGAGATCGGCGGCATTGTTAAAGCCCTCAAAAGCCAGACCGCCCGAAAGCGAGCCGTCGCCAATAACGGTAATGACGTTATACGTGTCACCCGCCAGGTCGCGCGCGTGGGCAAGACCGCAGCCCAAGCTCACCGAGGTCGAGGTGTGACCCATGGCAAACAGGTCATGCTCGGACTCGTCGGGATTGGCAAAGCCAGAGGCCTCGCCAAAGCGCTCCGGGTCGATATAGGTGTACGCGCGCCCGGTCAGCGCCTTGTGGGCGTAGGTCTGGTGCGACACGTCAAAGACAATCTTGTCGGTGGGGGAGTTAAACACGCGATGGAGCGCGACCGTGAGCTCAACGACGCCCAGGTTGGGGGCAACGTGTCCGCCGACAGCGGCGGAGCTTTCGAGGATGGCGTGGCGAATCTCGTCGCAGAGCTGCGGGAGCTCGGCGCGATTAAGAGCCTTGACGTCCTCGGGCGTTGTCGTTTGCGTAAGCAGCATCGTTGTGGGTTACTCCATGCGAATCGAGCGCCGGCGCTCCCTCGGCCGGCACAATTGCACAGAACAGTCTCGCACATTTTGGCGTTTGATATGTGACGGCGGCGCGGTAATTCGCCAACTGGCGGGGCAAAACGTTTTGTCCGATGCCATACTGGTAGATTCGATGATGATTTTATTCAATGCGTGCAGGCCGTGGCTTTTTTTTTTTTTTTTTTTTTTTTTTTTTGCTTTTTTCCAATCGTAG
>UQHY01000052.1:0-12353 GCA_900540975.1 uncultured Collinsella sp.
CGGGATTGGTCAAAATCGTTTGACTATTAGCGGCTAAAATCGCCCGGCGCTAACACCGTTAAATCGGCCCCTATTTCTATAGCTTTTCAAGCAGCAGTCACCCATTTGGAAGTCGCAATGCCATTCATACGATTTCGGCCCTTTAAGCCGCTATCTATTGGTAGGGACTCTTGCTGGTAAGGAGCGCTTACTAGATACAAACCTTGGCAATATATTGGTTTAGGCGGCGCTGGTTTCTTTGTATTCGAAGACTGGCTCTAGGAGATCTTCGATGTTGCAGTGGAGGGCTTTTGCTATGGCTCTTACGCTTGTTACCGAAGCTTCATTGATGTTTCTCTGGCGCTGCTCGTACATTTGGATTGAGCGGAGTGACACACCCGATTCGTATGCCAGGTCTTGTTGGGTTTTCTTGAGCCTCTTTCTTGCTAGCGCCAGTTTGGTTTGGCGAGACGTTTTCTTCGCCATGTCGCAAACAAGACGCGCCACGCGCTCTTCCGAGGCTTCATGCCAGGGGTAATACATGCCGCAGAGCTCATCAAAGGGAACAACATGCAACAGGTCTTCGAACGACTCTCCTAGACGCCACTGCAGGTATGCCAATATCCAGCCTGCCCAGTATTCCGGCGTCTTCTCAAATCGATAGGCACGATCAGGCATCGACCCCGATTGATAGCCAGACCTTTCAGCAATGAGCGCAAACAACTCCACGCCCGATTTTCCCGATACTACCCATGCGTTGCCACGCTCAAACTCGCGGGCTACGCCGCTCAGGCAAAAGAGTTCAGCGACTTCTGATCCTTCTGCTCCATAATCGTTCACGGCATAGTCGAAGCAGTCGCCGAGGTTGTTCATTGCATCCTCGAGGTAGTAGACGGGGTATGTCCTACTCGGCCCACAATCCGTTAACTCTTGGATCATTTAAATCAATCCTCCCTGTCATTAAATCCCTAATGTAGACACCCTCAGAGTCGAATCCATTCACAGTTTCCAGGTACTTGCGCCGCGCGTTCTGCTCTCGCTTAAAGCGCTTGGGATAATACTCAGATCCCAACGCCTGCCTCCATTCGCGGAATCTGATTGCTGAAAACGCACGCTCACTCATAAGAGCGTATTGGATGCCCAAATCGCCCAAACGCATAATGAGTTGCAGTTGCCTAAGCGAGATCATGCCGTTAACGAACTGTCTTGCAAACGAAAAGTAGGAATCGTCGGCGCGATAACCTCGAATTACGTCATAGGGAGAAATATCAATCAGGCAGTTATCCAGCAGATAGCGAAGTCCTTCGCGCGCCAGCGGTGTCGAAACATTGAACTCCCTATTGTTAGCCAAAATCGCAAGCCAATTGAGAATTGAAAACTCCCCGGACTCCAAGTCCAAGACCGCAAGACCATCCATATCGAGCTCGTATCGATTCGCAATGCCATCGGCCTCGGTCCGGCATGCCCATTCCATCGCCATTTCCTCATGTGGCGTGCAATAAAACCCACGACCATAGTCATTGAATTGTCTGCATTTATCCAACGACGGATGCTCGACAACAACCTCCGACCTGTGCCAAAGCTCCATTGTGACCTCCAAATACAAATATCACCCCAGTGATAGTGTACCAACAACTATCACTGGGGTGATATAGATAGATGCAAACTATTGCCTGCCAAGAGCCCTTACTAGAGGCAGGCCTCGGCGATGCGCTTTTTGAGTTCGTCGATGCCGGTACCGGTCTGGGAGCTTGTGATGATCACGTTTTCGGCCGGGACGTTGAGCTGCTTTTTGATGGCTGCTGCCTGGCGGGCCTGCTGGGTGCGGCTGAGCTTGTCGGCCTTGGTGAGGCAGACGATAAAGTTGAACTCGTTGCCCTGCAGGTAGTCGATCATGTCATGGTCGAGCTTGCTCGGGTCGTGACGAATATCCACCAGCGACACGACCAGGTTAAAGCTGCGCTCCGAGTCGAAGAAGTCGCCGATAAGTTCTGCCCAGCGGTCACGCTCGGCCTTGGAACGACGGGCGAAACCGTAGCCCGGCAGGTCAACGAAGTGCACGTCGTCGGCCTCGAAGAAGTTGATGTTGCTCGTCTTGCCCGGTGTGCTCGAGACCTTGACGAGGTTCTTGCGGCCAAAAAGCTTATTCATAATCGACGACTTGCCCACGTTGGAGCGGCCGACGAAGCTCACCTCGGGGCAGGTGGACTCGGGAATCTGCGAAACCTTGCCATAGCTGGCAACGAACTTGGCAAGCTGGTAGTTAATGGAATCGGCCATGGACACTCCTTGGTCGTAGGTTCTTACAAAAGAGCGCGCTAATAAATAGCAGCGATACGGCGAACGATATCGAGCGTAATGCCACTCGCGGTACGGGCATACTCGAACAGGTCGAACTCGCGGTCGCAAATCGCATCGTACGCCTCGTCACAATTATCGCTGATAGCGCGCAGCACCAGGCAATCGACACCATTTTTAGTTGCGACATGGGCAATTGCCGCGCCCTCCATGCCGACACAATCGGCATGTGTCGCCTCGATAGCGTCGTTGCGCATGGCGGTGCCCGTCACAAAGCGGTTACCCGTGGCAATCGTACCGACCAGGAACTGCTTGGCGCCCTTGTTCGAAGCGGCTGCATTTGTCGAAGCATCAACAAACCCATGCTCAGCAAGCACATCGGCAGCAATATCGACCAGCGCAGGCGTCGAGCCAAACTCCTCGAGCCCCGGTGCAGACTCGGCGATAAGCGCGGTATCGGTATCCAGATAGCGCAGGCGTTTGCCGATGACCACGTCATCGATATGGAGCTTGGGGTTCAAACCGCCCGCGATACCCGAGAGCACAACGGCCTGTGGAGCATACTTGCTAATGAGGTGCTGCGTCGCAGCAGCGGCGTTCACCGTGCCCATGCCCGCCGTTGTGGCGACAAGCGTCAGGCCGTCGAACTCACCGCTCACAACGGTCAAGCCTGCCTCCTGTGCCTCGCAAACGTCGCTCAACTCTTCCTTAATCTGCATGATCTCTTTTTCGAGTGCACCGATAATCGCGATGGTAGCCATGCCATTCCCCAAACCTATACGAAATTCTCAACCACAGTATGGTACCAGCATTTTGTTTGACCTCGTCAAACGAACACGCTAGGCCAGCGCAGCTCGCGTATCAAACAGAGCCTTTGCAATCGCAGCCATAGCCTCGCTCGAGCGGTCGCTCCATGGCATCGATGTCATGATGCTCATGACATAGGTACGGCTATCGATGTCGATAAGGCCCGCATCGCATGTCGAATAGCAACCATCCTCGCTAATCCAGCCTGCCTTGTTGCGCACCAAGGCTTGGTCGTCCGCAATCCCATCACGGATAAATGAGCGCGATGTTGATGACAGCAGTTCAGATAACCACTGGGAGGCCTCACTGCCACAGCTCAAATACTCGCTCATCTCGCGCCACAACTTGGCCGAGGTACGCGCGCAGTAGGTTGGGAAATCGCTCATTGGATCGAGCGCGACCTCGTCTTCGACGCCGAGTGCGGCAATCCAATCCTCGTAATCGACACGGTCAAACGCCGCGCGTAACGCAATAAACGAATCGTTGTCCGAATTAACGACCGCGGCCTCGATTAGGTCGCGCACCGTCTGCCAGCCCATGTTATAGCCACCATAGGTGCCAAGGGAATCATCAAGTGAGACCTGGCCCGTCTCGACCAGAGATTCGCAGATGTACAACGCATAGAGCGCCTTGTAGCTACTCGCGCCGTAAACCTCGACATCGGCGTTATACGTCACGCCCTTGCCGCTCGACAAATCGTAAAACACCACGCCCACATCGCCCAATTCCTGGGCCTGATCAAGGGCATCTTGGAGTGCGGCGAGGCTCTCATCCTCCAGGGCGGGGATCTGGTCATCAACCAGTGAGAAGGTCTGCACGGTATCGCCTGAGGGAATATCGTTAAAGTCCGCCTTCGAAAGCCTCGTCTTAAGGCTCGCTGTCGACAGGGTTTGACTTGCGGTGGCTTTAGATTCAGAGACCTTTTTGTTTTGCGTCTGTACCGTTGACGCATCTGAGTGTGCCATTCGCTCCGACGCGTAGGTTTTGGCGGTAATTCCGAGGATAATAACCGCCAACGTTAGCATCCCAACGGCGGCAATCTTCGTCACGCGGATGCGAACGTCAGCGAGGCCACGCGAAGGCGTGCCCTTCGTCTCATATCTGCTGCCATGCTGCGGCACATACTCGTCCCGCGATGCGTTGCTTCGCACGTGGTCTCCTGACTGCTACCGTTTATATACGAGCAGCATAATACCGAGCAGGCATTTCTTTCCAAAGATATTCAGCGGCGTTTAAGGTGTCTTTAAAGAAACCACAAGCGTATTTATCCAAATGGCACGATTCTGTTGCGCATCTCTGTCCAAAACGCAGTTGCGGTGGAATAGTTCCTGTTTGGGCGGCATAAGCCGAAAAACAAGAACTATTCCACCGCAACTTGACAGGGCTCTTTGGCAATCAACTTGGTGCCCAGGGGCACTCATTTAAGTCTGTCCCCAATGAGTGCCCTTGGGGGCGAAAATGGCTCGCTAGCCGATGGCGTTTTTGAGTTCCGCGCGGCGCTTTTTCATGCCCGTCATGACAGCGTTGCGCAGCTCGGGCATGCGCGCGGTATCCATCTGTGGAACGCCCTCAAGCTTATAGGGAATCCCCAGCTGCTCATACTTGACGACGCCCATCGTGTGATACGGCAGCATTTCCAGGCCTACCACGTTGTGCCATGGAGCGATGAGGCGACCGAGCTTCTCACACTCCTCCACCGTGTCGGTAATGCCCGGCACAACCACGTGGCGGATAACCACCTTGATCTTGCGACGTGCAAGCTCATCGCCAAACGCCAGAATGCGTGCGGGATCGCACCCAGTCAGCTTTTTATGCTCGACGGGATCGGCGTGTTTAATGTCGAGCAGTACCATGTCGGTCTCGTTGAGCACGGCATCGAACTTCTCGGGATGCTGGGGGTCGAAGGCGTAGCCGCAGCTATCCAGGCAGGTATGCACGCGGCCGTCGGGGTTGTTGTGCATTGCACGGAATAGGTCGGCTAAAAACGCGGGCTGCAGGAGCGGCTCGCCGCCGGACACCGTAATACCACCGCTGCGATAAAACTCATGGTTGCTCTGGAACTCGTCCATCAGGTGCTCGACGGTCACCATGGTGCCGCCGTTAACCGACCAGGTGTCGGGGTTGTGGCAATACGCACAGCGCATGGGGCAGCCCTGAACAAACACCACAAAGCGGATGCCGGGTCCATCGACTGTTCCCATCGTCTCAATCGAATGCACGCGGCCCAGGGCAAACGCAGAGTCCTCGGGACGAGCGTCCACACCCTCGAGCGTCATCTCAGCCATTCCCGCTACCTTGCCTCTCATTGGTTTAAGCTACATAAATGCCAGAGTCATTCTAGCCCATATGCATGATGGCGAAACGGTTTAGCGGTCAATTGGGTTGTTCTATTTAGCCCCACGCAAGAGCGGCGGGAAGGTTGTCGCAACCCGCCCGCCGCCGAGGCAATAGAAATCGATAGACGCCAGGCCTTACGCTTTAAGCGTGAGCACCGCACCAAAGGCGGTCGGGCCGCAATGGCTCGAGATGACACCGCCAACCTGGGTCCAGGTAACGTCCTTAAAGCCCAGGTCGTGCGCATAGACTTCCATGTCGTCGCGCAGCTCCTGGGAAAGGCCTACCGAATACGCCAGGCCAATGTGAGAGTAGTCAATCTCGCCCTTCGCAACCATGTGGTCAATAAAGGCGCGGGCGCACTTGAGCATAGAGCCGCGGAACTTCTTGGTCGCCACGAACTTACCGCCCGTTACCTCAATGCAGGGCTTAATCTTGAGTAGGTGGGCGCCAAGGAATGCCACGTTGGACAGACGACCGCCTGCCTTAAGGAAGGCTAGGTCGGTAGGAACAAAGCCCAGCAGCACACGGTCCATGACGGAATTCGTAAAAGCAAAGATCTCGTCGACGGTGGCATCGGGGTGAGCCTCGATGTATTTGGCGGTCTCGACGACAACGAGCGACTGGCCCACCGAGACAAAACGCGTGTCCATGGAGTAGACGTAGTCGCGACCCTTGGCGGCGATCTTCGATGATTGATGGGAGCAGGTCGTTGCCTCGGAATACGCGAGATGCAGAATAGTCGCGTCGGGCTGCTCGGCATGGATACGGTCGTACACGTGAGCAAAATCTGCCGGCGCACAGCCGCTGGTCTTGGGCATCACGCCAAACTCGTTGCAGCGCGAATAAATCTCAAGCGGATCGATCGAACCGTCCTCGACGGTCTCGTCACCAATCGTGACATGCATGGGCACGCGCACGATGCCGTAGCGCTCGCAGAGCTCTGGCGTCACATCCGAACCAGATTCAACCACGATTACGTATTTGCCCATTCTTATCACGACCCATCTCGACGTTGGTTTTTCAATATGTGACGCACGTGCCGCCGCACTGTTGCACAACGGCGTCCAAGCGCCAAAGAGACGCCGCCCCTTGCACACAACAAAGGACAGCGTCTCCCTGGAAAACTCCGTGCATCCTGAGATTCTACACGGTTTATTAAGGAGTGTTACTTATTCCGCAAACGGTCGCTATACGCGATAAACGGTAGCTGGCCGCGGTAACTGCGACACATTCCGCCCAGCAAGTCCAATCGTACTCCATGCACGGTTAATGCACGAGGCGGTAGAAATTCATCGATACCGCACCCTCGGCGTGCAGCTCCATCGCCGGAACCGCCGGCGAATAGGTCCGGCTCGTAAGTGCTGCCTCGCCGCCATTTGCAAAAATCTCGGCCATCGTAGTGTCCGAAAGCACGCGCAGGTCGCGAAGCTCGCTGAGCTCGATCGACCTCTGGTCGCGCCCATAGCCTTCGTCACCCATGTCGAGGGTAAGCATCCCGTCTGCATAGCGCACAAAGACACCCTTGCGGATTTCGAGCTCGATCACCTGGGCGCCCTCACAGGAAACCACAAGATCAAACAGGCGGCCCGGCTCCTCAACGGTTTCACCGCCTGTCGCGCAAACGCAGTCGCCACGCATCCTCTCAATCTCGTGCACCGGCTGCTGACAGAGCTTACCATCGCGCATGCTCAGTTCTCTCGGCACCGTCAACGCGCACTGCCACCCGCGTGCCACCGTCGGGCTTTTTGCCGTCGCATCGGGGCAACCCGACCACCCGATCATCAAGCGCCGACCCGCAGCATCCTCAAAAGACTGCGGTGCGTAGAAATCAAAGCCGGCATCGACCATCGGGGGCATGCCCTGCCCGGCGATCTTAAAACTCGGCGCCTCCCAATCGGCCTCGATGGGAAACCACACGCACTGGTGCGGATTGCGGTAACGCCATCCATCGGCGGACACACCCTGCGGACAGCAAACGAGAATAAGCTCACCATCGAGCTCAAACAGATCGGGGCACTCCCACATAAAGCCAAACTTCTCGCCCAACTCAATGCGCGTCGCATAGCTCCAGTCCTCTAGATCGCTCGAGGTATAGACAAGCACGCAGCCGCGGTCGTCTTTCGTACGAGCGCCCAGAACCATGTAGTAGATACCATCGTGTTCAAGGATTTTGGGATCACGCACGTGCGTACCGATATCGTCGGGGTAATCGACCGGCCCAACAGCTATGCGCTTCTCGCCCAATTCGTCGGGGTTCTCGGCAACCACATGAATCTGGTTTTGCTCACGGCCCGTCAACACGTAGTCGTAATCATCGCGGTCAAAGTGCTTGACGTTGCCGGTATAGAAGTAGTGAATCTTGCCGTCGTGTACAAAGGCAGAACCAGAATACGCTCCGCTCGAATCCAAATCGGAATCGGGGAACAGCACAGGGCCGCGATTCTCGTACGTCACAAAATCCTTTGTTGTCAGATGATTCCAAAGCACTGGACCGCCATGCGCAGCATCGAATGGATCGTATTGGTGATAGATGTGATACGTATCACCGATCTGCACCAAACCGTTGGGGTCGTTGAGCCAGCCAAGCTCAGGCTCCACATGGAACAGGAGCCTATCGGGGTCGGACGCGATGCGACCCGCCGTCTCATCCTGTCCGGCACGCCACTGCTCATAGTCCGCGCGTGTCACCTTATTTTTTTGATTAAACATCGCCGTTGACTTTCTCGTCTATGGGGAAGGACGCTCGACTCACACGAGTCGAACGCCCTTCCCCAAATGGACTTATCCTCAGATTACGCTGAACGGCTCAACTAGAAGCTGACATCGAAGCCAGCACCAGCGCCCTCTTCATCAGTGGTCGGCACGCCCTTTGCCTTGTTGTAGGCAAAGATCAAGACGATCGGCACGATAAAGGCGATGAGATTGCCAGCCACATACCACACGAGCGTCTCGGGCGTGACGATGAGCAGGCCAAGCACGCCGGTCAGACCCTGACCGATGGCGCGCACCTCAAAGAGCTTCACGAAGGCACCGCCGCAGCCTGCACCGATGCAAGCGCAGATGAACGGGATGATCGAGTAGCGCATGTTTGCAGCAAAGATTGCGGGCTCGGAGATACCGACCAGCGTCGGGATAAAGGACGACATGCAGATGTTGCGCTCTTTGGAATGCTTCTTGTGAATGAGGTACATGCCGATGGCGCCGCCGCCCTGGGCGATGATGGAAACCGACCAGATAGCCTGGATGTAGTTGAAGCCGGTCGTGGCAACGAGGTTTGCCTCGATACCCTGGATGAACTGATGCGTACCGGTAACGACGAGCGGCTGCAGGAACGCGGCGAAGACAAAGGCGCCAAAGACGCCCATCCTGTTGTACAGGACATCGATTACGCCAGCGAGGACGTCGCCGATCAGGTTGCCGAGCGGGCCGAACACGGTGAACAGGGCAACGTTAGCAAGAATCAGGGTAACGGTCGGGACAAAGACAAACGAGACGACCTCGGGGATGTACTTCTGGGCAATCTTTTCGACCTTGGCCATAAACCAGGCAGTCAGGATTGCAGGGAACACGCCGCCCTGGAAAGCAACCATGGGAATGGAGAGCGGACCAAAGTTCCAGTACTCAGCACCCGTCGGGTCCATAACGAACGTGTTGCGGTTCATAAGGCTCGGGTGAACCATGACGATACCGACGAGGATGCCCAGAATCGGGTTACCGCCAAAACGCTTCACCGCGCTGTACATAACCAGGACAGGCAGGTAGTCAAACGTGGTGGCGATAATGGCAAAGAAGCTTGCGAGGTTCTTGAGGAACTCGCTGTGGTCGGCAAGGCTGCCCTCCATGCCAAAGAGGCCGTTGGCAACGATCAGCGACTTAAGGCCGATGATGATAGCAGCGCCGACGAAAGCGGGAATGATGGGGATAAAGATATCCGAGAATACCTTGAGGACCGAGAAGAACTTGCCCTTCTTGTCCGCCTCGGCGCCCTTGACCTCGGAAGCGCTGATCTCCTTAACGCCCGTCAGAGCCATAAACTCATCGTAGACCTTGTTGACGGTACCGGTACCGAAGATGATCATGAGCTGGCCGCTGTTGTACAGCACGCCCTTGACGCCATCGATGTTCTCGAGCTCGGCCTTGTTGTACTTGCTCGTATCCTTGAGCACCAGGCGCAGACGCGTAACGCAATGCGTGGCGCCCTCGATGTTCTCCAGACCGCCGACGTTATCGACGACTTGCTGAGACACTACTTTGTAGTCCATGTTCCTCTCCATTCCCTTACGAAATCATAAAACGTTTTGATGCCATTACAGAGACGCGATCGTTGCATTTGCGCACTTGAGCGTTCCGTCGGTGACCGTCAGCGCCACACCCTGGCCCTGCTTATTGCAGAAGCGCGCGTTAAGCGCAACATCATCGACAAAGACGGTCGCGATATCGTCGTCAACGACCAGGCGCACATGATGAGTGCCCTCGCCCTTAAAGAACAACGGACGCTCGAGGCCCATGTTGTTGACCTGGAACCACGGATACTGGGGGGCCGCCGTAAACTCGAGCTTGCCCTCACGCAGGTTGGCGCGGAACTCATAGGCAAGACCGGACTCGGCGTCCTCGGCAAGCTTCACCGAGAAGCCGGCAGCGTCACCGGCGAGCTCGATGTCGGCATCGAGCATATAGGTGGAACCGGCATCCGCGGCGAGCACCTGCTCGACCTTGCCCGACTCGCAGGAAAGCTCAAAGGCCTCGACTGCCTTAGCCTCGCCAAAGGCGCCAAGCATGCTGTCAGGGAGCTTGGTGCCGAGCGTTCCGTCGGCACGCTGAACGATCTCGAGGGGCATAAAGGTGCCACCCCACAGGTAAGAGCTGGGGTCGCCGCCCTCGTCACGCGTAGGAACCCAACCAAAGAGAACGCGGCGCTCGCCATCAAATGCGGTACGCGCGGCATAGTACGCGCGGCCATCGAAGGAATCGTCCGCAGGAGTGATCCAAGGACCGTTGAGGGAGCGAGACATGCGATAACGAGTCTTGTTGCCATCACTGTACTCGGAGAACACCAGATACCACCAGTCGCCCATCTTAAAGAGATCAGGCATCTCGAACATGGTGTACAGGCCCGGATTCCACCAGTCGCCCTGGAACTCCCAGGTATCCAGGTCCTTGGAGGTGAACTTGACCAGACGACCGGTCATCAGACGCTTGTCCTCGCCCACACGCGTGCCGAGGATGAGCATGTACTCTTCGTTCTCCTCATCCCAAAGCACAAAGGGATCGCGCCAGTTGCGGTCATCGTAACCTTCCTGGGGCGGAAGCAGCGTCTCGGCGATGTTCTTCTCCCACTTGACGGCGTCGTCACTCGTTGCGTGAAGAAGAACCTGCTTCATCAAGCGTGCGCGGACCTTATCGCGATTGCAACCAGTGTAGAGCGCATGGTACTTGTCGCCCACCTTAAACACCGTGCCGGCATAAACATACTGGTCGACTTCCTCGTCGCCGCCACGCTCAAGGCTCTCGCCAAAGTCCTTGTAGTTGACGAAATCCTTGGTCGTCGCGAGTGCCCAACCAAACGGCTCTCCGAAAGGACCGGGGTTTCGCGTGTCACGCTGGTGATAGAGATAGAACGTGCCGTCCTCGCCGTACGGCATGATGTCGCCTACCCAAATTCCCTCAGGCTGGTAATACACCTTGTGCATCCGAGACTTCCTTTCCCACAAGATACTAACTCGGTACAACTGCAAGATATGTCAATCGTTTTCATATGTCAAACGTTTTCACACTAATACGTCTTTTCGCAGTTCCAGTCGTCGGCAAACGGTTGACATATGCCGGCGAACGGTCATCAGAGGCGTTTGAGGAATTCTTTTGGCACGGGATGAACTACGCGGTTTTGCCCTCAATGAGTTCAACGGGGAGCTTGGTATTCGATTCGGGCTTTTCACCGTTAACAAGAGCGATGATGGATTGCGCCGCGAGCTCTCCGATGCGATCGATATCTTGACGAACGGTTGTTAAGTCAGGCATAAACGTCATAGTGCGGCGGGCGCCATCCGCGCCCACGACCTTAATATCGTCCGGAGCGCTCAAGCCGCGCCGCTTCATCACGTTGAGGCAGATGGCCGCCATCGTGTCGTCTCCCGCAAAGATGCCGTCAATATCGGGGTTCTCATCGAGGATCTTCGCAACGACCGCACTCTTTTCGTCGTCGGACTTAACGAACTCGACCTCACGGACAAGCGCGGGCAAACCGGCCTGCTCCACAACATCGTGGTAGGCATCGGTACGCTTATTGGCAGGCATACGCATGCGGCTATTGTTGCGCAGGCACAAGATGCGCGAACACCCGTCATCGATCAGGCGACGCGTGGCAAGTTCGCCGATGCCATAGCTGTCGCTCGCAATCTGAACAGAGGTCTCGCCAAGGTCGCAGTCGATACCAACCAGACTCAAGCCCATCTCGGCATACGCCTCGGCACCGATATTAAGCGAGTTGACGATGACGCCATCAACCATATTGCGCCGAAGCATATCGATATAAGAACGCTCAAGATCAGGTCGATTGGCGCTATTGCACAGCAACATCTTAAAACCGTTTTCGGCCAGGGTACGCTCAACGGCTTGGACCGCTTGGGCATGAAACGGACTGCTGACATAGGGGACGATCATACCTATTAGATTCAGGCGACCGTTGAGCATGGCACGGGCGATATCGTTGGGCGTATAGTTGATGCGCTTCATCGCGGCATGGACCTTATCGCGGGTCTCTTGGCTAATATAGCCGCGATTATTAAGCACGCGAGATACCGTAGTAGGCGAAACCCCCGCCACCGCTGCAACTTCCTTGATGCCAGGCTTAGCCGAATCCTTAGAACGAGCGCCCTCGCGAGCCATAGCACCCTCCCCCATCAACATGTCATACGTTTACATACGAACAAAGC
>UQHY01000053.1:0-12002 GCA_900540975.1 uncultured Collinsella sp.
CGCTCTTTGGGAGCGGCAGGTTGCCCTCGTGCGCCGAGCCGGACGGAACCGTTGCCGCACCGCCAAAGACGGCCGCGGGAGCCTCGTGGTTCTCGGCGACCGCACCCTCGGTATCGATTGGCATCTGCGGCTCGTCGTCAAAGCTCGGAACGCCTTGGGGCTCCGCAGACTCGGGCTCAGCAGGCGCCTCGGCAACGGGCTCAGTGTCGGCGTCGGCGGGAGCGTCGCCCTCGGGCGCATCCTCGGCCGCGTCCTCGCCGTTCGCAGCGGCAACGGCCTCGTGCGGGTTCTTGCCCTCGGCCTCGGCACGCATGCCCAGCACCAGGTTGCGCAGGCCAGCGACCGTGCCTTCCACGTCGGGGGCCGGCTGGTCGGCGTGCAGGTACGCCCAGTCCATCATAAAGGTCGCCGACGACAGCGCACCGATGGCCAGCGCATCGTCGGGGCACGAAAGCTCGACCTCAAAGACACGCTCGTCATGCTCGCTCACGCGGGTGCGACCGCACGAGATGCTGCCGGCAAGACCGGTCTCGTTCATGAGCTCGACCGTCACGTGCTCCAGCAGGTGGCAAAGCTCGGTCTGGCCCATGCAGTCCTGGAACTCGCGACCGGAATCACCCAGGCACAGGTGCTTGGCAATCGCCGGCACCAGGTAGTACACGCGCGCCGTGGCCTCGATATCCTCCGAGGTCATGAGCGGCATGCCGGGGTTCACCAGCACGTGCGCGCAAATCTTGTCCTCGCTGACGGTGACCTTAAGGATGTTGAACAGGCCTGCCATAACTCTCCCCTACTCTTCCTTGCCCTACTCGTCGCCATCGTGCGGGTCCGCAGAGCCCGCACCCGACGCCGCCGGTTTCTCTGCCGAAGACTCGGAATCCTTCTTATCGGTTTCGGCCGGAGCGATCACGCGAATGAGCGAGATGCGCTGGCCACGCATCGACTGTACCTTGAACTTGTACCCTGCGACCTCAAACACCTCTCCGATGTCGGGCACCGAGTCGCAAAGCTCCAAAATCCAGCCGGCGATGGTCTCATAATCATCGCTTTCCTCGAGCGGCCAACCAAGCTCAATCGCGTCATCGCACGAAAAACGCCCATCGACAAGCCACTCGCGGCGCGAAAGGCGCGTGAGGTACTTGTTGTCGGGATCGAACTCGTCCTCGATCTCGCCGACGATCTCCTCGACGATATCTTCGATGGTGATGATGCCGGCCGTGCCGCCGTACTCGTCCACGACGACCACGATCTGGTCGTGCGAGGTCTGCATCTCGGACAGCAACGGCAGGATGTCCTTGGTGTCGGGCACAAAGGTGGCGTCGCGCAGATAATCGGCGATGGGCTGGTCGCCCTTGCCGTCGAGCGCGGGCTGGATCAGGTCCTTGATGTGCGCGATGCCCGCGACGTTGTCGGGATCCTCGTGGTAGACGGGGATGCGGCTGAAGCCGGTCTGGCGCATGGTGGACAGCACGTCGGCGACCGTCTCGTCGTCCTCGCACATGGTGGTGTCCACGCGCGGCACCATGACCTCGCGAGCCACGGTGTCACCCAGGTCGAAGATCTCGTGGATCATGCGCTTTTCCTCGTCGAGCAGGTCATCCTGCTCCGAGACCATGTACTTGATCTCTTCCTCCGAGACGTTCTGGCGGTCGTCGGCGCTCTTGATGCGCAGGATACGGGCCAGACCGTCGGAGCAGGCGCCGGTCAGCCACACGAGCGGGCGGGCGATCTTTTGGAACACGGAGAGCGGTCCCACGACCTGCTTGGATACGCCCTCGGCGTTGGCCAGGCCAATGCGCTTGGGAACCAGCTCGCCGATCACGATGGACACGAAGGCGACCGCGACGGTGATGATGACCGGCGCCAAGCCGCGCGCGATGGCGGAAAGCGGCGCGATGCCAAAGCTCATGAGCCATGTGGCGAGCGGGTCGGACAGGCTCGTCGAGGCGACGGCGGACGAGGCGAAGCCCACGAGTGTGATGGCAACCTGGATGGTGGCCAGCAGCTCGTCGGAATCGGCGGCCAGCTTAACGGCGCGTTCGGCGCGTTTGTCGCCTTCCTCGGCCTCGTGCTCCAGCACGGCGCGCTTGGCCGTGGTGAGCGCCATCTCGGACATAGAGAAGTAGCCGTTGATGAGGGTCAAAACGAGGGTAGTGATAAGGGAGATGGTTATGTCCATCGGGAGTTTCTCGAACCTCCAAGATTCGGGACGTTAGGTAGTAAGCGTAGGTGGCGGATAGAGCAGTTGCGCCCGGCGGACGCTTAGATGGGCCCGCGGGCACAGACGCGATCGCTAGATTACGAAGAGGATCACCGCCATGAACTGGAAGATGCTGCCGGCGAGCACCCACAGGTGAAACACGCTGTGCAGATAGCGCACGTTTTTGGCGATATAGAACGGCACGCCCGCGGTGTAGCACACGCCGCCGACGGCGAGCAGGGCAAGTGCCACGGGGTTGAGCAGCGCCACAAGTTCGGGCAGCTTAAAGACAACGAGCCAGCCCATCAGCAGGTAAACCAGGCCGCTTACCCAGTGCGGTTGACGCTCGCGCATAAAGCACTCGAGGGCGATGCCGATAATGGCGATGGCCCATACGGCAAAGAACAGCGCAGGGCCGCCGTCGTTTGCGAGCGTGATGAGGCAAAACGGCGTATAGCTGCCGGCTATGAGCAGGTAGATGCAGCTGTGGTCGATGATGCGAAACACGCGCTTGGCGCCCACGGGCTGAATCGCGTGGTAGAGCGTGGAGGCCAGATATTCAAGAATAATGCTGACACCATAGACAATCGCCGCGGCCATGTGGGCCGGACCTCCGCCGCGCAGGGCAGCGAATACGATCAGGAGCACCAGGCCCGCGATACCCAGCAGGCAGCCGACACCATGGGTGACGGAGTTCATGATCTCCTCGCCCACCGTGTAGTGTGGAACGGCCGCGGTCTTGGGTCGCGGCTTGGAACTGTCGCTCGAATCGGACATGCCGGTTACATCCTCCAACGTAAAGAGTTCTCAACACTATATCAAAGCGTCTGGGTACGTGCGAAATTTGCACCATACGTGACCCTTTGTTTACCCATTCTTTGCTTGTTGACGCATCAACGGCGAACGTCCATAATGCGCTTGTTTTAAATGTTGATGTATTAACATCTTATAGGAAAGCTTCTCATGTCTCAAAACGCACGTTCCCATCGAAAGCTTAAGATAACCGTCGTTGTTGCGCTGGCGCTCGTTGTCGCGCTGCTGGGGTTTGCCGGCAACTTTTTGTTTGACTTTGCCCTGAACCCCCAAGCGCCGTACACCATGAAGATGATGCAGGATAGCAAGAACGAAAAAGAAGGTGAGCAGCCGGATGCCGAGGACACCGAGGCGCGGGCGTGGTTTAAAGAGAATCGCGAGAGCAGCAGCCTCACCGCAGATGATGGAACCGAGCTTGCCGCTTGGTATTTTGCCGCGTCGGAGAGCACGCACGACTACGCCGTCTGCCTGCATGGATATACCAACGAGCCCATCGGTATGGCCCGATACGTCAAGCGATTCCACGACCGCGGCATGAACGTACTCGCACCCGCCGCCCGTGCCCACGAGCGCTCCGACGGCGACTATATCGGCATGGGCTGGCCCGAGCGCCTCGACATCGTCGCATGGATCAATCAAATCGTTCAGACTGACCCCGAGGCGCGCATCCTGGTCTTTGGCGAGTCGATGGGTGCGGCAACCGCCATGAACGTCGCGGGGGAATCTCTGCCTGCAAACGTGAAATGCATTATCGAGGACTGCGGTTATACGAGTGTTTGGGACGAGTTTTCTCTGCAGCTCAAGGACGTGTTCGGCCTGCCCAGCTTTCCCTTGCTCGATGTAGCAAACTTGGTGTGCAACGTGCGCGCAGGCTACGACTTTCATAAGGCGAGCAGCGTGGAGCAACTCAAACGCGCGACGGTTCCCATGCTGTTTATCCACGGCGACCAGGACACCTTTGTGCCGTACGACATGCTCGACCAAAACTACGACGCGTGCGCCAGCAAGGTCAAGCAAAAGCTCACCATCCATGGCGCCACCCACGCCAAGAGCGCGCAAATTGACCCCGAGCTCTACTGGAATACGGTCGACGACTTCCTCGATAGGAATTTTTAGGGAAAAGGCGGCGTCTGGGGATTTATCTAACCCCCTATTTTCGGAAGTATGCGGCAAAATCTGGAACTGCTGACCAGACCACAGTTTTACCAACAATTTATCAGGGGTTTTGTTGCCAAAAAACGTCGTGTGCTCGGCGGTCTCGAAATTTGCCGCATACTTCCGAAAAGCCGCCCGTGGGCACTGTGCTCACGGGCAGCTTTTGCTAACGTTGCGCTACAAAAGCGCTTGATATGTCCAATAGACAGGTGCTACTTGACCTCGATGAGCTCGTACTCGCTCGTGCCCAGGCCGATCTTCTCGGCATGCGCGATGCACGCGCGCCAGTCGGTGTCGGGATGCGTGATGCAGAAGGGATCCTTGGCCTGCTCGCCCTCCAGATGCTCGTGGTTATGCTCCATCTTGGCGGCGCTGTCGGTGAGCTCGGTGTTGGGCAGCGGCTCGGATGCCATAACGGCATCGGCGCAAGCCTGGTCGATGGCGACCGGGTCGAAGCTCGCGAACATGCCGATGTCGTTGACGATGGGCGTATCGTTTTCGGGATGGCAATCGCAGTTGGGGCTGATATCCATAGCAAGCGAGATGTGGAAGCTCGGGCGGCCGTCGACGACGGCCTTGGTGTACTCGGCGATCTTGCAGTTGAGCACGTCGGCCGCGGCCTCATAGCCGGGCTTGATGCAGTCCTGGTTGCATGCCGCAATGCAGCGTCCGCAGCCCACGCAGCGATCGTGGTCGATGGCAGCCACGTGCACCGTGCGAGTGTTGCCGTTGGCAAGCTCGCGCTCGCGGGTATCGTCAAACGAGATGGCGTTGTGCGCACAGATCTTTTCGCAGGCATGGCAGCCAACGCAGTGCTCGGTCGCGACGTTCGGCTTGCCGGCGGCATGCTGCTCCATCTTGCCGGCACGGCTGCCGCCTCCCATGCCCAGGTTCTTCATGGCGCCGCCAAAACCGGCCTGCTCATGGCCCTTAAAGTGGGTGAGGCTGATCACGATATCGGCATCCATGAGCGCCTGACCGATCTTGGCCTCGTGCACGTACTCGCCGCCCTCGACCGGGACGAGTGCCTCGTCGGTGCCCTTGAGGCCGTCGGCGATGATGATCTGGCAGCCCGTGGCATACGGGGTAAAGCCGTTCTGATAGGCGGTATCGATGTGCTCGAGCGCGTTTTTGCGGCTACCGACGTAGAGCGTGTTGCAGTCGGTGAGGAAGGGCTTGCCGCCCAGTTCCTTCACGACATCCGCGACGGCGCGGGCGTAGTTGGGGCGCAAAAAGCTCAGGTTGCCCAGCTCGCCAAAGTGAATCTTGATGGCGACGAACTTGTTCTCAAAGTCGATCTGCTCAATTCCGGCGTGACGGATGAGGCGCTTGAGCTTGTCGAGCTGGCTCTCGCGAGCATGCGTGCGCAGGTTGGTGAAGTACACCTTAGCGGGTGCTGCGGGTGCAGTTGCGGTCATAGATCTATCCCCTCGGTCTATATGGCGTTACAGACAAAGGAGATGGTACCCGTTGAAGCGGGGTTAATGTCAAGCACGGCGCCCAGTCATTGGGTACTCATTGGGGACAGACTTAAATGAGTGCCTCGCCACCTGGCAGCTAGGGACGTTCCTTTTCTGCCGGCAGTTAGGGACAGTCCTTGCCAGCACGGCCGGCGAGCCGGCGAATCGGCAAAGACTGTCCCCGATGACTGGTCGTTTAAGAACGTCCCCAATGACTACTCTTGGACTTTGAGGGCCTCGGCCAGGCTGACGCGCTTGATGGAGCGCGTGTGCAGCAGCGCCACGACCAGGTAGGTCGCAAAGCCAATTTCTGCGCACGCCGCCATGGACCAAGCGGGCACGTAGATCTCGATATTGCCGTTGTAGGCGAGCAGCATCGAGCGGAAGATGGCCGTGAGCGAGCCAATAATGACCGGCAGGCTCAACACGAGCGACGCCGCCACGCACAGCGTGATCGAGCGGATGTACAGATGCGAGATCTCGCTATCGCGATAGCCAAAGACTTTCATGTAGCTGATCGAACGGGCGCTGTGATCGATCACAGCCTTGGTCAGCAGATACATAAACAGCAGGAAGATAAACACCGCGAGCCCGACCATCATGCCGATCATTTTGCTCATCATGCCGATGAACTGGTCGCCCACGGCGCGCATGTCGTCGGGCGTAGTGTCGCCGGCAAAGTAGCGCGCGTCGAGGTCGAGCTTCTCGTTGCTCACATAGCCGTTAAAGTAGGCGGCGTCGTTGTCGAACAGCTCATTAAAGTCGTCGATACTCATATAAATATTCATGTCCGACTTGGAGCCCCAGGCGCAGTCCTTGCCCGCGTACTCAAGGGAATAATGCTCACCCTCGTACTTGTCGCTGAGCGTGACCTTCTGACCCTCGCTCCAGCCAAACTTATCGAGCAGACCACCGCCAAAGACGACGCGCCCATCGCCGACGTTGAGGTCTTTCCAATAGCGCGAATCGGATGAAATGCCGTAGACGGAAATCGTCTCCTCGCCGTTTCCGTCGCCGCGGTCGTATTGCAGCTGGTAAACGGCGTATTTCTCGGTCTGTGCAATTGCGCCCACGCCGTTGTCGGTCGTATTGACCGGGTGGATATCGTCGTTGTCAGCGTCGATCTTGGAGGCCTTGTCGATCAGGTCGATAGCCTCGTCGCGGTTGCAGCCGAGGGCATCGGCAAGGTCATCGAGACGCGCATAAAGCGCATCCTTCTTGTCCTGGACCCTTGCGAGTGCATCCTGCGCCGCAGTCAGGCTCTCGGCAGACGGAGATGCGGTCGCGGCATCGGTCGCCGTCTGCGCCGCATCGGCCGCGTCGTCAAGCTCATCATCCGCATCCTGGGCGGCGGTGAGGAGCGCGCCGTCAACCGACTGCAAGCGCTCGAGTGCCGACCACTGCTCGCGCTCCTCGGCGGTGCCCTCGAGCTCCAGCGGCGCCTTGAGCGTGTACTGGTGCTCGGCGACCAGGCTCGTCTTCAGGTTGTCCGCGTAGTGCGTCATCGTGGGCAGAATCGCCAGGCCAAAGAGCAGCAGCAGCGAGGCGAACGCAATGCCCACGAAGAGCGTGGCGAAGTTGCCCAGGTTGCGCAGGAAGATACGCAGGCGGAAGCGGGAAACAAAACCCATGCGCTCCGGCAGCTGCAAGCCGCGCTTGGTGCCCGATTTGCCGCTCGCCTCGTGACGAAGGAACTGCAACGGCGTCTTGCCCATTTTGCGAAGCAGGCCCACCAGCGTGATGAGGATGAGCGCGGCGGCGGGAACCACGGCGCACTTCACAAAGATCTCCCAGCTCCAGTACACCTGGAAGGGCGGCAGACTGTACGAACCGTAATAGAGGCTGCGCATGGGCTCGGTAAAGAACACAACGCCGAGCGCAGTGCCCAAAAGCGCTGCGAGCACGCCCACGATAGCGGGAAGCGCGAGGTAGTGCAGCACGATCTCGCGTCGACGATAGCCGCTGGCGAGCAGCGTGCCGATGATGGCGCTCTCCTCCTCGATGGTGGCGTCGGTAAGGACCACAAAGACAAACGCCATGATCACGATGATGATGTCGAGCAGCGTCATCCACATCATGGAGTCGCCGTCCACGTCGTCGCGCGCATAGCCAATGCCCTGGTTGGAATCGGCGTCGATGAGGTCATCCACGCGCGCATCAGCATCGGTCAGCGCCTCGACCATATCCTGCTCCGCATCGATGCGATCCGCAGTGGGGAGGTCGCGATCGGCAAAGGTGAAGGAGTAGGTGTAGGCAGGCGCGCCGCCGGCATCCTCGAGCGCGGCAAAGCCGGCGTCGGTGACCTCGGCCACGCCGTACGTGATGGTGTTCACCGTAAAGTCCGAATTGTTGAGGAACAGCGCCTGGCTATCGGGCTGGGTCATGATACCGCAGATGGTGTAGGTTCGACCCTCGAGCTCGACCTTATCGCCCACGGCGAGATCGTTGTTGGTGGCGAAGACACGGTCGATGGCCGCCTCATCGTCCGTCTTGGGCTCCTTGCCCTCACAGTAGGACGCGATATCGACCTTGGTGCGGTGCGCATAGGTGCGCAGCGTGCGCTTGGTGCCGTCGTCGCCGGACGCCTTTTTGATGATGGCGTCGATGGAGAAATTCTTGTAGAGCGTGACGCCGCCGACGTCGTCGGCCGCGTCCTCGGCTGCCTTGAGCTGGTCTTTGGTGGCCTCGAAGGAGGTGGTCACGCGGCCGTCCTCAATCGTGTGCGCATCGCGCATGTCGTCGATAAGGCAGCCGATGGAGTGGGCCGCGAGCAAAAAGCCCGAGGTGAGAGCGATGCTTCCGCACATAAGCAAAAAGATGCCCAGGTACTTGCCGATATTGCGGCGCAGCTCGCGCGGGAGACGTTTTGCGAGAGGTGTCATGGCACCGCCTACCAATCGAGCTCGGCGGCCGCGACGGGCGCATCGTTGAGCTCATCCTCGACGATGCGCCCGTCGCGCAGGCGCAGCACGCGATTGGCCATGCGCGCGATGGCGGCATTGTGGGTGACAATGATGATGGTGCAGCCGTAGGTGCGGTTTACATCCTCCATGAGCTGCAAGATTTCCTTGGACGTCTTGTAGTCAAGCGCGCCCGTGGGCTCGTCGCACAGTAGCAGGCCCGGGTTTTTGACGAGTGCGCGGCCGATGGCGCAGCGCTGCTGTTGGCCGCCCGAGACCTGGCGCGGGAACTTGTTGCGGTGCTCGTAGAGGCCCAGCGAACGCAGCAGGTCGTCGACATTGAGCGGGTTTTTGGACAGGTGCGCCGTGACCTCGATGTTCTCCTTGATGGTGAGATCGGGCACCAGGTTGTAGAACTGGAAGACAAAGCCCAGCTCACGGCGGCGATACTCGCCCAGGTCGGTAGGCTTAAGCACCGTGAGGTCGCAGCCGTCCACCAGAATAGAGCCGGCATCGGCATCCTCCAGGCCGCCGATCAGGTTGAGAAAGGTCGACTTGCCCGAGCCCGAGGGCCCCAGCATGACGCAGATCTCGCCGCGGTTGATGGACATGTTGATGCCGTCGAGCACCGTAAGGCGCGCATCACCGTCGCCGTAGTGCTTTTTGAGATCCTTAACCTGGACGTAGGCTTTCTGCGTTGCCATGGTATCCCCCATTGTTAGCCTCGTACTACTTTATGAGCGTAATAGTAAACCTTGGCGAACTATTTTTGAGCGAGGCCTGGGATTTATTTCAGACTAGTCATTGGGGACGCTCTTAAATGACTAGGTGGCTAGACGCGGGATTTGGCGCGTGCGAGGGCCAGGCCTGCGGCGGCGATGGCCACGGCAAAGAGTGCCGTGACGCCCAGGTCGCAGGCAATGTCGCCCAGCACGGCGGACGTCAGGTCCGCGGCGAGCGCCTTGCTGATCGCGTCGTTCACCCAAAACGTCGGCACAAAATGCGCAACGGTCTGCACGGCCGAGCCCATGAGCGACAGCGGCATCCAGGCGCCGCCCAAAAACGTCATGAGCATGCCGAGCAGGTTGCCCACGCCGTTGAGCAGCTCCTCGCGCGCACCCAGGCTCGAAAGGGCAAAGCCAACGGCCAGAGGCGTGCACGCAAGGGCAAACGTCGCCGCCAGCGCCAGGCACACACGGCCCACGCCGACCTCGGCGACCGCGCCGGCAAAGCCCACGACGCCCATCATGCTCGACACAAACCAGATGCAGACGGTGAGCACGGCGGCGGCCGCAAACACGGCAAGCGAACGCCGGCGCTCGGAGATTGGGCCGGCATCCATACGACGTACGCGCTCGGGCTCGTTCATGCCCGAGAACACCAGCCCCACCGACACGATGACCGACGAGATAATCGCGTACGCGCCAAAGTTGAAGTACGACTCGAGCGTGGCGGCGGCGGTCGAGTCAACCTTGACCTGCTCGATCTCGACCTTGGCACGCTTCGCGGCCGCATGATCGGCAGCCTTGGCGACGTCACCGTTGGAGGCAGTGGGCTCAAGCGCCGCCGCAGCGCCCGCGAGCGAGATCCAGCGCGAGGCCTCGGCAGACGAAAGCGCCGCCGCCATGGTGCCGGCACCGTAGGTCACATCGAGCTTGGGCAGGGACTCCCCCGCGCGGGCAGCTGCAACGAGGTCGCCCTCAAACCCCTCCGGGATAAAGAACACGCAGTCGGCACTGCCCTTGGCGCTGTTGCTCTTGGAAAGCGCGTCCGCAAGGTCGTAGGTGTCGTCGCCGACGCCCGTGACCAGCTCAAAGCGCGACCCCAGATGCTTGGTAAGCGCACGCGAAAGGTCACTGTCGTCGCGGTCGACCACGATCACGTTGGCATCGTAGGGCTTATATTCGGTGAGCTGCGACGAGTTCCAGCTCACCGATGCCGCGATAAACACACCCATGAGCGAGATGAACACCGTGTAGATGAGCAGATAGAGCGGGTGTGCGAGCGCCATGCGAAGCGCAGTCTTAAAGGTGCTCATAGCGGCTCCTTCCAAAGATCAGCGTGGCGGCGGCAACGAACAGCAGCGCCATCAGGACGAGCGCGCCGGCGCGAACGGCAAAGGGGCCCAGGTCCTCAAAGAAATACAGGCGATTGAACATGTCGCAGATAAGCTTGACGGGGTTGAACCAGCACTCGGCCGGGCAGGCGCGGGCGACGTCGTCGGCAAGCGCCATCGCCGGCTCGCCGTAGAGGCCGGCGAACAGGGCGCACGTGGTAGCAAAGCCCGTAAGGATGCCGGACTTGGACGCCTTGCCGCCCTTAACGGGAAGTGTGCCCACAAAGAGCCCCAGGCCCGTGGCGGCAAGCGCGGAAGCGGCACCGCCCACCAGACACAGCCCCTCGCGCCCGCCAAAGTCGATGCCCACGACTAGGCGCACGTAGCCGATCGCGATCGCCATCGAAGCAAAGGAGACCAGCCACGAGCCGACAAAGATGCCAGCCAGCGACGCCGTCTTGGAAAGACCGCCCACGCAGCGACGCGCGCCGAGGCCCGACAGATTGGGCTGCAAATCGACGACGCTCAAGGCGGCAAACTCGGCAGACATCATCGCCACCAGACCAAAGAGCGCGTAGTAGTAGATGACCGTGCCATCGGGCGTGGTGCGCGTCAGGCTCACGCGACGGGTGCCGCCCTCGAGCGACAGGGCGCGCGCAACCGCCTCCGGGTCGGCGAGCGCCGCCGGGTTGTCCTGGGCAATCTGGGACATGAGCTCGGCATTTTGTGTATACGAGCTTGCCACCGTCTCCAGGATGCTGCGATCGGTGAGCACCGACGACGCACGCGAGCCGTCATAACTCGATAGCAGCGTGAGCCTGGGCGTGCCCGCGGCATCGACCGTGTAGATGCCCGCGACTTCGCCGGCCTTGAGCGCACGGTTCGCGGCGGTCACATCCTCGCACTCGTGGATCTCGAGCAGCCGGTCGTCGCCTTCCTGGGCAAGCGACGTCGCCACGTCCTTAAAGGTCGAGGCGTCCCAAGCCTCATCCGCCACGACGGCAACCGGCACCGGGTCGACCGTGCCGTCGGAGCTCAGGTTCGCAAACATAAACATAAACATCGTGGAAAGCGCGATGGGAAAGAGAGCGCCCCAAACCCACGTGCTCGGCCGGCGCAGCAGTGTCTTGACCGTGGTGATGATGGTGTTGAACATGACCGCCCCCCTAGTCGCGCAGCTCGCGGCCGGTGATCTCGAGGAACACGTCGTTGAGGGTCGGCGGCTCGCTCCACACGCGGCCGAGTGCCACGTCGGCGGCGCGCAGTGTGTCGAGGATGTCGACCAGATTGTGCGGGCTCGCCTCACAGGTGCAGACGAGCTCGCCGCCGGACAGCTCGACTGCAAGCACGTGCTCGAGGGCGCGCAGCCGCTCGACCGTGGCGGGCTCGACGGCGCCGACCTCGACGGTCACGCGCTC
>UQHY01000054.1:0-10463 GCA_900540975.1 uncultured Collinsella sp.
CCTCCGCAGCGTTACCAGTACGAGACGGGCGGCAGCGATTTGAACGCGGCTATGCGCAGGCGGGCGTCCGCGTGCTGGCCTGGGACCCCGATGACGATGTCATGACGGCCGCCAGCATGGGCACTGTCGCCGGAGAGCTCAACGACAGGACACTCGGCGAATGCGACATCATCGTCCTGGCTTGCTACCCCGAGGCCTGCATCGAGTGGCTTGAGGCGCATGCCCAGGCACTCGCCGACGCCACCGATACCGAGGCCATCATGGGCCCCGTGGTGATCGACACGGTGGGCGTCAAGGGCATCGTGTGCGAGCGCGCCTTTGAGCTTGCCCGCGAGCACGGCTTTTACTTTGTGGGCGCGCACCCCATGGCGGGCACCCAGTTCTCGGGCTACGCGCACTCCCGCGCCGACCTGTTCCAGGGCGCCCCGCTCGTGCTCGTTCCGCCCGCGGTGGACGATGCCCTTAAGCTGGAGCTCTTGGGGCAGGTGCGCGAGATGGTGCGCCCCTTAGGCTTTGGCAAGTTCAGCGTGACCAGCGCCGCCGAGCACGACCGCGTCATCGCCTTCACGAGCCAGCTTGCGCACGTGGTGTCAAACGCCTACGTAAAGAGCCCGACCGCCCAGGTCCACCACGGCTTTTCGGCCGGTAGCTACCGCGATCTCACCCGCGTGGCGCACCTCAACCCGCAAATGTGGTCCGAGCTCATGATCGACGACGCCGACGCGCTCGCCTTCGAGATCGACCATCTAATCGAGTCGCTTGGGGCCTACAGCCGTGCGCTCAAGGACCGCGACCAGCGCTATCTGGAGAATCTCCTTGCCGAGGGCGACCGCATTAAGCGCGCGCTCGACGACGAGACCTCCCACTAGACCACCTATCACGCCAGGTCGAAAGGACCATAGCTTATGGCGATTACCATCGATATCGACACCGCACGCCCCTACCAGGTGCATGTTGGCACGTTTTTGCTGGAGCAGGCGGGACCGCTCGTGCGCGCCACTGCCGGCGGCACCAAGGCCGTCATCGTGACGGACACCAACGTGGGCCCGCTCTACCAGATGCCCGTTAAGCAGAGCCTGGAGGCGTCAGGCTACGAAGTGAGCATCTGCACCTTCGAGGCCGGCGAGGCCCATAAGCGCGCCGAAACCTATGTTGCCATTTTGGAGTTTGTGGCCGAGCACGAGCTTTCGCGCTCCGACGTGATCGTGGCACTCGGCGGCGGCGTCGTGGGCGACGTGGCGGGCTTTGTGGCCGCCACCTACATGCGCGGCTGCAAGTTTGTGCAGATCCCGACGAGCCTGCTCGCCATGGTGGATTCGTCGGTGGGCGGCAAGACGGCCATCGACCTGGCTGCTGGCAAGAACTTGGCCGGCGCCTTTTGGCAGCCGAGCGTGGTTATCGCCGACGTGGGGTGCCTGGCCACCCTCACGCCCGAGCAGTTCGCCGACGGCTGCGGCGAGGTTGTGAAACACGCCGTGATCGCCGACCCGGAGCTTTTCGCCGAGCTGGAGAAGACCCCGCTCACGCTGGAGCTGCTCAACCGCGATGTGGCCCGCGTAGCGCTCATCATCGCCCGCAATATCGACATCAAGCGCGCCGTGGTCGTCGCCGACGAGCGCGAAACCAACCAGCGCAAGCTCCTCAACTTTGGACACAGCGCCGGACACGCCGTCGAGGCCTGCGAGCACTTTGAGCTCGGACACGGCAACTGCGTTTCGATCGGCATGGGTATCATCACGCGCGCCGCGGCCCTGCACGGCGTTTGCGATGCTGCACTGCCCGGTCGTATTGAGGAGCTCTGCGCCCGCCATGGCCTCAAGACCCGCTGCGACCAAGATGCCGACGCCATCTTTGCCGAGGCGCTGCACGACAAAAAACGTGCCGGTGACACTATCGACCTGGTGATTCCGCACGGCATTGGCCGCTGCAGCATCGACCGCACGCCGCTTTCCACTTTCCATGAACTCATTGCCGAGGGCCTCGGCCAGAAGGGAGACGCATCCGCATGCTAGCCCGCATCACCCCGTCCCCGCTCAAGGGCACCGTTCCCGCCATCGCATCCAAGTCGATGGCGCACCGCTTGATTATCTGCGCTGCGCTTGCCAACGGCGAGACGCACGTCACCTGCAACACCACCTGCGCCGACATCGAGGCTACGGTGCGTTGCCTTACGGCACTGGGCGCTCGCATCGAGACCGTCGAGGACGGCTTCCAGGTCCACCCCACCATGAAGAGTGTTGAGTTTGGCCTGCTCAAGGCCCTTGCCGGCGGCACGCTTGACTGCGGCGAAAGCGGCTCCACACTCCGCTTTATGTTGCCCGTCGCCTGCGCGCTGGGCGCAGAGGCCACCTTTGTGGGTCAGGGACGCTTGGGCGCACGCCCCCTCTCCCCGCTCTCCGACGAGATCATTGCCGCCGGTTGCGATCTGGAGGGCCTGGGCGGCTTTCCGCTCAAGACGAGCGGCCGCATGCGCCCGGGCACCTTTGTGCTGCCGGGCAACGTGAGCTCGCAGTATATCTCGGGCCTGCTGCTGGCAGCCCCGCTGCTGGCCCAGACCTCCTGCGTGCAGGTGACCGGCCTCATTGAGAGCCGCCCCTACATCAACCTGACGATCCAGGCCATGAAGGCCTTCGGCGTCGAGGTCAACGTCGAGCGCATTCCCGCCAAGGACGGTCAGCCCGAGGTCACAAACTTCCGCGTGAGCAGTGGCTCGTACCGCACGCCCGGCAGCGTGGCCGTCGAGGGCGACTGGTCCAACGCCGCCTTTTGGTTGTGTGCTGGCGCCATCGGCACCGACCCCATCACCGTCGAGGGTGTGTCCCTGAGCTCTGCGCAGGGCGACCGCAACGTGCTTGCCGCGCTTTCGCGCTTTGGTGCCCGCATCGTGCGCTCCACCAACGCCGCCACCGTGCAGTCCGACAAGCTCGCCGGCTTTGAGATGAGCGCCCACGACATTCCCGACCTGGTGCCCGTTATCTCGGCCGTGGCCTCGCTGGCACAGGGCCGCACCTTTATCCGCGATTGCGCCCGTCTGCGCATCAAGGAATCCGACCGCCTGGTCACCACCACCCGCGAGCTCACCGCGCTGGGCGCGCAGGTGCGTATTGCCGGCGACGACCTCATCATCAAGGGTGTCGATGCCTTTACCGGCGGTGAGGTCGATTCGCACAACGACCACCGCATCGCCATGATGGCCGCCATCGCCGCGAGCCGCGCCACCGGCGAGGTCGTGATCCACGGCGCCGAGGCCGTCAACAAGTCCTATCCCGATTTCTTCGACCACTACCGCCTGCTTGGCGGCAAGGTCACGCTCGAGGAGGAATAGCATGTCCTCGACCTTTGGCAACGTATTGCACCTGAGCATCTTCGGCCAGTCGCACTCCCCCGCTATCGGCTGCTCGCTCGACGGCATCCCCGCCGGTATTGCCGTTGACCAGGAGCAGCTGCAGGCCTTCCTCGATCGTCGTGCCCCAGGTCGCGACGAGACCGCGACCAAGCGCCGCGAGGCCGACGCCGCGCATATCATTGCCGGCGTAGTCGATGGGCACACCACCGGCGCACCCATCGCAGCGATTATCGAGAACACCAACACGCGCTCCAAGGACTATTCCGAGCTGCGCCGCAAGCCCCGCCCGGGGCACGCAGACTTTCCTGCCCGCGTGAAGTACCACAACATGCACGACGTCGCCGGCGGCGGGCATTTCTCCGGCCGCCTAACGGCTCCCTTGTGCATCGCAGGTGGCATCGCGCTGCAGGCACTCGAGGCCCGTGGCATCAAGGTCATGGCGCACGTCGCGCAGATCGGCGGTATCTCCGACCTGCCGATGGACGATATGGTCTATCGCGAGGCCGACCGCAAGGCGATCCTTACGAACGATCTGCCGTGCATTGACGCCGCCGCAGCCGGCCGTATGCGCGAGGAGATCCTAGCCGCGCGCGACGAACTCGACAGCATCGGCGGCATCGTGGAGTGCGGCATTTACGGGCTTCCCGCGGGCATCGGCGACCCCATGTTCGACGGCATCGAGAACCGCATCGCGCAAATCGCGTTTGGCATTCCCGCCGTAAAGGGCGTGGAGTTTGGCATGGGCTTTGCCGTAGCCGCCATGCGCGGCAGCGAGAACAATGACCCATATCGAATCAACGCCGAGACCGGCGAAATCGAGGTCGAGTCCAACAATGCCGGCGGCATCCTGGGCGGCATCTCCACCGGCGCGCCCGTCATGTGGCGCATGGCCGTAAAGCCGACGCCCTCCATTGGCCGCGAGCAGCAGACCGTAGACATGGACGCTATGGAAAATGCCGAGCTCTCGGTGCACGGCCGTCACGACCCCTGTATCGTCCCCCGAGCTGTCCCCGTAGCTGAAGCAGCAGCTGCCCTCGCCATCTGGGACGCCCTCCTCAAGGACGCAGGCCAGCTCTAACCCGACTCACCTGAGTTGCCCGTCAACTCTGCCATTACGTGAAAGGGGCCTCCATGGACCTTGCCGATATTCGCCAGACCATCGATGGCATCGACACCACGCTCCTCAACAGCTTTGTCGAGCGTATGGACATTGCCACCGAGGTCGCCAAATCAAAGATCGAGATGGGCAAGGCTGTCTTTGACCCCGCCCGCGAGCGCTCCAAACTCAACAACCTCGCCAGCCGCGCGCCCGAGCGCTACGAGGCGCAGACCATCACCCTGTTCCGTCTCCTCATGAGCATGAGCAAGGCCGAGCAGCAGCGCTACATCAACGAGCTCAAGGGCATCACCGTCTCGCAAAAGGCCCACGCCACGGCTGCAGTCTCCGACACGGCCTTCCCTCAAACGGCCACCGTTGCCTGCCAGGGCGTGGAGGGTGCCTATAGCCAGATCGCCGCGTGCAAACTCTTCGACGTGCCCGACATCGCGTTTTTCGAGACCTTCGAAGGCGTTATGCGCGCTGTGCGCGACGGCTTCTGCGAGTTTGGCGTGCTGCCCATCGAGAACTCCACCGCCGGCTCGGTCAACGCCGTCTACGACCTGCTCGCCCAGTTCGACTTCCACATCGTGCGCTCGCTTCGCCTCAAGATCGACCACAACTTGCTCGTCAAGCCCGGCACCAAGCTCGCCGACGTGCGCGAGGTCTACAGCCACGGCCAAGCCATTGCCCAGTGTGCCGGCTTTATCGAGTCCCACGACCTGCACGCCACCAAGTACCCAAACACGGCCATGTCGGCCGAGATGGTCGCCAACTCCGGGCGCACCGATGTTGCCGCCATCGCATCGCGCAGCTGCGCGACACTCTATGGCCTGGAGGTGCTGGAGTCCAACATCCAGGACTCGGACAACAACTACACACGCTTTGTCGTCATCGGCCGCGAGCCGCGCGTCTACCCCGGCGCTAATCGCACCTCGCTCATGATCACCACGGCCAACGAGCCGGGCGCCCTCTATCGCGTGCTCGAGCGCTTCTACGCACTCAACATCAACCTCATCAAGCTCGAGAGCCGCCCCATCCCCGGCCGCGACTTTGAGTTTATGTTCTACTTTGATCTGGACTGCCCCTTTGGCAGCAAGGCCCTCGACGACCTGCTCGATTCCATCGACGACGTGTGCGAGAGCTTCACCTACTTTGGCAGCTACACGGAGGTGCTCTAGATGACCGATACCGCCGCAACCCGCCCCTACGGCGTGCTGGGCCGCGTGCTGGGCCACAGCTACACCCCGACCATCTACAAAGAGCTGGCGGAGCTTGAGTACGTGCGTTTTGAGCGCGAGCCCGAGGACCTCGCGGCCTTTATGACGGGCGACGAATGGGAGGGTACCAACGTGACCATCCCCTACAAGCGTGCCGTCATGGACTACCTGGACGAACTGAGCCCGCTCGCCGAGCGAATGGGCAACGTCAACACCATCACGCGCCTGCCCGACGGGCGCCTGCGCGGCGACAACACCGACTACTTTGGTTTTCAGTGCCTGGTCGAGGAGCTGGGGGTTGAGGTTGCCGGCAAGAAGGCTCTCGTACTCGGCGCCACTGGCGGCGCCGGTACCACGGCAAGTATGGTGCTGGAAGACCTGGGCGCCATCGTTGTGCCCGTGGGTCGCACGAGCGAGGTTAACTACGACAACATCGCGCAGCAGTCCGATGCAACGTTACTCGTCAACTGCACGCCCGCCGGCATGTTCCCCCACTGCCCCGACGCTCCCTGCACGCTCGAGGGCCTCAATGCGCTCGAGGGCGTCATCGACATTGTCTACAACCCCGCTCGCACGGGCCTGATGCTCGAAGCCGAACGCCGCGGCATCCCCTGCATCGGTGGCCTGCTCATGCTCGTGGCACAGGCGGCACAGGCCGTCGAGCGCTATACCGGCCAGGCCACCCCGCGCGAGCGCATCCTGGACGTAACGGAGCGTCTGTCGCGCCACGAACAGAACATCGCGCTGATCGGCATGCCGGGCTCGGGCAAGACCCGCGTGGGTGAGCAGATTGCCCTGCTCACGGGTCGCGAGCACATCGACTTGGATCACGCGCTCGAGGAGCGTCTGGGCATGCCCTGTGCCGACTTTATCGTCGAGCGCGGCGAGGTGGCCTTCCGCGAGCAGGAGACGGCGGCTCTGTCCGACATCTCCAAGCGCAGCGGCCTGGTGCTCTCAACCGGCGGCGGCGTGGTCACGCGTGACGAGAACTATCCGCTGCTGCACCAGAACAGCCAAATCGTGATGCTCAACCGCAAGCTCGACGAGCTAGCCCACAAGGGACGCCCCATCACCGCCCGCGACGGTATCGACAGGCTGGCCGAGCGGCGCATGCCGCGCTACCGCGCCTGGGCCGACTACATCATCGACTCACGCGACTGCGCCGCCAACACCGCCCAAGCCCTCCTCGAGACCCTCCCACCCGCTCTCTAACCTAAGCCACCACAAAGGGGACAGGCACCTTTGTGGTGGCTTTCCAACCGCAAAGGAAGCAACCATGAAAGCACTCGTCATCAACGGCCCCAACCTCAACATGCTCGGCATTCGCGAGCCGGGCATCTATGGCAGCGACAACTACGACCGCTTAGTGCAGATCTGCCAGGAAGCGGGCGCTGCACAGGGCTTCGACGAGGTCGAGGTCTTCCAGTCCAACCACGAGGGCAGCATCGTCGACAAGATCCAGGAGGCCTACGGCAAGGTCGACGGCATCGTCATCAACCCGGCCGCTTATACGCATACGAGCGTGGCGATCCTCGATGCCCTCAAGGCTGTCGCCATCCCGGCTGTGGAGGTCCACATTAGCGCCGTCGAGACCCGCGAAGACTTCCGCCAGGTGAGCTACGCCCGCCTGGCCTGCTTCGCCACCATCACCGGCGAGGGCCTGAAGGGCTACGCCCACGCGCTGGAGCTGCTGAGGGAGCATCTCGAAAAGTAAAATGCCAACCCCAACAAACAGCAGCGGCTTGCTCGCGCTCGGCTCCAGCAGCACACAAGATGAAAAAAGCCCAGACCACCAAGCGGTCTGGGCTTAATAAACGATGGTGCTCCATGGCGGATTCGAACCGTCGACCTTGGGATTAGAAGTCCCCTGCTCTATCCAACTGAGCTAATGGAGCAAATAACCGCACGCCCAAGCAAGCGCAAGCCTGTCAGGCGCAAGTAATTATAACCTAGTTGAACTGCTCGCGATACGCCTTGCAGACCTCATCAACCGGGCCGTCCATGCGAAGGTCACCCTTCTCAATCCAAACGGCACGCTGGCAGATGCGCTCAACCTGCTCCATGGAGTGCGAAACGAACAGAACCGTCACGTCGCCGCTCTGGATAAAGTGCTGGATGCGGGCCTCGCACTTCTGCTGGAAGAACACATCACCGACGGATAACGTCTCGTCAACGATCAGAATATCGGGCTCGGTAATCGTCGCGATTGCAAAGGCGATACGCGCCACCATGCCCGAGGAGAAGTTCTTAAGCGGCATATCGACAAAGTTCTGAAGCTCAGCGAACTCAATAATGCCGTCAAAGTTGGCGTCGATGAACTCCTTGGTATAGCCGAGCAGGGCGCCGTTCAGATAGATGTTCTCGCGGGCGGTCAGCTCGGGGTCAAAGCCGGCACCAAGCTCAATCAGCGGCGCAATGTTACCGTGCACCTTAACGCTGCCCTCGCTAGGCTCAAGCACACCGGCGATAATCTTGAGCATCGTAGACTTACCGGAACCATTGGTGCCAACCAGACCCACGACCTCGCCACGATGAATATCAAACGAGATATGCTTGAGCGCCCTAAACTCCTCAAAGAACAACTCGTGCTTGGCAAGCTTGATGAAGTACTCTTTGAGGTTGGTCAGCGACTCGGACGCCATGTTAAAGATCATGGTGACGTCGTCGACCTCGACAGCCAGAGGCTGCTCGCTGTAATCAACAACAGATTCAGTCATCACAGCACTCCTTAGATGTAGAGGATGAACTTGCGCTCGGACTTATGGAACACGGTATAGCCAATAACAAGCGCAAGAACCGCCCAAGCAACGCACATACCAAACGTCATAAGCGAGGGCGTAGTCTGGAACAGGAAGATATCGCGCATAAACTGCAGGTAGTTATACATGGGGTTCGCATAGACCAGAATGCGCACGAGATGCGGCATTTGCGCAACGAAGTCGGTCGTCCAGAAAATAGGCGTAATGTAAGTCCACGCCGTAATGACGACGCTCCACAGATGCATGACATCGCGGAAGAAGACCGTGAGGGCGGAGAGCATCATGCCCAGGCCCATGCAGAAGCACATAAGCAGCAGTAGGCAGACCGGCAGCAGAATCAGGTGCCAAGAAGGCATAACGTGGAACCACAGCATAACGATGGCAACGGCGACCAGCGAGAAGGCAAAGTTAACCAGCGAGAAGAGCACCTTCTGTACTGGGAAGACCCAACGGTGCACCTTAACCTTCTTGAGCAGCGGGGCAGCACCCACGATCGACGTCAGGGCCTGGTTCGTAGACTCGGACATGACGGCAAAGGTGACGTTACCCACGATCAAGTACAGCGGGTACATCTCGGGCGTAATTGAGCCATTGCGGCCCTGGGCGAAAATCGTCGAGAACACGATGGCCATGACGATCATCATCAGCAGCGGGTTGAGCACCGACCATGCGACGCCCAGAACGCTACGGCGATACTTGATCTTAAAATCCTTGGTAACCAGCTGACGAAGGATAAACGCGTCCTTCTCAAATTCGTTCTTAGCAAACGTCGCAGGCAGACTGCGAGTTTCTTGTTGCTTTGTCTGATCCGACACGGATGCAACTCCTTTACTCGTAATCGTTGACAAACGAACAGTATAGACCCGACGGCCATGCAAACGATTCGCGCAACAAAACTGGAGAACTAACCCACATCTTAGGATGCCAAGCCCAAACGGCTATACTTTCAAGGATTGAACGTATAAGGAGCATTGAGTGAATTCTGAATCCATCGCCGTCATCATCCCCTGCTACAACGAAGCGCCCACGATCGGCAAAGTCATCGACGACTTTCACCGCGAGCTTCCGCAAGCGACGGTCTATGTCTATGACAACAACTCGTCGGACGATACCTCACGCATCGCCACCGAGCACGGCGCCACGGTCCGCTTTGAGCCCCGTCAGGGAAAGGGCAACGTATGCCGCCAGATGTTTCGCGACATCGACGCTGATTGCTACCTGATGGTCGACGGCGACGACACCTATCCCGCCGAGGCGGCCAAGGCCCTCTGCGAGCCCATCCTTAACGGTACGGCCGACATGACCGTAGGCGATCGCCTTTCAAACGGCACCTACGCCGAGGAAAACAAGCGCGCCTTCCACGGCTTTGGCAACAATCTGGTCCGCGCCATGATCAAGTGGATCTATGGCTACAGCTTCGATGACGTCATGACCGGCTACCGCGCCATGAGCCGCCCGTTCGTTAAAACCTTCCCAGTGCTTTCCGAGGGCTTTCAGATCGAAACCGAGCTCTCGATCCACGCCGTCGACCACCGCTGGCGCATCAAAGATGTGCCCATCGAGTACCGCGACCGTCCCGAGGGTTCCGAGTCCAAACTCAACACAGTGAGCGACGGCATTAAAGTCGTTGCGATGATCGGCACGCTGTTCAAGGACTACCGCCCGCTGAAGTTCTTCAGCCTCGTTGCGCTTCTGTTCGCGGTATTCGGCCTCGCCCTGGGCATGCCCATCGTTGTCGAATATTTCCAGACCGGCCTCGTCCCGCGCTTCCCCACCGCTATGCTCGCCGCCTCGTTTATGTTCCTGTGCGGCCTGAGCCTTGCGACCGGCTTCATCCTAGATTCTGTAGCAAAGGTCGAAAAAAAGCAGTGGGAGGTCAACGTGTACAGCAAATACGCCTACGACGACCAGCCCGGCCACCCTACTTCCAAGCCAAGCGAGAGGTAGATCTTCCGCAAAATACTATTGGCACCACTGCGCAGATAGCCACCAACAAGAAAAGCCGCCGTTAAAGAACGGCGGCTTTTAATCTGCACCGGCTC
>UQHY01000055.1:0-9731 GCA_900540975.1 uncultured Collinsella sp.
CGGGCGGAGTCCAGGCCGCAGCCCGAGCCGATGATCTTCTTGGGATCGTAGCCGGTCAGGTGCCACAGCTCGGTGCACACGACGTCGCAGGGGTTGGAGATGCTCACGAAGATGCCGTCAAAGCCGGCGTCGACGATGCGCTTGGCAAAGGTGCGGGCGGCGTCGGTGGTAAAGAACAGCTCGCCGTCGCGGTTGCCGGCGGCCAGTGCGACCTTGCCGGCGGCGTTGACGATGACGTCGCAGCAGGCCAGCTCCTCGTAGTGGTCGTAGCAATTGACGATCTTGGTGTTGTACGGGACAAACGAAAGGGAGTCACGCAGGTCCTGGACCTCGGACGTCACTTTGGCCTCGTTGATATCGCACAGGTACAGCTCATCGGCAATGCCCTGCATGAGCAGGCTGTTGGCGACATGTGCTCCTACGTGGCCCTGGCCGACCACACCGATCTTACGCGTCTGGTACATATATGTATCCTTTCGGCCGAGTTTTTCGCGTCGAACCATTGTAGCTTCCTGCTGTCACTTTGCTAGGCTAAAGCGCCACAGTTTTTTGGGACATGCCTCAATCTCTACTTTTGGAGTGATTTGGTCCGCTGACGGCATCGATGGGCGATGCACTCGCGCGGATGGGGCCGGTCGTTGTACCATAACTGCAACTGACTCGTAAGGAGCATCCATGCCCATTCGCATCCCTGACGCCCTCCCTGCCGCCGCGCAGCTCGAGAGCGAGAACATCTTTGTCATGACCGAGTACCGCGCGCTGCACCAGGACATCCGTCCGCTGCGCGTGCTCATCCTCAACCTCATGCCCACCAAAATCGCCACCGAGACGCAGATCATGCGCAAGCTCTCCAACACGCCGCTACAGGTGGAGGTGGACCTGCTGCGCACCAAGACGCACGAGGCCACGCACGTGAGCGCCGGCCACCTGGAGACGTTCTACCGCACGTTCGACGACATCCGTGACATCCACTACGACGGCTTGATCATCACGGGCGCGCCGGTGGAGCAGATGCCGTTCGAGGAGGTCGACTACTGGCCCGAGCTCTGCCAGATCATGGATTGGTCCACCACGCACGTGCACTCTACGCTGCACATTTGTTGGGGCGCACAGGCGGGGCTCTACCATCATTACGGTATCCAGAAGTACGACCTGCCGGCAAAGGCGAGCGGCGTGTTCGAGCATTATCTGGTGAAGCCGCAAAGCCCGCTGGTCCGCGGCTTTGACGACCGTTTCTATGCCGTGCATTCGCGCAACACCGATGTGCGCCGCGAGGACGTGGAGGCCGAGCCGCAGCTTGAGGTCGTGGCCGTGTCCGACGAGGTGGGCCTGTACATCGTCAAGTCGACCGACAGCCGCCGCTTCTTTGTCTTTGGCCATCCCGAGTACGATACCGACACGCTGCGTTTGGAGTACGAGCGCGACGTGAAGCGCGGACTCAACCCGGAGGTGCCGGCGCATTACTTCCCAGGTGACGACCCCACTGCCGAGCCGCGCAACGTCTGGCGCAGCCAGGCTCAGCTGTTCTACACCAACTGGCTCAACTACTACGTCTACCAGACCACGCCCTACGACCTAGCCCGCGCCGGCGAGGAGCACTAGGCTACGGCTGCTGCTGTGCCGGCGGCGTGACGAGCGTGGATATCCGGACGGACGAGCGTGGATTTTCGGACATTTACAAATCGAGCGTGGATAATCTCCCACTTTTGGCTTGAAACTAGGCTCAAAACGGGAGATTATCCACGCTCATTTTTTAGGCATGTAGATGCCGATGGCTCGGCTAAGCGACGGTGCGTGCAGAGGCAAAGTCGCATTTGGCGTAGTCTTGAATCTCGACGGGTTTTTCTTTCTGATAATCCGATGGACCAAGGCCTCAAAATGTGGAGACAGGGACCTCTCGACAACCGCCCTACCTGCAGATATAAGACATCAGCCTAAAACGCCCAAAACCGTCAAGCATTTGGTCAGCGCCTGGACGGTATTTGGTCAGACTTCGCATGAAACCGTCTGGTACGTTTGCGCCGTACCAAGAGTTGGGAGGCGACATGGGAAACATGACGGCGAATCAAAGGCTTACAAGTCACATTAAAGCATGCGAACAGCAGATGAGCTGCGTGTACGCACGCACGACGGCGGAGGCAAAGCAGATTGAGCGGCGGGTGGCGGCGGGAAGTCTAGAGGCGGTCATGCCGGGGCTGTATGCGCGTCCGGATTATTGGTCCGAGCTCAAGTTTCGGCAGCGTTATCTGCATCGGGTGCGGGCCCTTGCGCAAAAGCATCCCGACTGGACGTTTTGCTCCTATACGGCGGCTGTTATCTATGGTCTTTCGGTTTCGCATGCCAATTTGACGCACATCCATATCGCCGCGGCGCCGGCGCAATCGACGACGCCCGGCTCTCAGGTGATTCGCCATCGTTATGCTCGTCAAACACGGGCAATCCAGATGGATATTGCCGTGACCGATATCGATCAAACGATTACGGATTGCCTGGTCGATGCGTCGTTTGTCGAGGGACTGATCATTGCGGACTCGGCGCTTCATGAGCAGCTGTTGTCGAAGGAGCATCTCGTTGAGGCAATCAACAAGCTTGGCTTAAATCGTCGCGGTGTTGTGACGGCGCGAAGTGTTGCGCGGTATGCCGATGGCCTGTCAGAAAGCGGCGGCGAGTCCAAGGCGCGCGCCCTGATGATCGAGCGCGGCTGGCAGACGCCGGAGCTGCAAGTTGAGCTGTTCGACCCGGTTGAGCCGGGGCGGCCGTATCGCGTTGACTACTTGTGGCGTGTGGGCGACCGGCTGATTATCGGGGAGTTCGACGGATTCGTTAAAAGCGAGAAGGCGGCGGAGGAGGGCAAGCTCGCGAAGGCGCAGTTTGATGAGCGCCAGCGCGAGTCGAGGCTTTCGCTGCTTGATAACTGCAAGATCGTGCGCTTGTGCTGGGATGATCTAAGGGATCCGACAAAGCTCGATCGCAAGCTCAGGGTCGCCGGCGTGCCGCGTGCGTGTTGAGGCGGTTGCAGGACGTTGAGCCGCACGAGCGTGGAAATCTGGACGCGCAATGGTTGAGCGTGGATAATCTCCCACTTTTGGCTCGTAAGGGGGCTCAAAGTGGGAGATTTTCCACGCTCATCTTGCGGGTGCGATACAGCGGCGATCAGGCGCTGATGATGTGGAGTAGCGGCAGGTCGTGGGCGTCGGTGGGAACGTGGTCGACACGCTGCTCGTCAAAGGCGATGCCGATGATTTGACATGCGGGCGAGAGTGTGGGCAGGTAGCGATCATAGCAGCCGCCGCCGTAGCCCAGGCGCGCGCCGGCGCGGTCGAAGGCTACGAGCGGCACGACGACCATGTCGAGAGCTTCGGCAGGCACGATAGGGAAGCGGTCGTTGTCGATGTCCACGGCCGCAAAGACCCGCGTGGGGTGGGCGATAAACGGTGCCGCGGACGCATCGTCGGCGGCAACTGCCCGCATGCACATGCGCTGGCCACAAGCTGCGGCATCAATTGCCGAGAACATGCACGGATAGGCCACGCGCCAGCCGCGTTTGGCGGCCGCTGCGGCAAACGCGGCAGGATCGACTTCGGAACCCATCGCGGCATAGACGGCAACGGTGTGCGGCGCCGCGGCATCCGAGCGATCCAACAGCTCAACCAGCCGCGCACAGATAACGGCAGACTTCGCCGCCCGCACATCTAAATCAAGAGCATCGCGCCGAGCAATCATCGCCCGTCGCAACTCAGCCTTGTCCATCCCAGCCTCTTCTAGCAAACCTGCCAAAAAGGGACAGGTTTATTTTGGCAGGTTTTATCTGGGCAAACGCGATATGGGCAGTAAAGCCACCGCAAATATGCCTGTGAACTGCGCCCTTTGTGGTTGTTTGGGCCTATGCGTTAATGCTATAACGCCGCAGCGATTGCTTCAGTCACAAACTTATTGAGTGACTCACCCTTCTTTGCCGCTGCCAGCGCCGCTTGCTTGTGGAGCTCAGAGCCCGTTCTTACGTTGAACGAGCCCTTAAAAGCCCGCTCGGGTTCCTTGCCTTTCTCGGCGCAAAACTCAAGGTAATCGTCGACGGCGTCGTGGAAGCATTGCTCCACCTCTTCAGCTGTGGAGCCTTCAAATACGATTGCGTCCCTAATGCCGGTGACCATACCTGTTAGCACATGCTGTTCGGCATCGAACTCGACTGGGGCGAAATAACCCTTGTATGCCAAAACGTTACTCATGACTACCTCCGACATCTTGCAGAAATCGAACGATGTTTCGAATGGTCCCCGCCGTCAATTCGTCAGATGGATGCGGCGCGTGCATTACGAATATCCTGCCATCTGATGGCCTGTAGAAGCGAACGCGCGATCCGGATGTCTTGCCTTTGTTGTCCATTTCAAAGCCATACGAAGCCAAGACTTTTAAAAAATCGGTATACCGATACGTCGAAGGGCAGCTAAGCAGTTGGGCGATGAGTTTATCGGTCCGAGTCATCCCGCCTCACATTCTGCAACTATATCTTAGTTGCAATTTTAGTCCGATGCAAGCACCCCTATTATAGAACATGTGTACGTATAGAACAAGTGTTCGAATCAACGCAAAGGCACCTGCCCTTTCGTGGGGGTTTTGCTGGTGGGGCGGGTGTCTGCGGCGGTTTGTCTCGATCTGTAACAGTAACTCGGCAAAAATGGGCCTAGCTGTTACAGATTGAGACAAAGGGGCGGCGCCATTCGGAAACGTCTCGATCTGTAACATCTGGAGCCGATATTGCCGCCTAGATGTTATAGATTTAGACAAACTGGTGGGACGGGCTGAGCTGCCCTGCCCAAGCAGCGGTAAAAGAAAAGGTAGATTTTCAGGCATGTCCCAAAAATCTACCTTTGCTGTGCGTTAGCCCAGCAGGTCGATGACGTTAAAGCCGGCGTTGCTCTTGGCGATGACGTCGCGGCCGCCAAAGACACAGGTCGGCGATTCGGCCGCGATGCGCGTGACGTCGGCGCCGAGCGAGCGCAGCTCACCGGGCGTGGCGGCGAGCATCTGGGCGCGACGCTCCTCGCGCGCATGCGGATCGAGCCCGGCCAGGTAGGTCGTGTTGCGGCGCTTGGTGAGCGCGTACGGCTTCACCGGCACGTCCATGCCGCTCACGCAGCTCACAATAAAGCCCTCAAAGGCGGCCTCGTCGGGCTCAAAGCTGCCAAGCCATGCGCCCGCGCGCTCCACGCGCTCAATCGAAGGATCGATCGCCGGGTCGCGGTAGGTGTAGAACGCCGTCTGGCGCTCGCCGGCTGCGCGGAATCCGCAGCCGTACGCACCGCCCTTCACGCGAATCTCGTTCCACAGGTAATCGTAGGAGAGCGCGTTGGCAGCCACGGCCCAAGCGCCTGTCACGTCAATGCCCAGGCGACGCGGATCGCACGCACGCGCGGCAAAGCAGATGTCGCTGGGGATCACGAAAGCCTCGTGGCGGTCGCACGGCGTCGGCACCGCGAGCGCGCCGCGGTCGGCACCATCGCCCGCACCCAGCCCCAGGTCACCCGCGGCATCCCAGTACGCGTCAAAGTCCTCGTCGCTGCCGGTAAAGCTCGCCATGCAGCCGTCGGCCACAAAGATGCGGCCTGCCAGCTCGGTAAGCTTGGCGCGCAGGCCGTCCAGGCGCTCGTCAAAGTGGTCGAGCAGATCGCGCAGGAACAGATAGAAATCCACGCCCGAGAGCTGCTCACGCACCACGGCCGAAGGCGAGCTGTAGCTCATCGCGCGACCGAGCGCCGCCGAGTGACCGTTGTTGATAAAGCCCTGCTCAAGCCCAATGCGAATCTGCGTGAGCACGTCGCGCACGCGGTCGGCGTCGGCATCTGCCAAAAGCGTGCTCGACCATACCTCGCGCGGCAGACTCGCCAGCGCATCGATCTTCTCGGACAGGGCGCCGGCGCTCACCAGCAGGTAGGGGCGCACGCCGTCCACGTCGGGCTGCGTCATGACCTCGGTCGTAAAGCTCAAAAAGCCCAGCTTGCCGGCGAGCAGGTTGTCGAGTTCCTCGGCCGAATGATCGCGCGTGGGCAGCTGCTTGAGCAGGCGGCAGAGCAGCGTCACATAGGGCAGGTCCTCAAATGCGACGCAGCTCAGGTCGAAGTACTGCATGGCGTAGGCCAGGCGGTTGGTGGGAATGCCGTGGCGCAGGCAGGGGATGGGCGCAGTCGTGTCCACGACCAGTGGCGGCTCGGGGCGCACCTCGCCAATGTCGGACACGCGCAGGCGCGGCAGCGTGGCCTTGGCCTCGGGTGTGTCCTCTGCCTCCTGCGCGGCACGCAGCGCGGCCGTGCGCTCGACCACGTCGGCCAGCTCGGCATCGGTCATGGCGTCGCGCTTGGCTGCCAGCTCGGCGGCTTCGGCACCCTCCGAACCCTCGGCGGCGTCCACCGGCACCAGCTCGACCAGAGCCATGTGGTCGTTTTCCAGCACCAGCTCGCGCAGCAGGTCCTCAAAATAGCTGCCGTCCAGCTCGCCGCGCAGCTCCTCGTACACCGGGCCGTACTTGAGCGCCAGCGTTGCGGCGTCGTCATCGTAGAGCCAGGTGCTCAGCGCGTCGCACGCAATGGCCACGCCGTCGGCGATACCGTAGTCGCGCTGGCGCAGATCGTATTCGTTGCTGCTGATGATGGCTTCCAGGCGCTCGCGCGGAACGCCGTGCTCGCACAGGTCGCGGCAGGCGTCCTGGAACACGCGACGCAGCTCGCGCGCTATGCCGGGCTGCGCGTTTTGCAGCATGATGAGCTCGTAGGGCTGCAGGCTCTCGGCCGCGGTGTAGCTCACCACGTTGCCGCCCAGGCCGGCGGCCAGAATGGCCTTCTTAACTGGTGCCTCGTTGGAACCCAGTAGTGCCTCGAACAGGATATCCGCCGCGATCGTGCGCTTGCGGTCGAGCGCGCTGCCCAGCACCAGGCCCAGGCCTACCAGGGCGTTCTCGGGCGTAGTGGCCATCTCGATGCGCTTGTACTCGCAGGTCACGGGCGCCTGCACGTCCAGCGGATTGGGCGCCAGCGTGGACGGGTCCTCGCCGGCGGCAACGGCAGCGTCCATGCGGCGGCTCGCGGCACTCGGCTGCGACAGATAGCGCTCGTCCAAAAAGGCCAGTGTGCGGTCCACATCTAGGTCGCCGTAGAGCGTTATATAAGAGTTAGAAGGATTGTAGTGGCGCGCGTGCGTGTCCAGGAACTGCTCGTAGGTGAGCACGGGAATCGCGCGCGGGTCGCCACCGCTCTCGTGTGCATAGGCGGTGTCGGGATAGAGCGCGGCGTTGACGGCATCGTCCAGCACACTCATGGGGTCGGAAAGCGCGCCCTTCATTTCGTTGAACACCACGCCGTTATAGCGCAGCGTGCCCTCGCGCAGGTTCGCGGCGCCGCCCTCGCCCTCGGCGCCCTCCGGCAGGTCCAGCTCGTAGTGCCAGCCCTCCTGCTCAAAAATGGTGGGCTTGGTATAGATGGCCGGGTTGAACACCGCGTCCAGATACACGTCCATCAGGTTGTACAGATCCTGCTCGTTGGTGGTGGCAACGGGGTAGATGGTCTTGTCGGGGTAGGTCATGGCGTTGAGGAACGTCTGCATGGAGCTCTTGATCAGGTCGACAAACGGCTCCTTGACGGGAAACTTGGCCGATCCGCACAGCACCGAGTGCTCAAGAATATGGAACACGCCGGTGGAATCGGCCGGCGGCGTCTTAAAGCCAATGGCAAAGGCCTTGTTTTCGTCGTCGCACGCCAGGTACAGCAGGCGAGCGCCCGAGGCGGTGTGGCGCAGCACGTAGGCGTCCGAGTCGAGCTCGGGCACGGTCTCGCAGCGCTCGACGGCAAAACCGTGGCAGGTGGCGCCGGGCACCAGCAGTGCGGCGGCAGCGGCGCGCGGGTCGGTTGAGGTAGTGGGCATATGCAGTCTCCTTTGACGCCCCAGCGGGGGCGAATCGAGTCGAATCCTCGAGAGTATACCCATATGGGGCCGTTGCTCTGCGGCGAACTGGAGACGATGCCAGCGGATTGGGCGAAGGGCTCGCGTGACCGCCGCGCGAGCGTGGAAATTTGGACGCCTATCGAATGAGAGCGGATTTTCGGACGGAATCAGCCTCAAAACGCCCAAAAGCCGTCCAAATATCCGCCCTCATTTCCCGACCGTCCAAAATCCACGCTCATCCGCCGCCCGCACATCTCTCATCTCTCATTCGTCTCTAATATGAGAGATGACAGGAAGATGAGAGAAAAATATGAGAGATAACTGAGCAGCAAAGAGACAAGCAATCATGGTATTATCTCAATACCGATTGTTCTACCAGCAAAAACATGTTTATATGAAACAGATGGCAGACATCTTATCTTTTATCTCTCACTCATCTCTAATATGAGAGATAACAGAAAGATGAGAGATAATTACGAGAGATAACTGAGAGACGAAGGAAATCCATCCGCGGCATTCTTCGCAGAACCGAGCGAAAGGACGTGCAGATGAACGAAAACGAACTGACCGGTCTGCTCGAGTCTTTAAGGCGCATGGGCTCGGACGATCTTAACGTCGAGGTCAAGGAGAGCGCCACAACGCTTTCCCGCGACGTATGGGAAACGGTCAGCGCTTTCGCAAACACCGCCGGCGGCATCATCGTACTCGGAGTGAGCGAGCGCGCGGGTTTTGTCCCAGTTGCAAACTTTGAGACCGAGAAAGTGCTCAACCAATTCGTGGCGGGCATGGGCGATGCCGGCGGTCGCGGAAAGCTGGCCAATCCGCCCAAATACACCATTGAGCGCGTGGAGCTCCAGGGCACCGTGGTTCTGGTCATCACGATTGAGGAGCTCGACCCGTCGAGCAAGCCTTGTTATGTCATAGAGCGGGGCGCTCAAGGTGGCAGCTACAAACGCATCGATGACAAAGATGTCCCGCTTTCGTCGACCGAGGTGCTCGCATTGGCGTCATACGGTCGAGCGACTCCGAGCGATCGCGACGCGGTGGCGGGCGCGGGCGCGGACGATCTCGACGAGACGCTGGTCGACCGTACGATAGATCGGGCTTTCTCGTTGACGCCCCGGGCGATGCGCGGCGCGCCGGACAAACAAACGAAGCTGGAGCGCCTAAATTTCCTTGATTCCCAGGGCAATGTCACCAAGGCTGGACTCCTAGTTGCGGGCACCTACCCTCAGCAGTTTTATCCCAAGCTCTTTATCGACATGGCTGTCTATGCGGGGACCCGGAAAGGCACGGCGGGGTCGCTGAGGTTCATGGACCGCACAATCTGTGAGGGAACGTTGGGCGAGATGATCTCGGATGCTGTCGCGGCCGTCGCCAAGAATTTGCGGCGAACCTCGACCGTCCAAGGCGTCTCGCGTGTCGACTCGCTGGAGATTCCCGAGGAAGTCCTGCGCGAGGCAATCGCCAACGCCGTAATCCACCGAGAATACGGAGATCGGTTCTGTGGGCAGTCGATCGCTGTTGACGTCTTTGATGACCGTATTGAGGTGACGAACCCCGGCGGCCTATACGGAGGAAAGACTCGCGAGAACCTGTTTGACGGCAGTTCCCGATGTCGCAATGCGACGCTTGTGAAGCTCATGTCGCTTGTCCCATTGCCCGACGGCGCGGGCTCTCCTGCCGAAGGCAACGGGTCGGGCATTCCAATGATGCTCGATGCCATGCGTGCGCAAGGTCTGGCCGAGCCGTTGTTTTGCCCGGGTTTCGACCGGTTTAAGGTTGTCCTTTACCGAGCG
>UQHY01000056.1:0-9687 GCA_900540975.1 uncultured Collinsella sp.
AGCCGCCCTCCGTTTCAGTCGGTCTGCCCCGAGTGCGGCGGTTCCGGTAAGGTCGTCGCCGCCCCCTGCCCCGATTGCGGCGGCAGCGGCCGTGTCCGTGTGACCTCCGAGCAGACGATTGAGTTTCCTGCCGGTACGCACGATGGCGACGAGGTCCGTATTGGCGGTATGGGTCACGCCGGCACCAACGGTGCCTCGGGTGGCGATTTGGTCGGTCGCGCCCATGTTGAGGCAGAGCGTCTGGAAGGCAAGGCTCGTACCGGTTTTTACCTGATGGGCATCGTGGCGCCATTTTTGGTGCTGTCGGCCATCTCGGGTGTGTTCTCGGCCTTTGCCGTGATGTGTTTTATTCCGTTTGCCATGGGCCTGTTCATGGTGCTTTCGGATGGGGTACTTCACCGTAGCCTGCTGTGGTGGAAGCGCGGCGCGATGCAGTTTGCCAATGGTTTCGCCAACGGATTTATGTTTGCGCTCGTGTCGGTTTGGTTTGCGAGCTGCTCGCAGCGTGCCATGCTTTCGCCTTACGGAATGCAATAACATCTAGCCCTCTGTTTGCGGCCGGCCCAGCTTGGGTATAGGACGCACTGTGACAATAATGAAAGTCGGAAGGATTCGGTCGTGTCGGAAAATAGGGATTACTACGAGGTACTTGGCGTCGACAAGGATGCCGACGCGCGGACGATTAAGCGCGCGTTTCTAAAGAAGGCCCGTACCGTACACCCGGACGTTTCGGACGACCCCGAGGCCGAGGCCAAGTTCAAAGAGCTCAACGAGGCATATTCCGTTCTTTCCGACGAGCAGAAGCGTGCTAACTACGACCGTTACGGCACTGCCGACGGCCCTGGTGGTTCGGGCTACGTCGACATTAACGATATCTTTGGCGGCATGGGCATGGACGACCTCTTCTCGTCGTTCTTTGGCGGCGGTGCCGGCGGTGGCGCCCGAAATCGCCGTGAGCGTCGTCGCGGCCGCGATATGGCCATCTCCCTTTCGGTGACCCTTGAGGAGGCGGCACTCGGGTGCAAAAAGACGATCAGCTATGACCGCCTTGCTCCCTGCGAGGATTGCAACGGCACCGGTAGGGCCGAGGGCGCACAGGAAAAGCAGTGCAGCCGCTGCCACGGCACGGGCTATGTCACGACGGTCCAGCGCTCGTTCCTGGGCCAGGTTCAGTCCTCTTCGCCCTGTCCCGACTGCCACGGCGAAGGCACGGTCATCGACCATCCCTGCGAGACCTGTGATGGCCAGGGCCGCACGCCTTCTCACGAAAAGATTGACATCGATATTCCCGCCGGTGTATCGACCGGTCGCCAGCTGCGCGTGAGTGGCTTTGGCGAGGCCGGCCTTCGCGGCGAGCCGTCGGGCGACCTGATCGTCAACGTGCGTGTCGCCGACCACGAGCGTTTTAAGCGCAACGGCGACGACCTGTATCTCGTGAGCGATATCTCGATTGCGCAGGCTGCGCTCGGCTGCGAGATCGAGGTCGAGGGCATTATGCCTGACGAGGTCGTCAAGGTGTGCGTCCCTGCCGGTGCGCAGTACGGCGACACCGTGAGCGTTGGCAACTACGGTATGCCCCGTATCGGCGGTGGCGGCTCGCGTGGCCGTCTGATCGTTCAGCTGCGCGTGCTCGTCCCCACGAACCTTTCCAATAAGCAGCGCGAGCTGTGTCGCGCTTTTGCCGACGAGATGGGCGATGACGTCGCTTCCGGTAAGAAATCGGTAACCGATCGCATCAAGAGCGCTCTCGACGACATCCTCGATTAAGGAGCCCGCGTGCTCACACCTCATATCTCTGTCGTCAACCTCGGCTGCCGTGTCAACCGGGTTGAGTCCGACCGTATCACTGCCGATCTTATGCGCCTGGGCTTTGCGATGGTGGAGCCTCAGGATGCTGAGCTGATCGTCATTAACACCTGTGCCGTTACGGGCGAGGCCGAGGCCAAGACCCGTAAGGCCGTTCGCCATGCGCTGGCCTATCCAAATGAGCCTTATGTGGTCGTGACCGGATGCGTGGTCAATCTGCATCCCGAGGAGCTGCTGGAGCTTTCGGACCGCGTGATCGCCGAGCCGTCCAAGATCGATGTCGCCGAACGCGTCTGTGAGGTGCTGGGCGTTGAGTCCGATGACGTTCCCGCCTGCAGCGACGGCGAGGTTGTCGACGCACTCGGTCGCTCGCGTCTGGGCGTGAAGATCCAGGACGGCTGCAACCATCGTTGCACCTATTGCATTGTGTGGAAGGCTCGCGGCCCCGAGCGCTCCGTGCCGGTCGAGTCTGTGCTCGAGCAAGTTCGCGAGGCTCAGGAGGCCGGCGTGCCCGAGGTGGTGCTGACGGGTGTGAACCTGGGCGCCTACGATGGCAAGAGCGCGACTGATGAACACGTTGAGATCGATGAGCTGCTCGAGGCGATCATGGAGCGCACGTCTATTCCGCATGTGCGCATTTCCTCGGTCGAGCCCATGGATATCTCCGAGCCCCTGCTTAAGGTCATGGCGCGCTATCCGAAGCGCATCGCCCCGTTTTTGCACCTGCCCGTGCAGTCCGGCTGCACCAGGACACTGCATCGCATGGGCCGTCCCTATAGCGCCGAGGCCTTCGAGGAGACGGCGCGCATGATTCGCACCAACTTGCCTCAGGCGTCCCTTTCGTGCGATGTCATCGTCGGTTTTCCCGGCGAGACGGACGAGGAGTTTGAGGAGTCGCTGGCGCTGTGCCGTCGCGTGGGCTTCTCGCGTATGCACGTGTTCCGCTACAGCAAGCGTCCCGGTACCCTTGCTGCTGATATGCCCGACCAGGTACTGCCCGAGGTTATGGCCGAGCGCAGCCGCCGCATGCGAGCCGCGGCGCAGGAGCTCGCCATTGCCGACGCTCGCCGCCGCGTGGGAACCGTCGAGCGCGCCGTGCTCGAGTATGGCGACAACTTGACGCTCGGTTCGTTCCATCATGCCCGTCTTGACGATACCCGTGGACTCGCAGCCCCGTGCCTGCTCGATGTTGCTATCATCGGAGTCGATGATTCCGGCTTGGTCCATGCACGCAGGGAGGTCCATGGAAGCCTCGAAGATTAGACTTACCGTTCCCGAGGGAATTGATCCTTCGCGCGTTTTGGGTGCCGGCGACGGCGTCCTGCGTGCGCTGGAGAGCTTGGTTCGTGCCCGCGTGGTCGCCCGTGGCGACAGTATCGCCGCGAGCGGTGACCCGGACGAGGTCGAGCTCGTGGCACGCTTTTTCGAGCATGCTTTTCGCGAGGCGGCCGCCGGACGCACGCTGTCTTCCGACGATGTCTCTCGCTGCCTGGCCGTCTTGCGCGACGGTGAGCACGAGGCTACGTCGCTTCGCGATGATGTGCTGCTTTCGTATCGCGGTCGTGCCATTCGCCCCAAGACGCTCGGCCAAAAGCGCTATGTGGATGCCATCCGCTCGCATACCATCACGTTTGGCCTGGGTCCCGCCGGTACCGGTAAGACCTATCTGGCCATGGCGCTCGCCGTTGCCGCGCTCAAGCGTCACGAGGTGGGCCGTCTGATCTTGACGCGTCCGGTTGTCGAGGCGGGGGAGAACCTGGGCTTTTTGCCCGGTACCCTTGAGGAAAAGATCGATCCCTACATGCGTCCGCTCTACGACGCCCTTTTTGACATGATGGATCGCGAGCGCACCGATGAGCTTATGGAGCGCGGCGTGATCGAGATCGCCCCGCTTGCCTACATGCGCGGCCGCACGCTGAGCGATGCCTTCGTGGTGCTCGACGAGGCCCAAAATACCACGCCCGAGCAGATGAAGATGTTCCTGACGCGCCTGGGCTTTAACTCCAAGTTTGTGATTACCGGCGACCTGAGTCAGCGCGACCTGGTGGGTCGCGGCGGTCTTGCCGACGTCGAGCAGATTTTGGGTCGTGTCGACGATGTCGCATTTTCTCACCTCGAGCGTGCCGACGTGGTGCGTCATGCCTTGGTGGGGCGTATCGTCGAGGCATACGATGCTTATGATGATGTACGCGAGAAGCGCGTGCACGACCGAAAGGAGTCCCGTTGAGTGTATTGATCAGCAACGATGCCGAGCTCGATACGCTGCTCGACGCGCAGGAGGTAGAGCACATCTGCGAGGTCGTGCTTGCCGCCGAGGGCGTTGAACGTGAAGTCGAGATTTCTCTTTCGTATGTCGATGAGGACGAGATGCACGAGCTCAACCACGAGTGGCGCGGTATCGACCGTACCACCGATGTCCTCTCGTTTGAATGCGACTCGGCCTTTGACGAGGATATTCCCGCCGACGAGACGCTCGAGCTCGGCGATATCATCTTGGCTCCGCAGGTCATTGCCCGTCAGGCCCCCGGCTTTGGCAATAGCCCTGCCGACGAGTGTCGCCTGATGCTCGTGCATGGCATGCTGCACCTGCTGGGCTATGACCATATCGAGGACGACGAGGCTGAGGCCATGGAGGCCCGCGAGGATGCCATCCTGCGCGATCTGGCGCTCGAGCGCGGCGAGGACCCCAAGCTGGTCCACGTCGGCCCCATCACCAACCACGCCCACGACTAGGAGCCGTCTATGATTCCCGGATCGAACAAGGACCATCCGTCCTTTTTAAAGTCGTTCTCATACGCCATGGAGGGCTTCGTCACCGCTGTCAAGACCGAGCGCAATATCAAGGTCATGCTCGTGGCGGGCGTGTGCACCGTCATTGCCGGCTGCATCGTGGGGCTCGATATTGCCGAGTGGGCTACGGTCATCATCTGCTGCGGCCTGGTGATTCACGGCGAGCTGTGTAATACCGCCATGGAGGCGATCGTCGACCTGGCGACCCAGGAACTTCATCCGCTGGCAAAGCGTGCGAAGGATATCGCCGCCGCCTCCGTGTACGTACTTTCCATCACCGCCGCGATTGTTGGCTTGCTGGTATTTGCCCACGCGCTCGACTTTATTTAGAAAGGGATTTTCATGTCCGACAATATGCAGCCTATCGATGAAACTCTGGACGACGAGTCCCTGGATGCGGTGGATGCCGAAGCGAACGATGCCTATGAGGATGTCGAGGAGTTCGATCCGTTTGAGGGCATGAGCGACGAGGAACTCGACGCCCTGTGCGACGAGGGCGACAGCTTCGCGGGCTTTGGCGACGTTGAGCCCGGTTTCCGCAGCGGCTTCGTGGCGCTGGTCGGCCGCCCCAACGCCGGCAAGTCCACGCTGCTCAACGCCTGCTATGGCAAAAAGGTCGCCATCACCTCGCCGGTGGCCCAGACGACCCGCCGCCGCATGCGTGCCGTCGTCAACCGTCCCGGCTACCAGCTGGTCTTTGTCGATACCCCGGGTATCCACAAGCCCAAGGACGGTCTGGGGTCCGAGCTCAACAAGAGCGCGCTGTTCGAGCTGAACGATGTCGATGTCGTCGCGTTTTTGATTGATGCCACCAAGCCGATCGGCAGGGGAGACGCCTGGGTTGCCGAACGCGTCAAAAACGCCCGTTCCAAGAAGGTCCTGGTGCTCACCAAGGCCGATGAGGCCGACCCCGCACAGGTCATGGAGCAGCTTAAGGCAGCCCACGAGCTCATGGAATATGACGATGAGATCGTGACGTCGTCGGTTAAGAACTTCAACGTCGATGCCTTTATCGAGACCGTTGCGCACTTTTTGCCCGAGGGCCCGCGTTGGTTCCCCGAGGACATGGGTACCGACGCTTCCGACGAGACGCTCGTTGCCGAGTTTGTGCGCGAGAAGGTCTTGCGTCGCACCCGTGATGAGATTCCGCACTCCGTTGGCGTTATCTGCGATGCGCTCGAGCAGACCAAGAAGGTGCTGCGCGTGCACGCCACCATTTACGTCGAGCGCGAGGGCCAAAAGGGCATCATCATTGGCAAGGGCGGCGAAATGATCAAACATATCGGTATCGACGCCCGTCGCGATCTTGAGCGCATCTTTGGCACGCAGGTCTTTTTGGAGCTGGACGTGAAGGTCAAGGCCGGCTGGCGTGACGATGAGGCCCAGATTCGCCGCTTTGGCTACAATGCCGAGGACTAAGGGCGCGCGGCGCGCATGGCAGGCTCCCGGACATATCGCACGAAGGTGCTCGTCCTCGACAAGACGAAGCTCAAAGAGACGGACCTGATCCTGACGATGCTTGACGAGCGGGGTCGGCAGGTTCGCGCCGTGGCAAAGGGCGCCCGCAAACCCGGTGGGCGCCTGGCGGCGCGCTGCGAGCTATTCTGTACCGTCGATATGCTGCTCGCGCATGGACGGTCGCTTGACGTGGTTTCCCAGGCCGAGCTTATGGAGGCGCCGCTCGGCGCTGCGCCCGATTACGAGGCGACCTGCGCCGCGAGCGCGATCGCCGAGGTCGCGCGTGTGTGCTCGTTCGAGGACGCCGAGGACCCGTTTACCTTTGCCATAACGCAGCGAGCGCTTGCCCTGGTGGGCAGCGGGCTCGACACGGCGCATATGGATCTACTTGTGGCGGCATATGTCTTTAAGCTGCTGTCGCACGTTGGCTATCGACCCGATTTTTCGGCCTGCGTGCTGTGCGGAGACCCCATGCTGTCGTATTTTTCGCCCCGGGCGGGCGGGCTCATGTGCGGGTCGTGCGCGTCGAGCGTTCCGGGTGCCGAGCTGGTGTCGACCGGTGAGGTCGCGTGGCTGCGCGCCCTCATGTCCATGACCTTCGATGCACTCATGGCCGAGAGGATCGATCCCCATACCGCTGCCTTTTTATTGGGGCTTTCGCATGTTTGGGCTGCGACGCACACCGATCAGCGCCTCCGTGCGATGGAATTCATGTTGGGTCGGTGATGACGCGCAGGCGCGGGCTGCTTGTGGTAACATACCGACCTGTTGGTACCTCGATCTTGGATGCTCGCTCCACCGGCGGCTTCCCAGTCCGAGGCGAATAGCGTCGCCCGAGGGCGACAAGAAACGAAAGGTGAAACAATGACTGTTTCCAAAGAGCGCAAGGCGGAGCTGACTGCCCAGTTCGGTAACACCCCGGTCGACACCGGCAACCCCAAGGTTCAGGTCGCCATCCTGTCCGAGCGCATCAAGGAGCTGACCGAGCACATGAAGTCCCACCAGAAGGACTTCCACACTCGTCGTGGCCTGCTCATGCTCGTCGGCCGTCGTCGTCGTCTTCTCTCCTACATCAAGAAGAACGACATCGTCGAGTACCGTGAGCTCATCAAGGCTCTGGGCATCCGCGACAACATCCAGTAAGGATTTGTACATGCTAAGAGCGTCCTGCGCAGCGGGGCGCTCTTTTTGTGTAAGGGCGTGAACAATCACGCTCTGAAGCGTGGCGGGGGCAGGGGGCCCGTGTCACATGAGAAGCCCGCAGGCAAGGGGCCTGTGGGGTAAAGGAGAACAATGACACTCGTATCCAAGACCTTTGAGCTGTACGGCAAGACCTACACCTTTGAGTCGGGCGAGCTTGCCAAGCAGGCCACCGGCGCGTGCCTGGTCAAGCAGGGCGACACCACGATGCTCGACACCGTGGTCGTCTCTAAGGAGCGCAAGAACTATGACTTCTTCCCGCTGACCGTCGACTTCAACGAGAAGATGTACGCCGCCGGCCGCATCCCGGGTGGCTACCTCAAGCGTGAGGGCCGTCCCAGCGAGAAGGCCACGCTCACCGCGCGCATGATCGACCGCCCGATTCGCCCGAGCTTCCCGGACGGCTTCCGCAACGAGGTACACATCGTCGCTACCTCGCTCGTCGCCGACCAGGTCAACCCCTTCGACGTCATCAACGTCATGGGTGCTTCCCTGGCCATGACGCTCGGCGGCGTTCCCTTCGAGGGCCCGCTTGCCTGCGTGCGCATCGGCCGTAACGTGGAGACCGGCGAGTTTATCGTCAACCCCACCTACGAGGAGCGCGAGAACTCGGATCTGGACCTGGAGCTGGGCGGATCCGCCGACTTCATCTCGATGGTCGAGGCCGGTGCCGAGGAGATCTCCGAGGACAACATGCTCGCCGCCATGAAGTTTGGCCAGGAGGCCCTTGCTGCCTTCTGCCAGGCCCAGGACGAGTTTGTCGCCGAGTGGGAGCAGGTCAACGGCCCCATCGTCAAGAAGGAGTATCCGCTTGACCAGCCCGTCGAGGAGGTCCAGGAGCGCATCTTCGCCCACTACGACGAGATGGCAGCTGCCCTTCGCGACGCCGACAAGCTCTCTCGTATCGGTAAGGTCGAGGCTCTGAAGGAGTCCATCCGCGCCGAGTTTACCGAGGAGGAGCAGGCCGCTTGGGAGCGCGAAATCCCCGTGGCGCTCAAGAAGCTCGAGAAGAAGGCCATGCGCACCATGGTCGTCGAGACTGGTGAGCGCGTCGACGGCCGTGCCGCCGATGAGATTCGCACCATCATGGTGAAGGATAATTATCTGCCGCTCGTTCACGGCTCCGGCCTGTTCCAGCGTGGCCAGACCCAGGTGCTCTCTGTCCTGTCGCTTGGCATGCTCAACGAGGGCCAGCGTCTTGATACCATCGAGCCCACCGAGGGCAAGCGCTACATGCACCACTACAACTTCCCGCCGTTCTGCACCGGCGAGACCGGCCGCATGGGCAGCCCCAAGCGCCGCGAGATCGGCCACGGCAACCTTGCCGAGCGCGCCCTGCTCCCGGTGCTCCCCGACGAGAACGAGTTCCCCTACGCCATCCGCGTGGTCTCCGAGGTCATGGAGTCCAACGGCTCCTCTTCGATGGCTTCGACCTGCGGCTCCACGCTCGCCCTTATGGACGGCGGCGTGCCCATTAAGCGCCCGGTCTCCGGTATCGCCATGGGTCTGATCCAGGAGGAGGGAAAGACCGTGGTCCTGTCCGACATCCAGGGTCTCGAGGACTTCCTGGGCGACATGGACTTTAAGGTCACCGGCACCACCGAGGGCATCACTGCTCTGCAGATGGACAACAAGGCCACCGGCCTTACCTTCGACATCCTGGCTCGCGCCCTGCAGCAGGCCAAGGAGGGTCGCGCCTTCATCCTGCAGAAGATGCTCGATGTGATCCCTGAGCCGCGCCACACCACGCGCAGCACTGCTCCGCGCATCGTTTCCATCCAGGTTCCGACCGACAAGATCCGCGACGTCATCGGTTCCGGCGGTAAGGTCATCCGCGGCATTCAGGACGAGACCGGCGCTTCGGTCGACATCCAGGAGGACGGCACCGTCTTTGTCGGCGGCACCGGCGAGTCCGTCGACCAGGCCGTCGAGCGCATCAAGCTCATCATCAAGGTTCCCGAGCCGGGCGAGGAGTACACCGGTCGCGTGGTCTCCATCCAGCCCTTCGGCGCCTTCGTCAACCTGCTGCCTGGCAAGGACGGCCTGCTGCACATCTCCCGCGTCGCCAAGGGCCGCGTGGAGAAGGTCGAGGACGTTCTCAACGTGGGCGACGAGGTCAAGGTCGTCGTCATCGAGGTCGACGATCGCGGCAAGATCTCGCTTGATCGTCTCGACAAGCCCGAGGCCCCGGCTCGCGCTGAGGGTTCCTCCGAGGGCGACGGCGAGCACTTCCAGCGCCGTGAGCGTTCGCGTCGCGAGCGCTCCGAGCGCAGTGACCGTCCGCGCCGTCCCGGCGACAACGGAGGCCGCAAGCCCCGCCGTCACCACGACGCCGAGTAACAGCTACACATAAGCAGCTCAACAAGGGCGACTCCTAAGGGGGTCGCCCTTTTGCTATTCCCGGCGGGGGCCGCGGGTAAAGTTTCCTGCTCT
>UQHY01000057.1:0-9479 GCA_900540975.1 uncultured Collinsella sp.
TGCGACACTGAAGTAAGTGTCCATCCTCGCAGTATCCGGTTCTCAAGGTGCACGCTCTGCGGCTGATCCGGTTCGACCGGGCCGCGCGGCAAGGAGATATATTGCCAGACCGCGAAGCGATGTGGGACGTCAATTCCACTCTTCACAAGTCCTACACAACCTATGGCTTTCTATATAGGAACTAGAAAGTCGAGTGCAGCAAGATCGCACGTATCAGATGATGACCCTTCGGTTAAGAGATATATAGAGATCGGTCACCTGTAAGTGTTTATCTACCCGCGCTTTTTGCTATGTAAACCAGCGCTTTCGATAAAAAAGAGGGAGTGCCGCGCACAGTGCGACACTCCCCTAGCGATTCAACAGAATCTATTAGGCCTCGAGAGCCTTCTTGGCAATGGCAGCCAGCTCGTTGAAGGACTCGATGTCCTCGTAAGCCATCTGAGCCAGAACCTTGCGGTCGAGCTCGATGCCAGCAACCTTCAGGCCGTGCATGAACTGAGAGTAAGAGATGTCGTTCAGGCGAGCGGCAGCGTTGATGCGGGTGATCCAGAGAGAGCGGATCTCGCGCTTCTTGTTGCGGCGATCACGATACTGATACTGCAGGGAGTGCTGGACCTGCTCTTTAGCATGCTTGTAAGTACGCGAAGCGGCACCGTAGTAACCCTTCGCACGGTGCATAACGGTACGGCGCTTCTTCTTGGCGGCAACAGCGCGCTTAATACGTGCCATGTTCTATCAACTCCTAGACGGTAAAACGAAAAACGGGAACGCGAACTTAGGCGAGACGCGACTTGATGACCTTGCGGTCGGCAGCGGCGATCTCGGTCTCCTGACGGAAGCCACGCTTACGCTTGGTGGACTTCTTGCTCAGGATGTGGCTCTTGAAAGCCTTGGCGCGCATAAGCTTGCCGGTACCAGTCTTGCGGAAACGCTTCTTGGTGCCGCTGTGGGACTTCATCTTAGGCATGAAATACTCCTTAATCGGTTACAGAACACTAGTTACTTGGTATCGCTTGCCGCTTTATCCTCATCGAAGGCGCCCTTAATCGGGGCGAGCAGCATAAGCATGTTACGGCCTTCCATCTTAGGCTTGGACTCGACCGTAGCGTAAGGCTTGAGATCCTCGGCGAGACGCTCGAGAACGTTAAGACCCTGCTCCGGGTGAGCCATCTCACGGCCGCGGAACATGATGGTGATCTTAACGCGTGCGCCCTTCTTGAGGAAACGCAGAACGTGGCCCTTCTTGGTCTCGTAGTCGCCAACGTCGATCTTGGGTCGGAACTTCATTTCCTTGACCTCGACCTTGGACTGGTTCTTACGAGCGGCCTTAGCCTTCATGGCCTGCTGGTACTTGAACTTACCGTAGTCCATGACCTTGCAGACCGGCGGCTCCGCGTTGGGAGCGATCTCGACCAGGTCGAGACCCTGATCGTCAGCAACGCGCTGGGCATCGCGGATGGCGAACAGGCCGAGCTGAGAGCCATCGACGCCAATCAAACGGCACGAAGATGCAGTGATCTCGTCGTTGATGCGGGTGTCATCAGACTTAGCTATTTTCCCTACCTCCATTCATAAAAAAATAACCCGGCGCTTCTTTGCAACCAGGTCGTACACATAGACATCCTCGATATGAGGAAGGGAATCTAAGTTGTATGACCAGTCAGCTGCTCATTGGCGCCAAAAGGTGGGAACCCTCGGGTTCCTCTTTAGGGCATTGTGGGAACAACGCCTCGGAGATAATAACACGTACCGCGCGCTATCACATTACGTACACGAAAAAGGGGGCCTTGACCCCCTTGAACGCTCACTTGCATGTATGGTGCCCGAGGCGAGACTCGAAGGGACTTCGCTTCGCGAAGCCCCGGGCTTCGGGCGCATGGCGCCCTCGCCACGCTCCGCTACAAACAGGCCACAGGCCTGTTTGTTTAACGCTCCGCGCGCTCACGCGAGTTCGGCACGAAAAAGGGGGCCTTGACCCCCTTGAACGCTCACTTGCATGTATGGTGCCCGAGGCGAGACTCGAACTCGCACGTTGTTGCCAACGGTGGATTTTGAGTCCACTGCGTCTGCCAATTCCGCCACTCGGGCACGTAATGCGTGAGTTAGTTTATCACAGCTTTCAGTTGATTAGTCCGAAAATGGTACTTCGAGCATTTCGATAAGCTCAACCTTGCGCAACATCTCCCGCTTACGACATCCACGTCCGTCAACCGAGGCCTCGCCCATCTGGTTGTCATAGGGGTCCTCGCGCATGCCATCGAAAGCAGGCACAAACTCAGCCTGGAATCGATCGTTGGCCACCATACGCCACGGATCGAGATTGCCAAAGTAGTGACGACGGCGCCACTCCTCCCCCATCCTGCGTGCCGAGGAACCAAACGATACGTCGGCGTTAAGCCAACCGGTCTGGGGTGTGTAGAACTCGGCCCAATCGTGCGGTCCCACCGAATCGGGCGCAACATATAGGCCGCTCTGCCAACGAGCAGGCACCCCCGCGATGCGACACATGGTGATAAACGTGAGCGCCATAACGCCGCAATCGCCGCGGAGCGAATGCGCACAGTCGTCGGCAATAGATCCCAAAAGCAGGTACGGTGGCTGATAGCGATAGTCGATATGCTGTGTCAGGTAATCATAGATAGCACGAGCGCGATCGAGCGGATCCTCGAGCCCATCAACAACATGCTCCGTCAACTGTCGCAGGTACGGCGTAAACGCAATGTGCGGACGGCCCTCGGAAGTGTCCTCGGGCAGTGGCGTGTCCATGCACGTATGCGATGGGAGCGCGCCACCATAGATATCGCAATAGGCGGCATCGATGTGATAGCGATAGGTCACCGAGAATGAATGTTCAGTCGAAGATGTCCAAGAGGCAGTACGAGCCGAAACGTTTTCAGAGGCAACGGTACCCCCCGACGTCATATCGAGAACCTCGATATGAGACTGTTGACGACAGGCGGCAGCAACGGGTAGCCACGCGCGAACAGCCTCTCCCTCCAGAGCCCCAGGGACAGACACGGATGCCCTAAGCGTGATGACGCGCGTCAACCCGTTTTGCGACTCCATCTCCCTGAGCATCTGGTTACGCAGCGCGATGCCGTCCGTAGAATCGGGACGCAGGCCCGGAACCTCCTTGGGGTACACGCGAAGCGAATCAAGGAAGTTATCAAGAACAAACAGCTCGCCATCGATAAAGCGCCAGTCAATACGCTTGCGATTAATCAGGTCGTCAAACTGCTCTTCGGTAAACTCTGGCCACTCCTCGCGAATCATCGCAATTGCCTGATCGCGCGACACCGAAAAATGAAACGGTGTCTCGAGCATGCGATACCGCTCGGCACGAACACAAGCAGCCAGCGAAGGCTCAGGGTTCTGCTCCAAAAGGCGATCGCAGGCAGCAACAGCCTGCGTCAAATACCCGGCATCCTTAAGTCGAAGAATCTCGGGCGGCAGTCCAATATCGAGATAACGAAAATCATCATAACAAACATCAACAGAGCAACCAACAGGACCCTCGTCAATAACCTTCCCATCCGAAGGCAGCACATCAATAACAGCCATACCAAACTCCAAGTCACTAGAACGCTTGAAGCCCATTGTACCGAGATAAAAAAGAAAGCCCCAATAAAGGAACCCTCAACACCGATAAACGGTACCTATAAAAATGAATTCAGCCCAGTAACCCTGTAGCGAGTTAACAAAGGAGGCCCCGTTCACCCGGAGCTTTTCCCATTGCGCGACTTCTGGCAAAGCCAGGTGAGCGTAAGGGAAAAGCGTAGGGTGAACGGGGCCTCCGACGGGAAAGTTAAACCGCTACTTACGCCTTGTTGACGGAGCCAAACTCCTCCATGAGCTCCTTGGTGCGGGCAACGATGTTGTCGCGACCAGGCTTGAGGAGCTTGCGGGGGTCGAAGCCCTTGCCCTGCTGATCCTTGCCAGCCTCGATGTACTCGCGGACGCCCTTGGCGAAGACGAGCTGCAGGTCGGTGTTGACGTTGATCTTGGAGATGCCCAGGGAGATGGCCTTCTTGATCTGATCCTCGGGGATGCCGGTACCACCGTGCAGAACGAGGGGCAGGTCGCCGGTCTGAGCCTTGATCTCGCCCAGACGCTCGAAGGAAAGGCCAGCCCAGTCGGCGGGATACACGCCGTGGATGTTGCCGATGCCGCAGGCGAGGAAGTCGACGCCCAGGTCAGCGATCTGCTTGCACTCAGCGGGGTCAGCGAGCTCGCCGTTGGAGGTCACGCCGTCCTCGGTGCCGCCGATGCCGCCGACCTCGGCCTCGATGGACATGCCCTTGGAGTGGGCAAGCTCAACGAGCTCCTTGGTGCGGTCGAGGTTAAGCTGGAAGGTCTCCTCGTGAGAGCCGTCATACATGATGGACGTGAAGCCGGCCTCGATGCACTTGAAGCAGTCCTCGTAAGAACCGTGATCGAGGTGAAGGGCGACGGGAACGGTAACGCCCGTGGCCTCGACGGCAGCCTTGACCATGTCGGCGCAGACCTTGAAACCGCCCATCCACTTAGCGGCACCAGCGGTGCACTGAAGGATCAGCGGAGACTTGGCCTCCTCGGCGGCCTGGAGAATAGCCAGGGTCCACTCGAGGTTGTTGGTGTTGAAGGCACCGAGAGCGTACTTGCCGGCCTCGGCCTTCTTGAGCATGTCTGCTGCGTTGACGAGCATAAAAGAAACCTCCTGTAAGGTTGCTCCGATAACGCCTGTGATTTTACCACGGCGCACCCGAGCATAAACGTTCGTTTGTTCACGAATATCGTCCAAACAGACTTTTTTGACCGTTTGCCCTACGAAATTGACCCGTTGGGGAAAAATAGCTTGACGTTTGGACGCTTCTCGTGCTTTAGAAGCTAACTATAAAGCTACACCTGCATGAAAGGGTTCTGCATGAGCTCGCGTGCCATGGTGGTCGAATCGCCATGGCCGGTTAGGCAAACGGTATCGGGCGGGAGAAGCCGGGCGAGCTTGGAGAGCGAGCGCAGAATCGCCGCCTCGTCGCCACCGGCAAGATCGGTGCGGCCGTGGCTGCCCGGGAACAGGGTGTCGCCAACAAAGGCGATGCTTCCCTGCTCGGTAGCAGCAAACAAGACGATCCCGCCCGGCGTATGCCCTGGTGTCTCGATCACCTGCAGGCAGATATCGCCCACCTCGATAGCATCGCCCTCGGCGAGCAGACGTGTCGGCTCCCCGGGGTCGGACGTCTCAATGCCCCACATAGCTCGCTGTTCCTCGATGTTCGCATGCGGCACCGCTACATCCTTAGCACACAGCTCATACTGGCAGCCCGCGCCAACGGTGGTTCGCACGCCGGCAACACCACCAACATGATCGGCATGGCCATGAGTGCATACGGCGCCAAGCACGCGTACGCCGGGATGCTCGGCTCGAATATGCTCCACCAGGCGCTCGCCTTCCCACGCAGGGTCGATAATCACGCACTCATTGTCCGAGATAACAGCATAGCTATTGGTCTGAATGGGACCGTTTACGAGCGTCTCAATCTCGACCGATCCCTTGGGAGTTACATCCAAGGACACAGTACTCATGTCCCTCTCCTCTCTATAGAACTCGAGGCATCAAACGATGCCTCGAGTGTAGCGAATATCAATAATGTGGCACGTTCGTCGCGACTAAACGCGGCGCTTAAGCTGGGCTCCACCCTCGCCGGGCATCAGGCGGCGCGCGTCGTAGACCGAGTCAACGCTGCTGATAGAGGCCAGCAGCGGATCCAGGCCACTCGCGTCCGAGATCTCGACCATAAAGCGCAGGGTTGCAATACCCTCGCGGTTGGTCGACGTGGCGGCAGAAAGGATATTGCCGCCCGCATCGCCAATGGCAATGGTGACATCCTTGAGCAGGCCCATGCGGTCCAGGCACTCGACCACGATCTCGACCTGGAAGAGGGTGTCGGCAGCGCCGTCCCACTCCACTTCGATCATGCGCTCGGGATGCTCCATAAGACCCTTGACGTTGGGGCAGTTGGCGCGATGCACCGAGACGCCACGACCGCGCGTGATGAAGCCGACGATATCGTCGCCCGTCACGGGGTTGCAGCAATGCGCCAGACGGACCAGCAGACCGCTGTTGCTCTCGCCCTTGACGATAATGCCGTTGCTGGCGCTCTTGCCGCGCTTTTGCGGCTTGCGGTTGGAGCCACGGGCAGGCTGCTTCACGACCTCGGCGATAGCCTCGGCCTTGGTGAGCTGCTCCTCGGGCTTGGGGTCCAAAATCTGCTCGACCTTGTTACCCACGGCGCGCGGGGCAACCTTACCGGCGCCCACGGCGGCAAACAGGTCCTCGAGCTGCTTGAAGTTCAACTGCTCCGCCACGGCGTTGAGCGCACGCGTGGATCGCGGCGTAGAGATGCCATACCCGCGCTTGCGCAGGTCCTTGGCCAGTATATCGCGGCCGGCAGCAGCGTCATCGTCTTTGGTCGCGGCAGCGAAGTAACGGCGGATCTTTGACTTGGCGGAAGGCGTCTTAACGATCTTGAGCCAATCACGCGACGGCTTGGAACTCTTGTTGGTCAGGATTTCAACGCGATCGCCCGTCTTGATCTCGTGCGTGAGCGGGGCCACCGCACCGTTGATCTTAGCGCCGACGCAGTGGTTTCCCACCTCGGTGTGAACGGCGTAGGCAAAGTCGAGCGGCGTGGAGCCGGCACGAAGCGCCATGACCTCGCCCTTGGGCGTAAAGACAAAAATCTCCTGGTCAAACAAGTCGACCTTCAGCGAGTGCAGGTATTCCTTGGCGTCGGTGATCTCATCAGACGCAGCCCAATCGAGCGAATGTTTGAGCCAGTTAATCTGATCGTCCAGACGCTGCGCATCGTTGGTCTTGGAGGCAGACGATCCGCCCGACTTCTTATAGAGCCAGTGGGCGGCAATGCCGTACTCGGCCTGCTCATGCATCTCGTAGGTTCGAATCTGAATCTCGAGCGGGCGGGCCGTGGGGCCGATTACCGTCGTATGGAGCGACTGGTAGTTATTGACCTTGGGCATGGCGATATAGTCTTTAAAGCGACCGGGCATGGGGTGCCACAGCGTATGTACCGCACCGAGTGTGGAGTAGCAATCGCGCACCGAATGCGTGATGACGCGCAGCGCCACCAAATCGTAGATCTCGGAGAACTCCTTGCCCTTGCGCTTCATCTTTTGGTAGATGGACCAATAGTGCTTGGAACGGCCGTTGATCTGGAAGTCTTCCAGGCCAATGCGGTTGAGCTCGTCGGCGAGCGTCTTGATGGTCTCGGCCAGATAGCGCTCGCGAACCTCGCGCGACTCAGCCACCATGCGCGCGATGCGCTGGTAGGCATCGGGCTCCAGGTAGAAGAAGGACAGGTCCTCGAGCTCCCACTTAATAGAACTCATGCCCAGACGGTCGGCCAGGGGCGCATACACGTCCATGGTCTCGCGGGCCTTAAACAGGCGACGGTCCTCGCGAAGGGCCGCCAGCGTACGCATGTTATGCAGACGGTCGGCAAGCTTAACGATAATGACGCGGATGTCCTTGGACATGGCGAGGAACATCTTGCGCAGCGTGAGGGCCTGCTTCTCGTCCATGCTGTCGACTTCGATGTTGGTGAGCTTGGTCACGCCATCGACGAGCTCGGCCACCGTATCGCCAAACAGGCCGGAAACATCGGCAAGCGAGGTCTCGGTATCCTCGACGGTATCGTGCAGCAGCGCGGCGCACACCACATCGCAGTCCATTTTGAGATCGGCCAAAATGATGGCAACCTCGACGGGATGGTTAATGTACATCTCGCCCGAGCGGCGCTTTTGGTTGCAGTGCTTCTCGGCGGCAAAGCAGTAGGCCTGCTCCACCTTGGAGAAGTCGTCCTCATTCATATATTTGAGGCACAGACGCTCCAGCTTGTCGTAGCTGTCCGCCATAATCTCGGGCGGCAGCTCATCGGCATGCTTATAGTGCTCCATCTCCGAGAACGGCTGGAGGGTGGAATCATGGGCGGTACGGGCTGCGGCATCCATCGAGGTCCCCTTCCCCTAGGCCCGCGGTACGATCGGGCGGTTAACTTTGGCTAGCATATCAGAAGCGCACGAATCGAGTGCCCAGCTCCGAAAAGCCGTGAACTCCATGCGCGAGCGCAAGCCCTCCAAATAGCGAATTGACCTGCTTAATTGCACGCGACCGGGGTTTTCCGCCATCGCGATGCGACGCGTATCGTCAAACCCCGAAACGCGGCAGAAACCGAGTTCTTCGAAGATTCCCAGGCCGCTTTCCACCGAGCGCTCGTCGACCGGCGTGCGGGCATCGATGGCAAGACACATCTGCGCAATGTCGATATCGCTCGCGCAGAATGAATCGTCCCCCGTCTTGCCACGGTTGGAGCGCCACATGGTCTGCAGCGCTCGATAGAGAGTGACAAGCTCATCGCGCTCGGGCGCGTAACAATCGAGCAGGCGCTCATTAATACGAGCGTCACGCGACGAATAGAGCAGGTGAATCACGGCGGGCTGTCCATCGCGGCCGGCACGGCCACTCATCTGGTTAAACTCAATCGCACCAAACGGCATGTGGTAGAGCACGACATGACGGATATCGGGCAGGTTGACGCCCTCACCGAAGGCAGAGGTCGAAACGATGCAACTGAGGCTTCCGTCGCGAAACGCTTCCTCGACACGGCGGCGATCGGAGCGCGCAAGCCCGGCGTTATAGAACGCAATATGGGTCGCGCAGTCGGGCACGCGTTTGCGCAACGTCTTGGCAAGCGCCACGGACTGGTCGCGCGAGTTGACGTAGATGACGGTCTTCTCCCCCGTCGCCACGATTGACACCAGGCGATTTTCGCGGCTCGCAAGGTCACGGTCGTCCTCGAGTTGCAGGTTCTCGCGAACGGTCTCGTCGACCACCGTCCTGGTAATCGGCAATACACGAGCAAGCTCCGCCACGACCGGGGCCGTCGCGGTAGCCGTTGCCGCCATGACAACGGGGTCGCCCAGGGCTTTGAGAATATCGGGCATGTCGAGGTAGGCGCTCCGGTCGCCGCCTTTGGCAAGACCGGCATGGTGTGCCTCATCGATAACGACAAAGCCAATACGTCCAGAACGTGCAAAGCGATCGCGATGGATAGACAGGAACTCCGGCGTCGTGAGAACGATGCCGGTGCGGCCCGAAGCCAGGCCGGCAAACACGTCATCGCGCGCTGCCTCCACGGTCTCGCCGGTCAACACGCCCACGCCAATGCCGAGCGCAGCCATCGTCGACGAGAGGTGATAAGCCTGGTCGGCAACGAGCGCGCGCAGCGGATAGACAAAGATGCTCGCCCGCCCACGAAGGACCGCCTCGCGCGCGGCGTGCACATGGAAGATGAGCGACTTGCCGCGCCCCGTCCCCATAACGGCCAAGACGCTCTGGTGGTCGGCGAGCGCGTCGAGTGCCTCGACCTGCGCGCGATGCGGCTGGGTCGGGCCGGTAAAGCTATGGGTAAGGAAACTCATCA
>UQHY01000058.1:0-9428 GCA_900540975.1 uncultured Collinsella sp.
ACTTCCGAGCCGCGCCTACAGCGCCCGCCGCACGGCGCTCGAAACCGATACCGCCAATGAGGTCAATTCGGATAGGCCTCGCTAGCTCCTAGTTACTTTTGCGAGAGACGCCGACTCCGCTCATCGAACATCAAAATGGGCTGGTTCTGGATACCCAGAGCCAGCCCGTTGCGAATTAGATGTCGTCAGAGGAGTCGAGTTCTGCCTCGAGCTTGGCACGGCGTCTTTTCGCCGTGAAAAACGTTGCGCACAGGCCAGCAAACGTGGCCGCGAAAATCGTCGCACCGCAGAACACGCCCGTGGCCAGGTTCGCCAACCAAAAGACGCTTTCGAGTGGTACGATCTGCGCCTCAGCAATACAGCGCATTGCGGCAATAACAAGCGCGAACGCGGCGCCGCTAAGACCGCTGAGAAGCAGGAAATATCCAACAGGAAGATGCTCGGTTTGCCCAAAACGATTGGTGTCGACATAGCCCTTCCGCGTTTGCAGTCCTGCGCAAATCAACATCACGAGAACGAGCCATAAATACATGGCTACCTCGAACGGCGTTGCAAAGCCATGCGGCATTTCACTGGCGTCGCTGTGAACCCACGCAACCTGTCGAGCTATAAACTGGTAGAAAAAGATCATCAACATGCCAAACGAAAGCAGCACGAAACCAATCTTGTAGATCTTCGCGCTCTCAGCCTCCAGGCGCTCATCCTTTGGGCCGGCATATTCACGCCACTTTTGCACGATTTTCAGATCTTCATATTTCATAGTGAACTCCTAAAGAGTATTAGGGTCGGCGTCGGTTTCGTCTTCCCAAAACAAGTCGTTCAACGTAACGCGCAGCACCTTACAGATTGCCACGCACAAATTGAGCGTGGGGTTGTAGCCGCCCGCCTCGATAAGACCGATAGTCTGGCGCGTAACGCCCACGGCCTCGGCCAAGTCGGCTTGCGAAAGGCCAGCCGCCGCGCGCGCCGCCTTCATGCGAAGGTTCTTTTTGCCCGGCATTGAGCTCCTTTCGTAGTAATGGACAGATATCCGTTGCAACATGACGGAAATATATTGCATATATCAGACGATGTCAACTATATCTGTCATTATGGAAACCATATTCGTCATCGCCATGCGGACATTACAACTTCGGTTCGCTATTCAAACTTACTCGAACAGAGCCGACTCGGTTTTGTCCGAGTAAACGAATCTCCATCGAACTCCGAACGATTGTTCGATGGATTTCGTGTTGGTTGGAATCGCCTGTGGGCCGGGCTATGCTACCTTGACTATCTATATGACTTAAACGCAGCAAAGGAGCACCGAGAGAGCGAGTATGGCAAAAAACACCGCAAACTATGGTAACGACAGTATCCGCCAGCTCAAGGACGAGGAGCGCGTACGCCTGCGTCCCGCCGTCATCTTTGGCTCGGACGGGCTCGACGGCTGCGCACATGCCGCCTTCGAGATCCTGTCCAACGCCGTTGACGAGGCGCGCCAGGGCTACGGCAAGCTCATCACCCTTACCGCCTTTCGCGATGGCTCCATTCAGGTAGAGGACAATGGCCGTGGCTGCCCGCTCGACTGGAACCCTTCCGAGAAGCGCTTTAACTGGGAGCTCGTCTTTTGTGAGCTCTACGCCGGCGGCAAATACAATAACAACCAGGGCGGCGACTACGACTTCTCGCTCGGCACCAACGGCCTGGGCTCGTGCGCGACCCAGTACGCTTCCGAGTACATGGACGTCACCGTCTGGCGTGACGGCAACAAGTACTCCTTACACTTTAAGAAGGGCAAGGTCGTCGGCGCCAAAAAGAAGGCACTCGAGATTGAACCCAGCGACGAGGACCGCACCGGCACCACCATCAAGTGGCGCCCCGATCTTGAGGTCTTTACCTCGATCAGCATCCCCCACGAGTGGTATCGCGAGACCATGCGCCGCCAGGCCGTGGTCAACGCCAACGTGACCTTCCGTCTGCGCATCGAGGGCGACGACGGCGATTTTTCCGAAGAGGATTTTTGCTATCCCAAGGGCATCGAGGACTACGTGCTCGAGAAGGTCGGTACCGACTACCTTACCGAGCCCTTCTTTATCGAGGCCGACCGTCGCGGTCGCGATCGCGAGGACCTGCCCGACTACAACGTAAAAATCACTGCTTGCATGTGCTTCTCGCGCACTTTCATGATGCAGGAGTACTACCACAACTCATCGTGGCTCGAGAACGGCGGCTCGCCCGAGAAGGCTGCCCGCAGCGCTCTGACCAGCGCCATCGATGCCTACATCAAGCAACAGGGCAAGTACAACAAAAACGAAAGCGGCATTAAGTGGCAGGACGTCCAGGACTGCTTGGTACTGGTGACCAACTGCTTCTCCACCCAGACGTCCTACGAGAACCAGACCAAAAAGGCCATCAATAACCGCTTTATCCAGCAGGCCATGACGGCCTTCTTTAAGGAGCGCCTCTCGACCTACTTGATCGAGAACAAAGATGCCGCCAACAAGATCATGGAGCAGGTGCTCATCAATAAGCGTTCGCGCGAGAACGCCGAAAAGACGCGCCAGAGCATCAAAACCAACCTGCAGCAGAAGACCGACATGGCCAACCGCGTGCAGAAGTTCATCGACTGCCGCTCCAAGGACAAAACCCGTCGCGAGATCTACATCGTAGAGGGCGACTCGGCAGCAGGCGCCATCCGCACGTCGCGCGATGCCGAGTTCCAGGGCGTTATGCCCGTCCGAGGCAAAATCCTCAACTGCCTAAAGGAGGATTATCCGCGCATCTTTAAGTCCGACATCATCATGGACCTCATGCGCGTGCTGGGCTGCGGCGTGGAGATCAAAGACAGGCGCATCAAGAACCTCGGCGCCTTTGACCTGGACAACCTCAACTGGAACAAAGTCATCATCTGTACGGACGCCGACGTCGACGGTTATCACATCCGCACGCTCGTGCTCACCATGCTCTATCGCCTGGTGCCCACGCTCATCGACGAGGGCTACGTGTATATCGCCGAGTCTCCGCTCTACGAGATCAACTGCAAAGAGAAGACCTACTTTGCCTACACCGAGCTCGAGAAGAACGGCATCCTCAAAGAAATCGGCGACCAAAAGTGCTCCATCAACCGCTCCAAGGGTCTTGGTGAGAACGATCCGGACATGATGTGGCTCACCACCATGAACCCCGAGACGCGTCGCCTGATCAAAGTGGAGCCCGAGGACGTCACCAAGATGGAGACCATGTTCAACCTGTTGCTGGGCAACGACGAGGCGGGCCGCAAGCGCCATATCTCGGAGCACGGCAAGGAATACCTGGGCCAGCTGGACCTGCAATAGCAGCAAATCGATAACGACGGCCCATAAGAAGTTCAAGAGGAAATCGTGGCAAAGAAGAAGACGAAGAACCAGCCTAAGAAAAAGCAGGTCAACGCCGAGAACGTCATCGGCCTGCACTCCGAGGTCACCAATCAGCCGATCACGCAGACGCTCGAGGTCAACTACATGCCCTACGCTATGAGCGTCAACGTCTCGCGTGCATTCCCCGAGATCGACGGCTTTAAGCCCTCGCATCGCAAGCTGCTCTACACCATGTACAAGATGGGTCTGCTCAAGGGCGAGCGCCAGAAGAGCGCCAACATCGTGGGTCAGACCATGAAGCTCAACCCGCACGGCGATGCCGCGATCTACGAGACGATGGTGCGTCTGGCAACCGGCAACGAGGCGCTGCTTGCCCCCTTTGTGGAATCAAAGGGCAACTTTGGCAAGTACTATTCGGGCGACCTGAGCTACGCCGCTTCGCGTTACACCGAGGCCAAGCTCTCCCCCATCAGTGCCGAGATCTTCAAGGACATCGACAAGAACCCGGTCGACTTCGTCGACAGCTACGACGGCGCCATGAAGGAGCCACGTCTGCTGCCCACCACGTTCCCCAACATCCTTGTCTCGGCCAACAAGGGCATCGGCGTCGCCATGGCTTCTGACATCTGCGGTTTCAACCTCAACGAGGTCTGCACCGCCACAATGCACTACCTGCAGGATCCCGACTGCGACCTGCTCGAGTACATGCCCATGCCCGACTTCTCGACCGGCGGCGAGATTATCTACCGCCGCGAGGAGATGGAGAAGATCATCGAGACCGGCCTTGGCAGCTTCCAGATTCGCTCCCGCTGGCGTTGGATTCCCGAAGAGCGCATCATCGAGGTCTACGAGATCCCCTACACCACCAAGACCGATGTCATCATCGAGCGCATCGTTAAGCTCTCCAAAGAGGGCAAGGTCAAGGAGATCGCTGACATCCGCGACGAAACCGACCTTTCGGGTCTGCGCATCGCCATCGACCTTAAGCGTGGCGTCGATCCCGACAAGCTCATGGCCAAGCTCTATCGCTCGACCACGCTGCAGGATTCGTTCTCGTGCAACTTCAACGTGCTCGTCGACGGCTATCCCCGTGTTATGGGCGTGCGCCAGATTCTGCACGAGTGGGTCAAGTGGCGTATTGAGTCCACGCGTCGCCGCATTAACTTTGACCTGGGCAAAAAGTCCGAGCGCCTGCACCTGCTGCACGGCCTTGAGGCGATCTTGCTCGACATCGACAAGGCGATCGCCATCATCCGTGGCACCAAGCTCGAGGCCGAGGTCGTGCCCAACCTTATGAAGGGTTTCGACATCGACGAGACCCAGGCCGAGTTTGTTGCTGAGCTTAAGCTCCGCAACATCAACGAGGAGTACATCCTCAACCGCACCAAGGACATTGCCAAGCTTGAGGGCGAGATTGCCGAGCTTGAGGAGATCCTCTCCAGCGAGGAGAACATCAAGAAGGTCATCAGCGACGAGCTGGCCGCGGTCAACAAGAAGTACGTGATGCCGCGCCGCACGGGCAGGATTGAGCCCCACGAGGTTATCGAGGTAAGCTTGGAGCCCGAGGTCGAGGAGTACCCGGTTACCATCATGCTCTCGCGCGATGGCTATCTTAAGAAGATGACGGACCGCGTGCTCAAGAAGGCGACCACGCTCAAGTACAAGGACGGCGACAAACCCTTTATTGAGTTCCCGTCCTCCAACACCCACGAGCTGCTGGTCTTTACCAACAAGAGCCAGGTGTACAAGTGCAAGGTTGCGGCGTTTGAGGACACCAAGTCGGCCCAGCTGGGCTCGTATCTGCCCACCGACCTCGAGATGGAACCCGGCGAGAGCGTCATCTGGGTCATCGACCCCGAGGACTACAAGGCTGACGTGCTGTTTGTCTTTGAGAACGGCCGTGTGGTGCGCGTCGCGCTTTCTGGATACGTCACCAAGACCAACCGCAAGCGCCTCAAGAACGCCATCTATGGCGGCAGCAAGCTGCTGTATGCCCAGGTGCTCAAGGAAGATCGCGACATCGCGCTGGTCTCGAGCGACTACCGCCTGATGAACTTCAACACGTCGCTGCTCAAGACCAAGACGACTACCAACACGCAGGGTGTCCAGGCCTTTACGGCCAAGAAGGGCCGCTCGGTCACCACCGTCGGCACAACCGAAGAGATCCTTGGCGCCGGCGTCTCGGCCGAGAAGTTCACCGCACAGAGCCTCCCCTCCGCCGGTGCCCTTATGAAAGAAAACGACATGCCGAGCCTGTTTGACTAACAGCCGTCTGGCCGGTTCCGACAGCTCAGCCCCCTTGAAACGCAGCAAGGCCCGAATGGTTCTAATGAACCTTTCGGGCCTTGTTCGTTATTGGAGATGCGCGCTAGGCGAGCTTGCGAGCGAGCTCTCGCACCTCTTCCAGCTTGGGCGAGGAGGCCATGCTGTCGCGCTCGGTCATACCGCTGATGGCGACAATACCCTGGTCCTCCCACTTGCAGTACGCGCAGGTTGACTTGTACATAGCAATCGCCGCATCATAGACGCCCTCGCTGTGGCTATCGAGCAAAAGGGCCGTCTTGGTGAACGGGAATCCCGTGGCACCGAAGGCATACAGGCGGTCGATGGCGGCCTTCTCCTGCGCGGTGATATCGAACCAGTAGATGGGCGAAGCGAAGACAACCATGTTGGCGTCTTTCAGTGACTCGATCACGTCGGCCATGTCGTCCTTCTGCACACAGGTGCCCTCATGGGCGAAGCAGTACTGGCATCCCAAGCAGCCGGCAATCTTCTTGCTGGCAACGCGGACGACCTCGACCGTATGGCCGCCCTCACGCGCGGTCTCGGCAAACGCCTCGACCATGGTGTCGGTATTGGCGCCTTTGCGCGGGCTACCGCTCAATACAACGATATTCATAGAAATCTCCCTCCTTCATGCCGCAGGCGCGCGGCATATTAGTTTGTTTTCTAATAAACGTATGGAGTTATTCAATCGCCTCGTTTCAGCTACTCCCACTCTTTAGAAGAATCGTTGCTGAAGACTTGGCATTAAATCAAGGCACGCCTTATTTCAGATATTCCTCAAAGAATGCCTTCAGCTTTCCAAACGGAATGATGTCCATCTGATCGTAAAGGTCGGTGTGGCTGGCACCAGGGATAATGAGCAATTCCTTGTTGTCCCCCGTCAGCTTGCCGTACGCGGTTTCACTGAAATAGCGGGAGTGCGCCTTCTCGCCATGCACCAGCAACACAGCAGAGCGGATTTCGCTGCTGTATTGCAAAATCGGCATATTCAAAAACGACAGCGAGGACGTCGCATTCCAGCCACCGTTGGAGTTCAGGCTGCGGGGATGATAACCTCGCGGAGTTTTGTAGTAGGCGTAATAGTCCGCTACAAACTGCGGCGCATCCTCCGGTAGCGGATCGACCACGCCGCCCGCCAGCGCATAGCTGCCGTTTTTATAGTCCTCGGTGCGCTGCGCGTTCAGCGCTTTCCGCTTTTCAAAGCGCGCCTGCTCGGAATCATCGGCATCAAAATAGCCATTTGCGGTCACGCGGGTCATATCGTACATGGTCATAGCCGCGGTAGCTTTGATACGGGTGTCGATGGCCGCCGCATTGACTGCCATGCCGCCCCAACCGCAGATACCGATGATGCCGATACGCTCCGGGTCAACGTTTTCCTGCACAGAGAGGAAATCCACCGCTGCACAGAAGTCCTCGGTGTTGATGTCCGGGGATGCTACATAGCGGGGCGTGCCGCCGCTCTCGCCGGTATGGGACGGGTCAAAGGCAATTGCGAAAAAGCCCAGCTCCGCCATTTTCTGCGCGTACAGGCCGGAGGACTGCTCCTTCACCGCGCCAAACGGGCCGCTGACGGCGATGGCGGGCAGCTTGCCTTCCGTGTTCTTAGGCACGTATACGTCGGCAGCCAGCGTGATGCCGTATCGGTTGTGGAAGGTCGCCTTGCTGTGCTCAACCTTGTCGTTTTTGGGGAATACTTTGTCCCATTCCTGCGTCAGTTTCAACTGTTCCATGCCTAAGCCTCCTTGTCAGTCGCTTTAAGGTATTGCTCGTCGTCCACGGGCTCCAACCACTCGTTGGAGGCCTCCTCGCCCGGAACCTCCACTGCTAGATGGGAGAACCAGCTGTCGGGCGCCGCACCGTGCCAGTGCTTTACGCCCGCGGGAATATTTACTACATCGCCAGGGCACAGCTCCTGTGCCGGTTTACCCCATTCCTGGTAAAGCCCTCGACCAGCCACGCAGACGAGGATCTGCCCCCCACCGCTTTTGGCGTGATGGACGTGCCAGTTGTTGCGGCAGCCGGGCTCGAACGTAACGTTGTAAATGCCGACCTGCTCGGTGGAAAGGGGCGCAAGGTAGCTTTGCCCAATAAAGTACTTCGCAAATGCGTCGTTAGGGGCACCGATGGGAAAGGCCATCTCGTTTTGGTGCTCAGCTCTTGCGTCGGCGGCGTCGCCATCCGCCCAAACCTCCTTCGCCATGCGAAAGGCCGCCCACGCCTTGGGCCATCCCGCGTAAAACGCCGCATGCGTAAGGATCTCCGCTATCTCCATCCTGGTCACGCCGTTGTTCTTCGCGGACATCAGATGATATTGGAACGAGGAGTCCGTCAGTCCCTGCGACATCAGGGCCACCACTGTCACGATGCTACGGTCCCGCAGGGAGAGCTCGCCCTCCCGGCTCCACACCTCGCCGAACAGCACGTCGTCGTTGAGCTGAGCGAATTTGGGGGCAAAGTCCCCCAGGGCATCTCTGCCTGCCGTCTGTTTAATTGCCATGATCGATTTCCTCCTGTCGATGGTTTTGAGTACAAACTGCTTCCGTGCAGCTAAGCCGCGTCTAGATTCCCATGCCCATTCGTCGCGCCTGCTCTAGGGCGGGATGTCCGGCGATTTCGCCCACGTCGTTCACGCCGCCAGCGAAAACCGTTCCGGTAAGCGTGCAGCGGGAGAAGCAGTCGACCCATCCCTGCACGGCCTTTTTCGCGCCGTCGAAGGTCGAGCGCCCACTCTCCGCCGCCGTTGCCAATAGATACGCCTCGGTGAATGCATAATCGGAGCCGAAAAGCGGGTTGGCGCGGTCCAGCATGGTCTTGAGCTGGCCGCAGACGCTGTAGTAGTAGACGGGCGTTGCGAACACCAACACATCCGCATCGTGCATTTTGGCGGCAATTTCCACGGCATCGTCTTGGATGACGCAGCGCCCCAGCTTTAGGCAGGCAAGGCAGCCCTTGCAGAAGCCGAGCTGCTTTTCGCGCAGGCGCACGGTCTCCACGCTGTGCCCCGCTTCCTGCGCACCTTTGGCGAATGCGTCCGCCAACGTCTCGGAATTGCCATTCTTTCGAGGACTTGAAGAGACTATCAAAACCGTTTTGCTCATTACGGAATACCCCTTGCACTCCTTATATATATTGACGAAAATAACGGTAATACCTAAACCTAACTTTAGGTCAAGGAGTAAATTCCAGATTTATCCGGAGGGACCATGTACACAATCGGACAGGTGGCGGAGATGTTCGGTCTGCCCGTTTCCACGCTGCGTTATTACGACAAGCAGGGATTGTTCCCGGGGCTGGAACGGACGTCCGGCATTCGCCGATTCGGCGATACGGAACTCGAGTCGCTTCGAGTCATTGAATGCTTAAAGAAGGCTGGGATGGAGATCAAGGACATCCGACTGTTCATGGAATGGTGTGCGGAAGGCCCATCGACATACCCCAAGCGCAAGGCCATGTTCGAGGAGCGAAAGGCCCACATGGAGTCGGAGATCGCGAAGATGAACCGCGCGCTGGACATGTTGAAGTTCAAATGCTGGTACTACGAGCAGGCGATCCAAGATGGCAACGAGGATAGAGTGAAGGCGCTGATTCCCGACAATTTGCCGGAAGAAATCAAAAATACCTACGATAACGCCCACACTCAATAATGCCGCCCGACCTCAAAGGGCTTTGGCAAGGAGTCCTCTTCGGGTAGTAATATGCTTCTTCCCCTTGATGTCGTAGCGCTTCGCCTCATAGAAGGCAATATGCGCAAGCGCGCGTCGGGGGGGGGGTAAGCCCCAGCCACGTCATGTCGGCGCCGTA
>UQHY01000059.1:0-9302 GCA_900540975.1 uncultured Collinsella sp.
GTCGCGAGTTCCGCACGCAAAGGAAAGCACTTAATGTGCTTTCCGTCTTGCGCAGGACTGTAGAGCAGCAAACTCAACCCGCGCCAGCCGGCCCCGGAGACCCTCCCGGAGGGACCGAAAAACTTTTTCAAAAAAGTTGTTGCGCGGCGGACAGACTTCTGTGTATACTAATCCCCGCAGCGCACGCGAGCGGAAACAAACGCGAACGACTGCCTGGGGAGTTAGCTCAGTTTGGTTAGAGCGCCGGCCTGTCACGTCGGAGGTCGCGGGTTCGAGCCCCGTACTTCCCGCCAACGCAATTAAAGCCACGTCTTCGGACGTGGCTTTTTGCGTTTAATAGGTCATCGATCTTACATGCCTCTTTATCCAAATCACCGCATTTGCAACGAGCGAGCCAGCCTCTACTAATATGTGTATCCAAACGGAGGGGGTTTGTTGCGCAACATCTGTTCAATGAAACAGGGGGGTTAGGCTATACTAAATTTCACTGTAGGTCGTACCTGATTCAGCCAGTCTTCAAGTGCGGCATTCAGTGGACACCCAATTTATAATTTGGTTGTTCAGGCGGTCATTTGGCGTCTCGACACAAGCTCAGCCCCGGAGCTCGTTCGAGCTGTTCGTATTCCTTGAAAGGGGAAACATGGACATATCGAGGAAGACTGATTATGCCCTTCGCATGCTTGCGATGCTTGCCGAGGAGCCGGAGCGGTTGCTTTCTGTTCGCACTGCTGCCGAAGAGGTCAATGTTCCGTATTCATTTGCCCGTTCGATCCAGCACGGCTTGGTTCAGGCCGGCATTGTGGAGAGCCTGCGTGGTGTTCATGGCGGCATGCGCCTTAAGGTGAGCCCCGACGACGTCACGATTCGTCAGGTTGTAGAGGCAGTTCAGGGTCCCATGGTTATGAACGACTGCACCGCGCCCGATGGCGACTGTGCGCGCATGGGCACGTGCTGCTATCATCCCCTGTGGGCCGGAGCCCAGGCGCTGATGCGCGACTATCTCGATTCCGTTTCGCTCGGCGATATCGTCGCCCATCGCCGGTTCCCGGCCGTCGATCCCAAGTTCGCCGATCGCGATGCGTTTCCCGAGTACGCTGCCTGCGCGTACGCTTGCCGGGAGGAATAGCGCCGCATAAGGAGCATTGCCATGATTCAGGACCCCTTTCGTTCGATGATTCGTTCGGAAGGGGTCCTGCGCTATCGCGACCTTCCGTGGCGCCGCACGCGCGACCCGTATATCATCTGGCTCTCCGAGGTCATGCTGCAGCAGACACAGGTGCCGCGCGTGGAGACGCGCATGCCGGCGTGGCTCGATCGCTTTCCGACTGTCCGGGCGCTTGCTCAGGCCGCCCCTTCCGATGTCTTGGATGCGTGGCAGGGGATGGGCTACAATCGCCGCGCCCTGGCGCTTCACAGGGCTGCACAGTGCGTTGTGGAGGACTGGGATGGGGAGTTTCCGCGTGAGACGCACGATCTGGTCGCGCTGCCCGGTATTGGCCCGGCAACGGCGCAGGGCATCCGTTCGTTTGCATTCGATCTTCCGGGCGTGTATCTGGAGACCAACGTGCGCACGGTCTTTTTGCATCATTTCTTTCCCGATGTGCCGGCCGTTCCCGATCGCGAGCTGGTGCCGCTGATTCAAGCTGCCTGTCCGGCGGCCCCCGGTGCGGCGGCGGATGAGATTGCGCCCTTTGCCGCGCCTCAAGACGATGCCGACACGCCGCGCGCGTGGTATTACGCGTTGCTGGATTACGGCGCGTATCTTAAAAAGACGCTGCCCAATCCGTCCAGGCGGTCGGCGGGCTATAGTCGTCAGTCCAAGTTTGAGGGCTCGCGTCGCCAAAAGCGCGCCTACATTGTGCGCATGCTGCTGGCAGTGCGCGATGGGCAGCCGGCGGGTATTACGCTCGATGAAGCCGTTGCAGGCGTTAACGAGATGGAGACGGCAGCAGGCCGAGAGCCGGTCGAGCGCGAGCTGGTCGCAAGTATTCTTGCCGATCTGGAGCGCGAGGGCTTTTGCCGCTCCGAGGGTGATCGTTGGTTGAGTGTGTAGCCCGCCCAAATCCGAAGAACGGGATTGTAAGGTTTAAATTCGCGGCTTGAGGGCATCCTAAAGACAAGGCCGCTCAAAGCCTATGGGCGGCATGTGTTGAAGGGAAGTACACCTATGGATTTTGAGAACTCTCAGACCAAGAAGAACCTCGAGACCGCTTTTGCCGGTGAGTCCCAGGCACACACCAAGTATCGCTACTATGCATCCAAGGCCAAAAAGGACGGCTACGTTCAGATCTCGAATATCTTTGCCGAGACGGCGGGCAACGAGTCCGAGCATGCCAAGCTGTGGTTTAAGTATCTGCACGACGGCGCCGTTCCGGGCACTCTGGACAACCTGCGTGACGCCGCCGCGGGCGAGAACTATGAGTGGACCACGATGTATGACGAGTTTGCCAAGACCGCCGAGGAGGAGGGCTTTGCCGAGATCGCCGAGAAGTTCCGTGGCGTCGGTGCCGTGGAGAAGGCTCACGAGGAGCGCTACAACAAGCTCGTCGAGCGCATTGAATCGGGCGAGGTGTTTGAGCGCGAGGGCGTAAAGGTGTGGAAGTGCCTGAACTGCGGGCACCTGCATGTTGGTGCCGAGGCGCCCGAGGTGTGCCCGGTGTGCAACCACCCGAAGGCTTACTTTGAGGAGCAGGTGGTGAACTACTAGCGCGTGGCGCTGGCTGCTGCGGGGCGCGGGACGGGAGGCCGGATTGCCTTCCCTCCCCGCTCACGGCTCCGCAGGGTCGCGTTGAGGGAAGGCAATCCGGCCTCCCGTCCCGCGCCCCGGCGTTGGGTCGTCGCGTGCTCGTTACTGAAAAGCTGATTAGAAGTTTGTGTGCCGCCCCTTATGGGGGCGGCACGTTTTGTTTGGGGTCTCGGTCTTCACAATTTCCGTCAAGCTTTTGGTTAGGTTTTGGTCGGTTGGCACAAGGGCGGAAGGGCAAAAGATTGCTGGCGAAAAAAGCTCAGAGAAAGTGCTGGTAGGAGAGTTGTTGAGGTTTTCGACAGGTTTTGGGCAAAAGAAACTTTGTGACTATTGCCGGCGATTGCGTTGTCGCGGCCATGGTGGTGCGGGATGCTGGTCGTAAGCGTCGAATGCTCCGATTTTGGAGGCCAGCATGGATCTGTTTCTTGAGACTCCGCAGCAACAAGCCGAACGCATGTTGCGCCAGCAGCAACGGCTTATGGAGATGCAAATGCAGGGGGCGGCCGTCCAGCCTCCTGCGCAAAACGCCGCGCCCGCGGTATCGTCTGCGGGTGAGGTGGACCCAGGGGCCTATTCCGTACAGCAGGATTCATATGCCCAGGAGCTCGCGTTCGATAAACGTCGTGCGCGTCGCCGTCGCTGGGCCCAGCGCCTGCGTACGCTGGCGATGATCGTGTTGATCCCGTTGGGACTCGCGGCAATCTTCTTGGCCTCGTATGCCCTCACGTGCATTCTCAACGGCGCCTCGCCCAGCGAGGTGCTTGAGCACTTGGCAGCTCTCGGCCAGCGCCTGGGCGATGTCATAACAACCATCCGCGCCGGCTGGGAGAGTTAGCGTTTTGATGCCTGTGGCCCAAAATCCATTTGCCCGATTGCCGTGGAGCGCCCGGTGCGTGTGGCGGGGTAAGATTGATCGCGGTTTTGATTGATAGTCGATGAGGTTTGTTGGGCGGAGTCTATGTCTGCTATTGATATTGCGCTTGTTGTGATCGCCTTGGTGGCGGTGGGGGTTGCTGTGGCTTGTGCCCTGCAGCTTAAGGGCCTTCGTGCCGAGCTGCAGGAGCGCGGCGATAGCGGGGCAGAGATGCTGACCGCGCTCGAGCAGGCCAACAACGCGCTCGACACCCTGAACGTCGCGTTGGCAGAAACCCGCCGTACGGCAAATGCCATCGCGCAGCAGCAGACGACCGATGCGGCCGTAGGGCAGCAGCGCTACCTGACCATCGCGCGTGAGTTCTCGCAGGCTGGCGACCGTATGGATGACCTGCGCCGCGAGACGGCCCAACAGCTCGGTGCCAACCGCGAGGGCATCGAGCACCGCTTGGACAAGGTGCGCGAGACGGTCGATGCCCAGCTGGGCGCCATCCGCAAGGACAACAACGTGCAGCTCGATCAGATGCGCGCGACTGTGGACGAGAAACTCTCCCGCACGCTCAACGATCGCCTGTCTGCATCGTTTAAGCAGGTGAGCGACCAGCTCGAGGCTGTGTACAAGGGTTTGGGCGATATGCAGTCCATTGCCACCGGCGTGGGCGACCTCAAACGCGTGCTGGGCAATGTAAAAGCGCGTGGCATTTTGGGCGAGGTACAGTTGGGTGCAATCCTGGCGGACATCCTTACGCCCGACCAGTATCTGGAAAACGTCGCCACCAAGCCCGGCGCCTCGGAGCGCGTTGAGTTTGCCGTCAAGCTGCCGGTAGACGAGGGCGATCCCGTGCTGCTGCCAATCGACTCCAAATTCCCGGGCGACGCGTACGAGCACCTGCTCGACGCCCAGGAGTCGGGTGACGCTGAGGCTGTTGCCGCTACGCGCAAGACGCTCGATGCTATGGTAAAGCGTGAGGCCAAGGACATCTGCGAAAAGTACCTGAGCGTGCCCGCGACGACCAATTTTGGCATCATGTTCGTTCCGTTTGAGGGGCTGTACGCCGAGGTCGTCAGCCGTCCCGGGCTTATCGAGACCCTGGGCCGCGACTATCACGTCAACGTTGCCGGCCCCAGCACCATGGCGGCCATCCTCAACAGCCTGCAGATGAGCTACCAGACGTTTAAATTGCAAAAACGTACCGACGACGTGCTGCGCGTGCTTTCCGCCGTCAAGGCCGAGCTGCCGCGTTATCAGGCGGCGCTGCGCCGCGCCCAACAGCAGATCGAGACCGCGGGTAAAACGGTTGAGGGCATCATCACCACGCGCACCAACGTTATGGAGCGCAAACTCAAGGACATCGACGCCCTGGAAGATGCCAAGGAGGCCGACGAGATCTTGGGGCTCACATCCGCGGAGCTGCTCGCAGACCAAAAAGACGAGGACTAGCTGCACCTGACGGCGGGGCGCCTGCGCAAGCACGGTGCGGGCACTTTTCGCATCGTGCTTGCCTGAAGTGCGCTTTAGTGTGCAACAATGGCGTTTCGCCCTATCAGACGCGAAAGGAAGCTCATGTCTCAGAGAAGCACCAGTCCGCTCAAATGTTCCACCGTGCGCCGCACACTGCAGCGTTTTTGGGACGTCACGCGCACGCAGCCGCTGATCGTCTTCCTTTCGGTGTTCTCGTCGGCGGGCTACATCTTTTTGCTCACGTTTGCCAACACCTACGTGATGGCCCTTATCGTCGACCGCGTCCAAGCGGGTTCCGTGGCGGGCGATCAAGTACTCGAGGTCTTTGGCCCCTACATTCTGGCGCTCGTGCTCGTTAATCTAGTGGGCCAGATCCTCTCCAAGCTGCAGGACTACACCGTCTACAAGCTCGAGATTGCGGGCAACTATCACTTGGCGCGCCTGTGCTTTGACACGCTCTCCAATCAATCCATGACATTCCATACCAGCCGCTTTGGCGGATCGCTTGTGAGCCAGACGAGTCGTTTTATGAGCGGCTATACGGGGCTGGTAGACGTGACGGTGTATTCGCTCATTCCCACCATCACCTCGGTTGTCTGCACGGTGGCGGCGCTCGCCCCGGTGGTGCCCACATTTACCGTGATCCTGGTGGGTATCATGGTCGTCTACATCGCGTTTGTCTGGCTTATGTACAAGCGCATCATGCCGCTTTCGGCCGCGACGTCCGCCGCTCAGAACAAGCTGTCGGGCGTGCTGTCCGACGCGGTCACGAACATCCTGGCCGTCAAGACTTGCGGGCGCGAGGACTTTGAGCGCGACCTGTTCGATACCGCTGACCGCGCCGCGCGCGATGCCGAAACGGTTTCGATGCACGCCATGATGCAGCGCAACTTTACGACCTCGGGCCTTATCGTCATTACCATGGCCGTGGTGAGCGTGTTCGTCGCGGGCGGCAACGCGTGGTTTGGCATCTCTGCCGGCGCGCTCGTCATGATCTTTACCTATACGTACAACCTCACCATGCGTCTGAACTACGTAAGCTCCATGATGCAGCGCATCAACCGCGCGCTCGGTGATGCGGCCGAGATGACGCGCGTGCTGGACGAGCCGCGTCTGGTGGCGGACGATGAGAACGCTCCCGAGCTTAAAGTAAGCGAGGGCGCGATTGATTTTGAGCACCTGAGCTTTGCATACCGTGACGCCGCGGCAGGCGAGAGCGTGTTCGACGACCTGACGCTTCATGTTGCGGCGGGCCAGCGCGTGGGCCTGGTGGGCAAATCGGGTTCGGGCAAGACGACGCTCACCAAGCTGTTGCTGCGCCTGGACGACGTACAGGGCGGCCGCGTGCTCGTGGACGGCCAGGACGTCTCGCGCTGTACGCAGCAGAGTCTGCGCCGCCAGGTTGCCTACGTGCCGCAGGAGGCGCTGCTGTTCCATCGCTCCATTCGCGAGAATATCGCCTACGGACGCCCCGACGCCACCGACGAGCAGATCCGAGAGGCCGCGCGCCTGGCAAATGCCCTGGAGTTTATCGACCGTCTGCCCCATGGCTTTGACACCATGGTGGGCGAGCGCGGCGTTAAGCTTTCGGGCGGTCAACGCCAGCGCGTGGCCATCGCCCGCGCTATCCTGACCGACGCGCCGATTCTGGTGCTCGACGAGGCGACGTCTGCCTTGGATAGCGAGTCCGAGGCGCTGGTGCAGGAGGCGTTCGAGAACCTAATGCGCGGTCGTACCTCCATTGTGGTGGCGCATCGCCTGTCCACCGTGGCGGCGCTCGACCGCATCGTGGTGCTGGCGGACGGCGAGATTGTCGAGGACGGTACGCATGCGCAGCTTGTCGAGGCGGGCGGCGAGTACGCAAGCCTGTGGGGCCGCCAGACCGGCGCATTTTTGGAGGCGTAAAGACCCCATACGTGGGACAATCGTGCCCATAGGTTTGTTACGCCGCCGAGCCGAGGAGTTGTTATGCCACGCGAGACCAATGCCGCCAAACGCGAGCGCGCCGTTGAGGTGTGCGAGCGCCTCAACCGTCGCTATGGCCCGGTTGAGTGCTTTTTGGACCACGAGAATCCCTTTAGGCTGCTCGTCGCGGTGCTGCTCTCGGCGCAGACGACCGACGCGCAGGTCAACAAGGTGACGCCGAAGCTGTTTTCCCAGTGGCCCACGCCCGAGGCCATGGCGGGGGCGAGCGTGGCCGATGTGGCCGGTACCATTAAGTCACTCGGCTTTTATAAGAGCAAGGCCAAGCACGCCGTGGAGGCCGCGCAGATGATCGTCACCGATTACGGCGGCGAGGTACCGGCCGACATGAAGGAGCTCGTCAAGCTGCCGGGTGTGGGGCGCAAAACGGCGAACATCGTGCTCAACGTGGGGTTTGGCATTGTCGAGGGCATCGCGGTCGATACGCACGTCAACCGCATCGCGCACCGCCTGATGCTGAGTCCCAAGACGCATGCCAAAGAGCCGCTCAAGACTGAGCAAGATCTGCTCAAGATTCTGCCGCACGAGTATTGGGAGTCGGTCAACCACCAGTGGATCACCTTTGGCCGCGAGGTCTGCGACGCCCGCAAGCCTAAGTGCGACGAGTGTCCGCTGGCGGATTTGTGTCCCAGCGTGCGCGTGGCGGGGTAGGGCGGAACGCATTTTCGTCTGGCGTTTTTTGCGGGGCTGGGTTTGCCCTTGAGCCGGAGTCCTCTCCATGCGTTACCATGACAGACAATGTATTTGACGTACGACCCGCCGAGCTTGCCTCGGCGGGCTTTTGGCGTTGCAATGCCGGAGGAACAGCATGCTCATTCACCGTATAGCCGCGCAGCTCTACACTGCCGAGGCACTGCAGACCGTCGAGGCCGGGCTCGATGCCGGCGAGGATGTGACGCTGGCTGTGTCGCAGTCGGGCCGCACGCTTATGGCGGCCGCCCAGTTTGCGCGCCGTCCGCGCCCGACGGTCTACATTGTGAGTGGCGAGGATGCGGCCGATCGCGCCGCGCGCAGCCTTGCCGCCTACGTGGGCCTAGCGCACGTGTGCCGTTTTCCCGAGCGCAAGGACTATCCGTGGCGCGAGCAGGCGCCCGACGATGCCGTGGTGGCGCAGCGCTGCGAGGCTCTGGGGCGCATCGTGCGCGGGGACAACTGCATCATGGTTGCCTCGGCCCGTGCGCTGCTGCGCTGCGTGCCGCCGGTCGAGAGTCGCTATTGGGAGTCCACCACTTTTGCGGTGGGCGAGGAGATTCCTTTTGACGAGGTACCGCAGCGCCTGGTGGGCATGGGCTACACCAATGCCGGCGCCGCCGACGCGCCCGGCCTGTTCCGCGTGCACGGCGACACCGTCGAGGTGTTCCCCGCACAGGAAAAGGCGCCCGTGCGTATCGAGTTCTTCGGCGACGAGATCGACCGCATCCGCCGCATGGTGAGCTCAACGGGGCAGACCATCGGCAACGAGGACAGTATCGAGATCTTCCCCTGCCGTGAGCTGGCGCTTACCGACGATGCGGTCCACAACATGCATGTGGCGCTCTATCGCGCCAGCCAGGACGATAGCAAGCTGGCGGCGCTGCTCGAGATGGTGGATGCACGCATCGTCACGCCCGAGCTCGACCGCTTTTTGCCGGTGATGTACGGCCAGACCGTGAGCCCGCTGGCGCACGTGAGCGGCAAGGCGCTCGTGGTCCTGTCCGAGCCGCGCTCGCTGTTCGACGACTGCCTGCGCGCCTACGAGGATATCGAGGCGCGTGCCGGCGAGGCGGGGATTGACCGACTGGATGGCCTGTATGTACGTGCCCAGCAGCTCGATTTTGGTGCTCAGCAGCGCCTGAACTATGTGAGCCTCATCCGTGCCGGCGGTGCGGTGACGGCCGAGCTCAAGATTGAGCAGCCTGCTATCGCAGGCTCGGACAACCGTTTTATGACGCGCATTCAGGAAGTCGTGGGCAAGCGCTATGCCTGCGTGTTTGCCATCCCCGACCGCGGTGCGCGCGAGTCGATGGAGCTCACCTTTGGCGATGAGGGCATTACCTTTGAGGAATCGCTGACCGCGGCGCCCGAAAATGCAGGCGTCATTGGCGACCACGTGCGCGTGGCAGCGGCAGATTCTGCCGATCGTGCTGCCCGCCAGGAGGCCCATGCTTCCATTCGCGAGCGTAAGGTCGACGCGCTCAATGCCCGCTCGCTCGAGGCGGGCGCGGCCCCCCCGCGCCCCCCGCGCCCCCAAGTAGTCGC
>UQHY01000060.1:0-8558 GCA_900540975.1 uncultured Collinsella sp.
GCTGCGCCGGCGGGGCGGTGCGGGCCAAAGGAGCGACCAGCCGATCGGAGCCTGACCGGCGGCGCCGAGTACGATCATCGTGACCGGAGGGCCGACAACGAGCGTGGTGATTGCGACGGCGCCACGCTCGGCCTCGTTGCCCATGGTGCCCATCAGTCCAGCGTACATAGCGTTGTTGGCACCCGTGCAAGCGGCCAGCATCACCATGGCAGAGATACCAAACAGGTTGTCGTTGAACACATAAAGGATGAGCAGCGACACGGCAACGACCACGATCTGCTTGACGGCGATGATGATGGCGCCGCGGGCAGCGGCGGCAGGAGCGCTCTTAAACGAAATCGTCGTACCGACGATGAGCAAAAAGGCGCCCACGAACGGGCCTGCACCCTGCTGGGTCATGCCAAGCGTAAAGCTGCCGAGCGTTTTGAACAGGTCGGGGAATAGCGTGTTGAGCAGGCAGCCCAACAGAAGCGGCACCAAAATATTGGCGCCCGGGATGGAGGACATCTTAAAGAACGGATCCTTTGCCGCCGGCGCCTCCACCGCGGTCGATTCACTCATATATATCTCCTTTGGATGCATGCGAATCGTAGTCGCACGCGCCTATATCAGAAAGAAGGCGACGGTCCCGAGTCGCAGGAGCCGTCGCCGAACAATCGTCGTGGGGTATTACCCGTCCAGGACGATGCCGCCGTCGCAGTCACCAATCTCGCCGTTCACGAAGCTGGCGAGGTCGGAAGCGAAGAACAGCACCATCTGCGCAGGCTCGCTGGCCTGGGCGGCGCGGCCCAGAGGAATACCGTTGATGATGCGCTGAGAGTTCTCGTCAGAGAGAATCGAGGTCATATCGGTCAACGTGAGCGACGGGCACACGGCGTTGCAGCGAACGCCAAACTTGCCGCCTTCCTTGGCGACTGCCTTGGTTAGACCGTTAACACCTGCTTTGGAGCTGGCGTAGGCAGCGGTGCCGAGCAGGCCACCGCCGATCTTGCCCGCAACGGAACTCACGTTGACGATAGTACCGGCATGGGCCGCCTTAAAGTGCGGGTACACGGCGTTCATCATAGTGAAGGTACCGTTGAGGTTAATGTCGATGGTGCGACGCCACTCGGTGTCATCGATCTCGTCGAACTTCTTGGTGCTGATGACGCCAGCGCAGTTGATCAGGATGTTGGTTTGCGGCAGGTCCGTAAAAATCTGCTCGACGGTCTCGCGCGCCTTGGGCGCATCGGCGACATCGAGCTGATAGAACTTGTTTCCCTCGCCAAGCTCGGCCACAGCGGCCTCGCCCTTAGCAGCGTTCCTTGCGATGAGCGCGACATGTCCGCCGCCCGCGACGATGCCCTTGGCGATCTCGAGGCCAATGCCCTGAGTGCCGCCCGTGACAATCGCGGTCTTGCCCGTGAAGTCAAATGCCATGACTCCATCCCCCTTTATGTAAGGTGTCTCCTTGCGGGAAGTTGGAGCATCGCATGTGGCGATTATATGAGTCCCAGTCGTCATGGTGGTGACAACCCCTCGCCTAACCGCGTGCATAATAGTTCTTTGAAACGCTTCAGCAATTGAATGATTTTAAGTCTTTATGCACTCTTTATATTTCCTAGCGGCCAAGTAGATTTTTGGGACATGCCTAGAAATCTACCGAATGGGATGGTTGAGCTGGGGTATCATCTTTCACCGGAAATAGTTTCTAGTGTTAGGGGTTTTCGGTGGAAGATACCGATTTCCGTGAGCTTGGGCGTCAGCTCCTTACCGAGTTCGGCAGCATGCATCAGCGCATTTCGCGCTTTGCGGACAAAGCCCTCGGCGGCGAGATGGCCGTCATGCGCGCCCTCATACTCGCCGGCGGTTCGCTCACGCCGAGCGAACTCGCTGATCGCGCCTGGGTCTCGAGCGCCCGCATCGCCAATATCCTACGCGCCCTCGAGGCCAAGGGCTGGGTCGAGCGCGAGCACTCAAAGACTGACCGTCGTCGCGTACACGTCATAGTGACCGACAAGGGATTTCAGGATCTCGAAATCAAACGTCGGGAATTCGAGAACCGCACCGCGGCCTTCCTCGAGCAGCTCGGCGAAACAGATACCCAAGAGATGGTGCGTCTTCTAAGGCGTGCCAACAAAATTATCGACCGCAATCAAGAAAGGAGAGATGCCGAGTGAGGATTCTCAAGCTCTTTAAAAAGCATATCCTGGCACTGTTCGCAGCTATCGTACTTATCGTAATCAGTTGCAACGCCGATCTGGCACTGCCTACCTACATGAGCGATATCGTCGACGTGGGCGTGCAGCAAGGCGGCATCGCCTCGCCCGTGCCCGACACCATTCGCGCCGAATCGCTCGACGACCTCGAACTCTTTATGAGCGCCAAGGACGCCAAGGCTGTGGAGGCCGTGTTTAGCAAGGCTGACAAAAACAGCATTCGAACGTACAGGGGCACCGAGGAAGAGCGTGCCGATGGAGGCAAGATTGCCGACATTATGAGCCTGCCCGAGACCGTCGTTCTTTCGCTCGACCAGGGCATCGACACCGACTCCATGGGCGACATGATGGGCTCGTCCAGCGAGAAAGACGACAACGCTGCCCAGGCCACGCCCACCCCCGAGCAAATGGCAGCGATGGCGCCCGAGCAGCTCGCCGAGATGCAGCAGAAGGCCGCAGCGGCGCAGAACATGCAAAAGCAGATTGATGCCGACGGCGGTAAGATCACCATGAAGAGCCTGCGCCTGGGTGTCGAGGGCGGTCTGGTAGACCAAAGCAAGCTCGTCGAGGGCGCCAACGATATGGCGGACAAAATGGGCTCCATGTCGGGCTCCATCGTGACCCAGCGCGCCGTGAGCTATGTACAGGACGAGTACAAGGCACAGGGCATCGACCCCGCCGACGTGCAGAACGCCTACCTGAGCCGCATGGCGACCACGATGTTCGGCCTGTGCCTGGTGTCGCTCGTCGCCACCATCCTGACCGGTGCCGTGGCTTCGCGCACCGCCTGCTCCATCGCCCGCGACCTGCGCCGCGAGACCTTCAACAAGGTTATGCACTTCTCGCCGGCCGAGGTGGGCAAGTTTAGCCAGGCCTCGCTCATCACCCGCTGCACCAACGACATTCAGCAGATCCAGATGGCCGCAACCCTGTTTATCCGCATGTGCCTGATGGCCCCCGTCATGGGCATCGTCGCCGTCATGCGCGTCCTGGCCAACCACACCGGCCTGGAGTGGACCATTGCCGTGGCCATCATCGCGGTTTCGGCCGTTGTCGGCGTGCTCATGGGCCTCACCATGCCCAAGTTCAAAAAGATGCAGAGCTTTGTGGACCGCGTGAACCTTACCGCCCGCGAGTTGCTCGATGGCCTGATGCCCATCCGTTCGTTCAACCGCGAGGAGCATGAGCTCGAGCGTTTTGACAAGGCTTCGCTCGACCTAATGACCACGCAGCTCTACACCAACCGCGCCATGAGCTTTATGATGCCGCTCATGATGCTCGTCATGAACTGCATCACCGTGCTTATCGTCTGGTTTGGCGCGCAGGGCGTGTCCGACGGCGTGATGCAGGTCGGCAACATGATGGCGTTTATCTCCTACACCATGCAGATCGTCATGGCGTTTATGATCCTCACCATGGTTTCGGTCATCCTGCCCCGTGCCGAGGTCGCAGCCGAGCGCGTGGAAGAGGTCATCACCTGCCCCACGAGCATCAACGACCCCGCCTCGCCCAAACTGCCCGCGGCCAGCGCGCCGCGCGGTGAGCTCACCTTCCGCGACGTGAGCTTCCAGTATCCCGATGCCCGCGCCGATGTCATCAGCGGCGTGAACTTCACCACGCATGCCGGTCAGATGCTCGGCATCATTGGCTCCACGGGCTCGGGCAAGTCCACGCTCGTGCAGCTGATTCCGCGCCTGTACGACGTCACGGGCGGCAGCATTTCGCTCGACGGCATTGACGTGCGCGACATGACCCTTTCCGAGCTGCGCCGCCGCATTGGCTATATCCCGCAGCAGGGACGCCTGTTCTCGGGCACCGTCGAGAGCAACCTTAAGTTTGCCGGCGACATGGTGAGCGACGAGGACATGTACCGGGCGGCACGCATCGCCCAGGCCGAGGACTTTATCGCCGAGCGCGAGGGCGGCTACGACTCCCCCATCAGCCAGGGCGGCTCCAATGTCTCGGGCGGTCAGCGCCAGCGCCTGGCCATCGCCCGCGCCCTGGCCAAAAAGCCCGAGGTCGTGGTGTTCGATGACTCGTTTAGCGCGCTTGACTACAAGACCGACGCGCGCCTGCGCGAGGAGCTGGCCAAAAACGTTACCGACGCCGCGCTCGTGGTCGTGGCCCAGCGCATCGCGACCATCATGCACGCCGACCAGATTATCGTGCTCGACGACGGCCACGTGATGGGCACCGGTACGCACGAGGAGCTGCTGCGCAGCTGCCCGGCGTACCTGGAAATCGCACAGTCGCAGCTTTCCGCCGAGGAGCTGGGACTTACCCAAGAAGAGATTGCAGCCGTTATGGAAGGAGGCGAGCGCTAATGGCAGACGAGACCAAGACTCAAATTCCCAAGCCCACTCGTCAGCGTGGTCCCATGGGCCGCATGGGTGGCATGCGTCGCGGCGAAAAGGCCAAGGACTTTAAGGGCACCATGAGGCAGCTGCTCGGCTATATCGGCCAGCACAAGATTGCCGTGTTTGCCGCCGTCGCCTTTGCCGTGTGCTCGGTCATCTTTAATATTGTGGGACCCAAGGTGCTCGGTCAGGTTACGACCAAGCTGTTCGAGGGCCTGGTTGCCAAGGTCAACGGCACCGGCGATGTCGACTTTAACTGGATCGCCAAGACGCTCGGCTTTTTGCTCTGCCTGTACCTGGCGAGCTCTGCCTGCAGCCTGATCCAGGGCTGGCTCATGACCGGTGTCACGCAAAAGATCTGCTACCGCATGCGCAAGGAGATCGCCGCCAAGATCGCCGTCGTGCCGATGAGCTACTTTAACGGACACAGCAAGGGCGATGTGCTCAGCCGCATCACCAACGACGTCGATACGCTCGGCCAGTCGCTCAACCAGAGCGTGACACAGCTTATTACGTCCGTCACGCAGATTATCGGCGTGCTCGTCATGATGCTTTCGATCAGCCTGCCGCTCACCGGCGTCACCGTGCTCACGCTGCCGGCCGCCGCGATTATCTTGATGGTGATGATTCACTTCTCGCAGCCGTACTTCCGCGAGCAGCAGCAGGTTCTGGGCGCCGTCAACGGCATTATCGAGGAGGATTTTGCCGGCCAGAACGTCATTCAGGTGTTCGACCGCGCCGAAGCTTCGATCGAGGAGTTCGACCGTCAAAACGACCGCCTGTTTATTAGTGGCTGGCGCTCGCAGTTCCTGTCGGGCCTGATGATGCCGCTTATGAGCCTGGTAGGCAACATGGGTTACGTGGGCGTTGTCGTAGTGGGCGCGCAGCTCGCGCTGACCGGCAACGCCACGCCCGGCGACATCCAGAGCTTTATCCAGTACGTGCGCAACTTTACGCAGCCGGTGCAGCAGCTGGGCAACGTGAGCAACACGATGCAGTCGATGGCCGCTGCCACCGAGCGCGTCTTTGAGTTCCTGGCCGCGCCCGAGGAGGAGCAGAAGGCCGACGCGCAAATTCCCGAAAAGCGTCCCGGCCACGTGGAATTTGACCATGTGAAGTTTGGCTACACGCCCGACAAGACCATCATCCACGACTTTAGCTGCGAGGCGCAGCCCGGCCAGACCATCGCCATCGTCGGTCCCACCGGCGCTGGCAAGACCACGCTCATTAAGCTGCTGCAGCGCTTTTACGATGTGGACGGCGGTTCGCTGCGCGTCGAGGGTGTCGACGTGCGAGACTGGAATCGCGCGGCGCTGCGCGGCGAGTTTGCCATGGTGCTGCAGGACACCTGGCTGTTTAACGGCACCATCCGCGAGAACATCCGCTACGGACGCCCCGATGCAAGCGATGACGAGGTCGAGGCCGCTGCACGCGCCGCACGCTGCGATCACTTTATCCATACGCTCGCCGGCGGCTACGACTTTATGATCAACGAGGAGGGCACCAACCTGTCGCAGGGTCAGCGCCAGCTCGTGACCATCGCCCGTGCCATTTTGGCCGACCGCCCGGCGCTGATTCTGGACGAGGCGACCTCCAACGTCGATACCCGTACCGAGGAGCTTATTCAGCGTGCCATGGATGCGCTGATGCAGGGCCGTACCAGCTTTGTTATCGCGCACCGCCTGTCCACGATCCGCAACGCCGACGTGATCTTGGTGATTCGCGACGGTGACATCGTCGAGAAGGGCACGCACGACGAGCTGCTCGCCCAAGGCGGCTTCTACGCCGACCTGTACAACTCGCAGTTCGACGAGGCGGCGTAAATTCTGCCGCAGGGAACGAATAACGCCCGAGAACGGGGGCGCTGGACAACCTGCGCCCCCGTTTTTGTTCTACGGCCCTTGAGCCGCCTCCCCTGGGACCTGATTGACAGCCCCTTCGAAGCCCTGTGGGCAAAAAATGGCAAATATGAGTACTGTTACCTTTTTGGTAACAGCCAAAACCGCCTCAAACGACCTCCTTGCGGCCTCTATACGCCTTCAAATTAATCAAAACGCCCGTTAGCGGGCTTCTGTGTGCCAACGTTAATGAACATATTTTTCACTTTGTCTATTATCTTGCTAGACTGATATGTTACTAGGTTAGCAACCGTACTCATATTTGGCATTTTTTGCCCACAGGGTGTTTCCTGGGGAACCGACAACAGCCTTAGGGTCGCGCGCGGTGCCACTTCCTCCCGACATCCGCCGACGTTTACCCAGATAAAACCTGCCAAAATAAACCTGTCCCTTTTTGGCAGGTTTCGGGGTAACAAGGGCTTGCACTTTAGCGTGCGACAGCGGATAATGCCGAACACTCAACAGTACGCTTATTGCTCTTTCTATAGATTGAGGAGGCCCCTATGGCCATGGAATTCAAACGCAAGTTGCCGATCCCCATGGAGATCCGCGAGGAAATGCCGCTTTCTGCCGAGCTTACCGCCAAAAAGCAGGCATTTGACGCCGAGGTCGCCAAAGTCTTTACCGGTGAGGACGCACGCAAGGTGCTCATCATCGGCCCGTGCTCTGCCGACCGCGAGGATTCGGTGCTTGAGTACATGAACCGACTGGCCAAGATCGCCGAGGAGGTCAAGGACAAGCTCATCATCATTCCGCGCGTCTACACCAATAAGCCGCGTACCAAGGGCACCGGTTACAAGGGTCTGCTGCACAACCCCAACCCCGAGGCTCCCGACGACCTGCTCGAGGGCGTCAAGGCCATCCGCCATATGCACCTGCGCGTTATTAAGGAAACGGGCTTCTTCACCGCCGACGAGATGCTCTATCCATCCAACTACCAGTACCTCGTTGACCTGCTGAGCTATGTTGCCGTAGGCGCACGCTCGGTCGAGAACCAGGAGCATCGCCTGGTGTCGAGCGGCATTTCGGTGCCCGTCGGCATGAAGAATCCCACCGCCGGCTCTACCACCGTTATGCTCAACTCCATTTACGCCGCGCAGGCGCACCAGAGCTTCATCTTCCGCAACTGGGAGGTCGAGTGCGGCGGCAATCCGCTCGCGCACGCCGTTATGCGTGGCTACATCGGTCTCGATGGGCGCACCTACCCCAACTACCACTACGAGCACCTCGAGCGCCTGGCCGAGCGCTATACCGAGCACGCCGGCTATGCCAATCCGGCAGCGGTCATCGACTGCAACCACGACAACTCGGGTAAGCGTCCGCTGGAGCAGTATCGCATTTGCAAGGAAGTGCTCGACAGTTGCCGCCGCAACGAATCCATCTCCAAGCTGGTCAAGGGCTTTATGATCGAGTCTTACCTGGAGGACGGCAACCAGCCGGTCGACGGCGGCGTCTTTGGCAAGTCGATCACCGACCCGTGCCTGGGCTGGGAAAAGACCGACTACCTCATCCACGAGATCGCGGAGCGGATTTAGTTACGCGGTTTTACCAAACCGCGTAACGGCTCGACGCTGCAAGCCCGCCAGAGCGGCAATCTGCCTTTCAACTTCGGCGGCATGACCAAAAGGTCAATGCCGCCTCGCTTCAAGGCACCTTGCTCGCTCTGGCGGGTTTTCGCTGACGTTTTTTGACCTGCATCGTTGCCAGGGTTGGCACCAATGACTAATGCGGTAACTAGCTACGTCAGTCCGTTTGACCGGCTGGGTTTCTGAGGTGCGGCAGATTCCCGTGAAAGAGGAGCGCCGCGTACTTTGGTACGCAAGCGAAAAATGAACGGGAAGGCGCCGTGCCTCGGGAAGACAGACAGTTACGCCGAGGGTTCCTGCTGAGTAATGCAGTGGATGTTTCCGCCACCGAAGACGACCTGCTCGGACTGGACGCCGACGCATTTGTAGACGCCCTCGCCCCAGACCTCGTCGTAGATCTTCTGGAGCGTGTCAATGGCAAGCTGGTCGTTCTCGTCGCCGTACTGCGGGACGATAACGCCGTAGTTGGTGACCAGGTAGTTCATGTAGGAGGCGATCAGCGGCTCGTCGGCGACGCGC
>UQHY01000061.1:0-7379 GCA_900540975.1 uncultured Collinsella sp.
TACCACGGTTGCCGCCGAAGCCGCCACGGTTGCCGCCGCGGTCGCCATAGCCACCACGGTTGCCACCAAAGCCGCCGCGACCGCCACGGTCGCCGCCACGGTCACCAAAGCCGCCGCGGCCACCGCGATCGCCACCGCGACCGCCACGGTCGCCGCCACGGCCACCACGATCGCCAAAGCCGCCGCGACCGCCACGGTCGCCGCCACGGCCACCACGGTCGTCACGGCCGCCGCGAGGACCGCGATCCTCGTCCAGGCCCATGGCGACGAGCGGAGCGATAACCTTATCGAGAGCGGCCATCAGCTCGGTGGCCTCCTCGTAAGAAAGCTCGGGCAGGAGCTTCTCCTTCTTGTTGGCAAGCTCGACCAGGCCCTCAGCGGCATCCTCGGCAGCGAAGACGACGATCTTGCGCATATCGCCCTCGGCGTCGTCGATGCGGCCGACCAGATCGGCAGCCTCGGCCTCGGTCATCAGGCCATCGAGCTCACGGAGGCGCATGCCCAGCAGGTCGGACATTTCCTTCTGCTCCATCTTGGGCTTGAGGTCAAGAAGCTTGATGGCGCGCTCGATGTTCGCCATGCGCTCGGCCTTGGCCTCCTCCTCCTTAGAAATAGCAAAGCGACGGCTACGCAGCAGGCGGGCGGCCTTCTGCATCTTGTCCATCAGCTCTTCGTCATCGTAATCAACGGCGGCCTCGACAACCTCGGCCTCCTCCTCGGCGGAAACCTCGTCAGCAGCCTCAACCTCGGCAGCTTCGGTCTCCACGGTCTCGACTGCCTCGACCTCGGCAGTCATGGTCTCGTTCTCGGTCTCGTTCATGATCTCTTCGTTCTCGGACATGAGACTCCTTCTTGGCCCTCTCGGGCATCATCGCCCCATTCGCGGGGCCCGTCGCGCACTCTTTGCGCTTTAAACATTCATGCCTCTCGGCAAAACGTCCATTAGTTTATGGTGTCGCCATCTAATCTAGCTGCAGAATCTATGTGCACACATTAATGCGACATGTGTGACTCGCGACGAGCGTACACCAGCGACGCCACAAACCCGACCACGGCAATCACGGCCGCCACGCGCACGGCAGTTGCAAATCCAATCGCCTGGGCAACGTCGGTCGCAGCGCCAGCCGCGCCGGCAGTCGCCGCAGAACTCGAAAGCAGGCCGATAAACAGCGACGGGCCAAACGATGCGGCAATCATGTTCCACGTGTTGAGCAATGCCGTTCCGTGAGGATGCTCAGCGGCAGGCAGTGTCTCCAAGCCGGCCGTCTGCGAGGGGCTCAGCACCAAACCGACTCCGGCATACACCACAACGGTCAGTGCCACGACGACGCCGATGTTCATGCTCGCCGCCGTCATCGAAATGGAAATCAGCCCCACGGCAATCAGGGCAAAGCCGACCGGCAGCGGCGGCCATGCGCCACGGGCGTCCATCACGCGTCCGCCCACAATCGAGGTCACGGCGTTGCAGGCAATTGCCGGCAAAATGAGCAGGCCCGCAACAAGTGCGGTCATGCCGTATGCGCCCTCAAAATAGAGCGGCAACAAAACACTCATCGAGAACGTCGTCATCATCGACACCACCACAAGCAAACACGCAGGCCAAAAACGAACGCTCGCCATGGGGCGCACGTTGAGCACCGGATGCTCGAGCTTGAGCTGACGGGCCGCAAACAGGCCGAGTAGCACAATGGCGGCGAAAAGAGCCACGATGCCGGCAATCAGATTGGTCGAGAACTCGCCTACGGAATACACAAATGCCGTAATGCCGGCGGCGAGCAAAACAACCGACAGAATATCAAGCGTGGTGCTCGAGCGCTCTCCGACATTTTGAACAAGCTTAACGCCCGCCGCAGCGACCACAATACCGCCCACCAGCGGCACTACGAACACCGCCCTCCAGCCGAACAACGTGCACATAAGACCGCTGATTACGGGTCCAAACGCCGGCCCTAGCGTAATGCAGGCACCGCCCAGGCTCAGATACAGACCGAGCTTCTCGCGCGGGGCGCAAGACAGCACCACGTTCATCATGAGCGGGAACAAGATGCCCGATCCCGCGGCCTGCAAAATACGGCTTGGCAGCAAAACGCTAAACGACGGAGCGAACAGGCACAGGACTTCGCCGGCGACCATGCATCCGCATGCGAAAAACAGCAGCTTGCGCGTCGAGAAACGGCCGGACAGGAAGGCCATGATGGCCGTAAAGATCGACGTCACGATCATGTAGCCCGAAACGAGCCACTGCGCTGTGGTGGCACTCACCGAAAAGGCCGCCATAATGTCGTGCAACGCCACGTTAATGATGTTCTCGTTAAACGCGGCAACAAAGGCTGCAATATACATTACGACGAGAATTGCCACAGTGGCCGATGGCGGTGCTTGAACTTGTTGCTGAGATTTGCTCCCCATGCATTTCCTTCCTCTTGGAACGACAGTCGCATCGCCCCAGAGGAACAGTCCAGGGCGAAAATGAGCCCTAGACTTACGCCAGACGCCGCACACGACGAGTCTGGCAACATGGTCCAACGTCGAAAGATTGTAACGCGAACGCGCAGCTTTCCTTCCGCGCTATTATTAAAAGTCCACGAAAGCATGAGACATGAGGAGCCCGCCATGATTAAGCCCATCATGAAATCCGAGTTCTTTTTGCGTCTGCCTTCCGAAGACGCGGGACCCGACGATGCCGCGACCGGGCAGGATCTCCTGGATACACTCCACGAGCATGAACGCGAGTGCGTGGGCCTCGCCGCCAACATGATTGGCGTGCGCAAACGCATCATCTGCGTAAAGGACGGCAACAGGACACTCCTGATGTACAACCCTCAAATTCTTGAGCAGGTCAATGCCTATCAGACGAGCGAAGGATGTCTCTCGCTGATCGGCGAGCGTCCCTGTACCCGCTATCGCCGCATTAAGGTGGAGTATTTGGACGAGAACTTCGTCCACCGCATCAAAAACTTCTCGGGCTACACCGCCGAGATCATCCAGCACGAAATCGACCACTGCAACGGCGTCGTTATATAGTTCCGCGAGTCAAGGAAAATGATCTGTTTTCCTCCGTCCCTAATGGACCATGGTAACGACGCAGGCTGAGCACACGACAGCGAGCGAGCCGCATTTGCGCCAAGGTGACGTGAAATGAGAGGGCGCTGACCTTCTGGTCGCGCCCTCGAAATTGAACGTCAGATTGGCGTGAATGCGGCTCGCGTAGCGTCAAGCGGTCCGCCGTTCGGTAGAACGGCGGAACTAATTAGCTCTGGCGGTAATGGTCAAAGAAATCGGCGAGGTCTTCGAGAGACTCTTTGAGTACTTCCATGCGCGGCAGGTACACGATACGGAAGTGGTCGGGCTCAGCCCAGTTGAAGCCGCCGCCGCGCGTGATCAGGATCTTCTTCTCGTGCAGTAGGTCAAGAGCGAACTGCTCGTCGTCGGTAATGTTGAACTTCTTCACATCCATCTTGGGGAAGATGTAGAACGCCGCACGCGGCTTAACCACCGAGATGCCGTCAATCTTGTTGAGCGCCTCATACACAAAGTTGCGCTGCTCGTAGACACGGCCGCCGGGACGGATGTAGTCGTTAACGGACTGATGACCACCGAGTGCCGTCTGAACGATCGACTGAGCCGGCACGTTGGAACACAGGCGCATGTTGGAGAGCATGTTAATGCCCATGATGAAGTCGCTCATGCAGCGCTGGTTGCCCGAAAGCACCATCCAGCCAATACGATAGCCCGCAATCATGTGAGACTTGGACAGACCGCTAAAGGTAACGCAGGGCAGGTCGGGGGCGAGCGAGGCAATCGAGACGTGCTCGTAGCCGTCCATGCACAGGCGGTCGTAGATCTCATCGGCAAAGATCATCAGCTGATGCCTGCGCGCAATCTCGACGATGCCCTCGAGCACCTCGCGCGGATAGACAGAACCCGTGGGGTTGTTGGGGTTGATGATGACGAGGGCTTTTGTCGCACTCGTAATCTTGGACTCCATATCCTCCAAATCGGGATACCAATCCGCCTGCTCATCACACAGATAATGTACGGGATGACCGCCGGCAAGGGTTGCGCACGCCGTCCAGAGCGGATAGTCGGGGCTGGGGATCAGAATCTCGTCGCCGTTGTCGAGCAGCGCGTTCATCGAAAGCTGAATGAGCTCGGACACGCCGTTGCCCGTGTAGATATGCTCCATCTGAACATTGGGCAGGCCCTTGATCTGCGAATACTGCATGATTGCCTTGCGCGCGGAGAACAGGCCACGCGAGTTGGAATAACCTTCGCAGTCGGGCAGCTGCTGGCGCATGTCCTTGATGACCTCATCGGGTGTGCGGAAACCGAAGGGCGCCGGGTTGCCGATATTGAGTTTGAGGATGCGCTCGCCCTCGTCCTCCATACGGGCGGCCTCGTCGACGACGGGACCGCGCACGTCATACAGGACGTTGTCGAGTTTGGTGGATTTAGAAAAAGTACGCATGGTGGTGCTCCTTGCAATTTGAGCTGAGGGATGGGGTTCGGGCTTGGAATCGTTGCGGGGTGATGATGCCTCGCCTTGATCGGCGTCGCCGGCGAGCAGCCAGGTAACATCGACCTCCAAAATACGGGCGAGCAGCTCAGCCACATCGCGCCGCGGGATCGTCTTGCCGCTCACATATTGGCTCATCTGACTCTTGCCGAGTTTTTTGCCGAGCATCTCCGATGCGCGGATCACGTCCGACTGGCGAACGTCGCGATTGGACATAGCCTGTCGCAGGCGATCGCTAAACGTCTCTTGGGCCACTAGAACCTCCTTGCTGGCAAAGTTCAATTTACAGAATACGAATTGAACCTGAGTTCAATTTAGGCAGCAGTATAGCGCGGCGCATTATCCTAAAGTTCAATTTCACAAGAAAATGTACCGAGCCCTGAGAATTGTCCCAAAGTGGACAACAGGTACGCGCTTTTAGAGGTATTCAAGGAAACGAGCCGCCGCAAGCGAAACGTCAGCGGTGCGGTATATGGCGTTGATCTGCCGATGAGGATGTCCCTCGAGCGGGCGCACGGCGACATCGAACTGGCAGCGGCGCAAGATGAGCGCCGGAAGAATGCTCACGCCCAGGCCGTCCTCGACCATAGCCATAATCGCATAGTCATCCCAGGTCGACAGTTTTGAACGCACTGTCAGCCCCGCGCGGCGAAACAGCGGCGTAATCTCGTCGTCGCTACCCCGTTCCAGCAGAATAAACTGCTCGTTGGCCAAATCGGCAAGGGAAACGACCTCCGCGGTGGCAAGCGAGGAGTCCGCTGGCACCACGGCCATCAGCTCGTCTTGCACCAACGGCCGCGACGCCATGCCGGCGCCGCGTGGCTCGCGCGGAATAAAGCCCAGGTCACAACGACCCTTAGCCACCCATTGTTCAATCTCTGAGTAATCACCCATCAGCAACTCATAATCGACGTCCGGGTGATCGGCGCGAAACCGCGCAATCACCGGCGGCAGCACGTGGGTCGCCACACTCGAAAACGTACCGATGCAGATTTTGCCGCGCATGAGCCCACGCATCTCATCCACGCGTCGCTGCAGGCGGCCAAACTCTTCGCATAACGCCTCGACTGCCGGCATGACCTGCCGCCCGTCGGCAGAAAGCACCACGCCCTCGCGGCTGCGATCAAGCACCTTAAAACCCCAGTCTGCCTCAAGGTCGCCCACCATGCGGCTCACGCCCGACTGCGAATAGCTCAACCGCTCTGCAGCACGCGTAAAGCTGCCGGCACGCACCGTCTCGAGCAGCACTTGCATCTTTTGGATATTGGTCTCCACGGCACGCCTCCACCTTTACATGAGTTTTTGTCATGTTTGCCATGCATTATATTCGCTTTTCTTCTAAAGCCAGTTCACCCATAGTGAACATGCTCGGATATAGAGGGGACGGAAGCGCATGAACAACGGACTGTTTACATACTTAGCAGCATTGCTATTGTTTGGCTCCAACGGCATCATCGCCGCTGCCATCGCGCTGCCGAGCTCCGATATCGTGCTCCTGCGCACGTTTTTGGGCGCCCTCTCGCTTGTCACCGTCCTCGCCATCACCCAACGCCATAAGTTGCAGGCGCCATCTCGCCCCCGCGAAGCCGCAGCCCTTCTCCTCTCGGGAGCCGCGCTGGGCGCCAGCTGGATTTTTCTGTTCCGCGCCTACCAGACGATCGGCGTCGGCGTATCCTCGCTGCTGTACTACTGCGGCCCCATCATTGTCATGGCCCTCTCCCCGCTCATTTTTGGCGAGAAGCTGACCGGCGGTAAAATTACCGGCTTCATAGCCGTCGCCTGCGGCGCCTTCCTCATCGCGGCCCAAGGCCTCGGCGGCAATATGCCCATCGCGGGTATCGTGTGCGGCATCGCTTCGGCCTTCTGCTACGCGTTGATGGTCATTGCCAGCAAGGGAGCGCCACATATCGAAGGTCTCGAGAACTCCACGCTCCAGGTGAGCGCCGCCTTTGTAACCGCGTTGATCCTTACGCTCCTCACGCAAGGTGTCCCCTCGTTCCTCTCCCCCAGCATTGCCGCCGGCATCGATTGGCGCGCCGTTGCCATGCTCGGCATTGTCAACACCGGCATCGGTTGCCTGCTCTACTTTAGCGCCGTCGCCAAACTGCCTGTGCAGACCGTCGCCGTCGTCGGCTACCTTGAGCCGCTTTCGGCCGTCGTGTTCTCGGCCGTCCTTTTGGGCGAAACCATAACACCGGTCCGCCTGATGGGCGCCGCGCTTATCATCGGCGGCGCGATTTTTTGCGAACTCGCCGGCAAACGCGCAAACACCAAGGCTGGCATCGCCCAGACAGCACGTGCTTAATAGCCCCTGTTCTGAAATACTACCTGCGTACGTGAATAATCCCCAGATGGGGATTATTGTCTAAAACACCCCGATGTGCCAAACTGCTCTTATATGTATAAAGATGGCATAAAGGTCTACTGCTCGTGGCAGAGGCCAGATGTCCAAGGGAGTCCACGTGGCACACAACAAGCTGGAGGCAAGCCTCCAAGACCGGCGTAGTCAAGGCGGGCATGGAGCCATTCCCCTCTCCGCTGGCATGCTGCTCGTAACGCTCGGCGTCGTCTACGGTGACATCGGCACAAGCCCCATGTACACCATGAAATCAATCGTCGCCAACAACGGCGGCATCGGCACCGTCAGCGAGGATATGATCCTGGGCGCGCTTTCGCTCGTCATCTGGACCATGACGCTCGTGACCACGGTCAAGTACGTGGTAATCGCCATGAAGGCCGACAACCATAACGAAGGCGGCATCTTCGCCCTGTTCAGTCTCGTGCGTAAGGTGGCGCCATGGCTGATTCTCCCCGCCATGATCGGCGGCGCGGCGCTGCTCGCCGGCGGCACCCTCACCCCCGC
>UQHY01000062.1:0-7317 GCA_900540975.1 uncultured Collinsella sp.
ATGAAACGTTGTTTTGGGTTTGGGGGGGCCGACCCGCTGCCCGATAAACCGAATGGCCGCCGTCCTGCCGTGATTATCTGCGGCGGAGGCGGGTTTACGCATATCGCTCCGCACGAGCAGGATCCCGTGGCGTTTGCGTTTTTGGATCACGGTTACCAGGCCTTTGTGCTCAACTATGTGACGAGTTCTACGGGCGACGTGAGCTTTCCGCACCCCCAGGCAGATCTCGCCAAGATGGTCGCCACGGTTCGCGCGAATGCCGACGAGTGGCATGTCGATCCCAAGCGCGTGTGCGTCGTGGGCTTTTCTGCGGGCGGTATGATCTGCGCCTCGCTGGCAACGCAGTGGAAGACTGGTCCCTTCGCGGCACTTGCCGGGGCGCGTCCGGACGACATTCGTCCCGATGCCGTGGTGCTGGGCTATCCGCTGCTCGACTTTGCCTATGTGCGCGACATGCAGACGCGCGACCCGCGCATCGACCTGCGCGTGCCAAAGACGGGCGGCAAGACGGGGCGCGATTTGCTCAACGACTATTTGTCGATGGTGACGGGTGGCGAGGCGACTGACGAGCATTTGGCCGATATCTGCCCCACCACGCATGTTTCGCGTCAGATGCCGCCGACCTTTGTGTGGGGCGTGTCCGACGACAAGACGGCGCCGATCGCGCAGGTCTACCCGTTTGCGCAGCGCATGGCCGAGGAGGGCGTCGCATGCGAGACGCACGTCTTTGACCAGGGCGGCCACGGCCTTTCGCTCGGCAACGCCAACACCGCGGTCGACAACGAGGACAAGCAGGTGGCTGTCCGTCCTTGGATTCGCCTAGCCTTCCGCTTCCTGGAGCGCCACGGGTTTTAGTTACGGCGTTTTACCAAACGCCGTAACCACTTGACGCTGCAAGCCCGCCAGAGCGGCAATCTGTCGATTGAACGTTGTTGTATGTTCGCGCTATCATGCATGGTTAAAATTGGTTAGCCATGGCAAACGGTTAGCCAAGATAAACAAAATGCAACGCCCTGTGGGCGCCGGGGGAGGAACGCGGACGTGAGGCTCGATACACTCGAGATTGGAAAGGACGCCGTTGTCGCATCGGTGGCATCGGACGACCAGGCACTCCGACAGCATATTTTGGACATGGGTCTAACGCCGGGCACCGAAGTCACCATGATGAAGTACGCCCCCATGGGCGACCCGCTCGAGATCCGCCTGCGTGGCTACGAGTTGACGCTGCGCAAGGACGATGCCGCACGCATTGAGCTCGTGGATGTGCACGACACCGATACCGGCCCGCGCGTTAACGCCGCTATCGGCACGACAGATCACCCGGCACTGGGCGAGGGGACGTATTCGCCTCGTGCTGCCAAGACAGCCGTGCCCGAGGGCGCACCGCTACATTTTGCCCTCGCCGGCAACCAAAACTGCGGTAAAACCACGCTGTTCAACCAGCTTACGGGCTCCAACCAGCACGTCGGCAACTTTCCCGGCGTGACGGTCGACCGCAAGGACGGCACTATCCGCAACCATCCCGAGACAAGCGTTACCGACCTGCCCGGCATCTATTCGCTGTCTCCGTACACGGGCGAAGAGATCGTCAGCCGCCAATTCATCTTGGACGAAAATCCCGACGCCATCATCGATATCATCGACGCCACCAACATCGAGCGTAACCTGTACCTGACGCTGCAGCTTATGGAGCTCGACCGCCCCATGGTCATCGCGCTCAACATGATGGACGAGGTGACGGCCAACGGCGGCGCCGTGGACGTCAACCTGCTCGAGAGCCTGTTGGGCGTGCCTGTTGTCCCCATTAGCGCTGCTCGCAACGAGGGTATCGGCGAGCTGGTGGATCATGCCCTGCACGTGGCGCGCTTTCGCGAGCGCCCCGGTCGCTTGGACTTTTGTGCGCCCGATGGTCCGGATGGCGGTGCACTGCATCGCTGCATCCACGGCATTGCCAACCTTATCGAGGACCATGCCGCGACGGCGCACATTCCCGTGCGTTTTGCGGCGACTAAGCTGGTTGAGGGCGACGAGCTGGTAACCGAGGCGCTTCACCTAGATCGCAATGAGCTCGACGCTATCGAGCACATCATTACCCAGATGGAGGGCGAGGCTGGCACCGACCGTCTGTCCGCGCTGGCCGATATGCGCTTTAGCTTTATCGGCGACGTGTGTGGGCGCTGCGTCGTCAAGCCGCACGAGAGCCGCGAGCACGTGCGCTCCGTCAAGATCGACCGCATCCTGACGGGTCGCTACACGGCCATTCCGGCGTTCCTGGTGATCATGGGCCTCGTCTTTTGGCTGACGTTTGGCGTGATTGGCGCGGCACTGCAGGGACTCATGGAGGACGGCATCGCGGTCATCATCGCCTCGGCCGATGCGGGCCTCAAGGCGTTCGGAACCAACGACGTGGTGCGCTCGCTGGCTGTCGACGGCGTGCTTACGGGCGTGGGCAGCGTGCTGACCTTCCTGCCGATTATCGTCGTGCTCTTCTTGTTCCTCTCCATTCTGGAAGACTCTGGATACATGGCGCGCGTGGCCTTTGTCATGGATAAGGTGCTGCGTCGCTTTGGCCTGTCGGGCCGCAGCTTTGTGCCCATGCTCGTCGGTTTTGGCTGTACCGTGCCGGCTATCATGTCGACCCGTACGCTCCCATCCGAGCACGACCGCAAGATGACGGTCATGCTCACGCCGTTTATGAGCTGCTCGGCCAAGTTGCCGGTCTACGGTCTGCTGTGCGGGGCGTTTTTCCCACAGGCAACGGTTCCCGCCATGGTCTCGCTCTATCTGATCGGCATTGCGGTTGGCTGTATCGCGGCTTTGGTGCTCAACCGCACGGCATTTAAGGGCGACCCAGTGCCGTTTATCATGGAGCTCCCCAACTACCGCCTGCCGAGCGTCAAGACGACGGTGATGCTGGCATGGGATAAGGCCAAGGATTTTATTACCAAGGCCTTTACCATTATCTTTGCCGCTACGGTGGTCATCTGGTTCCTTCAGACGTTCGATATCCGCTTTAATGTGGTCGCCGATCAGTCGCAAAGCCTGCTTGCGGGCCTCGGCAGCATCATCGCGCCGGCGCTGGCGCCGCTTGGCTTTGGCGATTGGCGCGCATCCACGGCGCTCGTCACCGGACTTATCGCCAAGGAGAGTGTCATCTCGACCCTCACCGTGCTTTTGGGCGCGACCTCGCCCGCGGCACTGTCGACCATGTTTTCGCCGTTTACCGCTTACGTGTTCCTGGTCTTTACGTTGCTGTATCCGCCCTGCGTGGCGGCCATCGGCGCCGTCAGGAGCGAGTTGGGCGCGCGCTATGCCGTTGCCGTGTTCGCGTTTCAAGTGGCGGTCGCCTGGATCGTGGCGTTTGTCGTGCATTCGGCGGGCATATTGCTGGGGTTGGCTTAGTTATTTATTGACGGCGCAACCTCTGTGTATCGAATTGTTTCGGTCCCGTGTCCGTTACTGACGGATGCGGGACCGTTGCTATATAATCGCCTCCGCTCAAAATGATTGGAGATGTTATATATGAGTCAGGCAAGGCAAGACGGCATCACGCTCAGGCAGTGGCTCCCACTCGTCGGGCTCACCTGCTGTGCGTTCGTGTTCAACACGTCGGAGTTTATGCCCATCGGCCTTTTGACTGATATCGCCGCGTCGTTCTCGCTCACCGAGGCCCAGGCGGGCATCATGATCTCGGTCTATGCCTGGGGCGTCATGCTGCTGTCGTTGCCGCTCATGGTGTTCGCTTCGCGTTTCGAGTTTAAGCGGATGCTGCTGGGCGTGCTTGCCGTGTTCTCGTTCGGTCAGTTCCTGTCCGCTGTGGCGCCGACCTATCCCATCCTGGTCTGCGCGCGCCTGGTGGTCGCTTGCGCACATGCCGTGTTCTGGTCAGTCGCCTCGATTATGGCCTCGCGCCTGGTCGACACTCGCCACGGCGCGCTCGCCATCAGCATGATCGCTACGGGCTCGTCCATCGCGCAGATCTTTGGCCTGCCTCTCGGTCGCGCCATTGGCTTGGCCGTGGGCTGGCGCATGACGTTTGCCGTGGTCGGGGGCCTCTCAGCCATCGCGGCCGTCTACCAGGCAGCGGTGTTCCCGGCCATGCCGGCGGGTGAGCGCTTTACCGTCAAGCAACTGCCCGAGCTGCTCAAGAACCCGCTCCTCATCGCGCTCTACGCAGTCACGGTCTTCATGGCGACCGGCTATTTCGCAAGCTACAGCTATATCGAGCCCTTCCTGGCGCAGGTCGCGCACGTCGATGCGGGCGCCATTACCATGACGCTGACGGCGTTTGGTTGCTCTGGTTTGCTCGGAAGTTGGCTGTTTGGCCGCCTGTTCGATGGGTATCGCTTCCCGTTCTTGGCTATCACGCTCTCCGGCGTGCCGGTGGCCCTGCTGCTCATGGGGCCGGCCGCATCGTCGCTCGTGACAGTGCTTGCCGTCTGCGCACTGTGGGGTTGCTGCGCCACGGCCTTTAACGTGGCGTTTCAGGCCGAGCTCATCAAGCACACGCCGGCAGATTCGTCGGCCGTCGCCATGTCGATCTTCTCGGGCCTGTTCAACCTCGGTATCGGCACGGGTACCGCGATCGGCGGAGCCGTGGTTTCGGGCCCCGGTATCGCCTGGATCGGCTTCGCGGGCGGGGTGATTGCCGTCGTGGGCGTCATCCTCGCCATCACGGTGATGCTCCCAGCCATCCGCCGCGCCAAGCCCGTCGCCTAGCCACATCCTCCTCATCAGTTGCGGTGGAATAGTTCCTGTTTAAGGCCTCTGAAGGCCCAGGCAGGAACTATTTCACCGCAACTTATTTTGGGGAAGAGGATACAAGCCGGGCATACAATGGATGTCGTTGTGTTGAGCTTACCGGGAGGTTGCTATGTGGGCATACGAGACGACGTTCTATCAGATCTATCCGCTGGGCTTTTGCGGAGCTCCGCGCGAAAACGCCGCGCCCGTTGCCGAGGATGAGCTCGCCCAGGCTGCCAACGCCGCGCCCAACCCCGATGCTCCTATCATGAAAATCGCCCAATGGGCTGACTACCTGCAAGAACTCGGTATTGGCGCTGTGCTGATCAACCCGCCGCTCGAGTCTGATGGCCACGGCTACGATACGCGTAGCCTACGCCATATCGATCGACGCCTGGGTGGGGATGCCGACTTTGCCGCCGTATGCGAGACGCTGCACGACCACGGCGTCCGCGTGGTGCTCGATGCCGTTTTTAACCATGTGGGTCGTGGCTTTTGGGCCTTCCGTGATGTGCAGGAGCGTAAGTGGGACTCGCCCTACAAGGATTGGTTCCACATTAGCTTTGACGACGACTCCTGCTACGGCGACGGCTTTTGGTACGAGGGCTGGGAAGGCCATTTTGAGCTTGTGAAGCTCAACCTGCAAAATCCCGCTGTGGTCGATTACCTGCTCGAGTCCGTGCGCCGTTGGGCCGACGTCTTTGGCGTCGACGGCCTGCGCCTGGACGTCGCCTATATGCTCGACCGCGACTTTATGCGCCGCCTGCACGCCTTTACCCGTGAGCTCAAGCCCGACTTTGTGCTGATCGGCGAGACGCTCCACGGCGACTACAACCAGATCGTCAACGACGAGATGCTCGACTCCTGCACCAACTACGAGTGCTACAAGGGCCTGTACTCCAGCTTTAACTCGGTCAACATGTTCGAGATTGCCCACTCGCTTCATCGCCAGTTTGGCGGCGACCCCTGGTGCATTTATCGCGGCAAGCATCTGCTGTCGTTTGTCGACAACCACGACGTGCCGCGCCTGGCGAGCATCCTGACGGACAAGTCCTGCCTGCGCCCCGCCTACGGCATGCTCTTTGGTATGCCGGGCATTCCGTGCGTCTACTACGGCAGCGAGTGGGGGATTGCCGGCGAAAAGGGCGGCCCCGATGGCGACTGGGCGCTGCGACCTGCGCTCGATGAGCCTGCGCCCAACGAGCTGACGGCCTTCATCGAGCAGCTTGCGCACCTACGCTCGGCAAACGACGCGGCGGCCCGTGCCCTCAACTACGGTGCCTATCGCAACGTGGTGATCCAGAACAAGCAGCTGCTGTTCGAGCGCGCCTGTGACGGCGCGACGGTACTCGTGGCGGTGAATGCCGTGGGTGAGCCTTACACCTTTGGCGCCGGCGAACTCAACGGCTCCTTCGTCGACCTGCTTGCCGACGATGCGCCCACGGTCGAGCTGACGGGTACCCTTGAGCTTGCACCCTACGAGGTGCGTTATCTGCTGAGGGCCTAGCCCATGGCCGCGTCCGACGAGGGCTATCAACATATTGAGCATGGGTTTGAGCCCGTGTTCGACCAGCACTCGCGCGTTTTGGTGCTCGGGTCGTTTCCCTCGGTGCTTTCGCGCGCCAATGCCTTTTATTACGGCAACCCTCAGAATCGCTTTTGGCGCGTGATGGCCGCGTGTCTCGGTGTGCCCGTGCCGCCCAACGAGGGCGACCCTTTGGCAGGCAGCGAGCCTGCGACGCTCGACGCCTCGATTGCCGCCAAGCGCTCCATGCTGCTGAACGGTGGCGTGGCCCTGTGGGATGTGATCGAGAGCTGCGACATTAAGGGCTCGAGCGACGCGAGCATCCGCAACGTTGTGCCGGCACATATCGAGCGCATTACCGATGCCGCGTCGATCGAGGTCGTTGTCTGTAACGGCGGTACGGCAGGGCGACTCTACAAACGCTACTTGCAAGATTGGACGGGGCTGCCTGCCATTGTCCTGCCCTCGACAAGTCCCGCCAATGCCGCCTGGCGCCTGGAGCGTCTTGTTGAGCGTTGGCACGAAGCCGTTGACTGGGCTGTTATTTAATTTAGATTTTTGTTTGAGCGTGGGCGCCCAGACGTTTCAGAACGCCTCGCCAGATCGGCGCGGGCACGGCTGGCTCGGCGCAAACCATGCCGTCGGCGTCGACGTTGGCGGCATTGCCGCCGCCAAGTCGCTGTGCATGCTCGACGGAGCAGCCCATGCGCACAGCGCCCACAAGCTTATCCATCGCTTCCGAAAATGGTCGGCGTAAGAGGCCCATGCGTGGGGAATGGCGAAGCGCTGCGATGCCGCTGCCGGCGCAGATGGCAACGCCGCCACACCACAATTGGTCATGGCGCTCACATGCCTTGTGCAAGCGAACGGCGGTCCCACGCGCCTGCTCAGCGTCCTGTTGTGCGGCTCGAATCGCGGCATAGACACGCGTTCCCGTACTGCCAAAGCGCTCAAGCGCCTGCTCGATGGCTGTCAACGTCTCATCGTCAGCCACATCTTCAATGGCTAACAAGAAGCCAACCGCCACAACCCCCGCCGCCCTTTCGTAA
>UQHY01000063.1:0-7110 GCA_900540975.1 uncultured Collinsella sp.
ACGCTCACCGCCGTGGCGGCCGCGCCGGCGGTCGCGATAACCGTGGCAGCTATGGTAACAGCCGTGGCGGCAAGCGCGGCGGCAGCTCCCGTCGTCCCGGTGACGGCGGCGGCAAGCGCAAGTAACATACGCGTCGCGCGGTAAGGCGAGACGAGTTCGGGCCCCGAGCAGACTATGCTCGGGGCCCTTTTTGTGGGCGTAGTTTGAGGTGGGCCGGCCCCCTCACGAAAAAGCACGGAGGCGGTCGCGGCAAGAGATGTGGGTTATCGGCTTAGTTGGAGATTCGCGTATGCGGGGTTCTGGCATAGACGGAGAACGTGAAGCTCCCTACTGACGCACGGTGGCCGCAGTGCCCGGGCGGACACACTCGGGATTCCGCTCGCTGCCTGGCGCCCTTGCTGCCATCTGACTTTCACGCTCGCATTGTTCTGGATGCGGGCGTGTTTTTTCACGGCACGCACGGGTCCCCCGGGGTGCGACGTGCATTTTCGGGAGTTTTCAGCAAGCCGGGGTGGCTGCATACGCGCCGGAAGCGTCTATTTGATCTCGCGAGATCCCTCGACGGGCGATTTGGGTCGGCAGGCGGCGTACGGCGTGGCGATAGCGCGCGTTTCGCGCCGTGCCGTGCCCCAAAGCGGCGCCGGCCGCGCGATGCTCCCGGTTCGCGGCGTCGCCGGCGGGGGTCGCGATGCTGAATACTCCGGTTTTTGCACGGTCCAAGCGGGGGTACGTTGAGACGGGAAGGGGCGCCCCCATCTATTTATGCATGGCACAAGCGAAAATATGCAAGACAATAGGGCGCCATGCGCCGGATGCCCAGATTGGGCGCGCCATACGCCGACGTTCGCCGCGTCCCTTCCGCGCCGTGCGCGAATCAAAAGGCGAGGGCAGTTATGGGCGTGCGGGCGGCCCTGCTGACGGCGGGGTTGCAGCGGAGCTTGCGCTTGCCGTGGGCGATCGCGCGCCCTGGGCGCCGGCGCTCGACGGCCGCATGCTCCTGCTTGCCACGCACGATGCCGCTGACGCTCGGGCCCTCAATATCTCGGACATCATCACGCTCTAAATACTACTTAGCAACAAAATGATCCGTATTTCTCCGTCCCCATGGGGTCGGGTATGGTATTCTATCTGCGGGGGTAATACTTAAGAATACAGAGTAATACCAACGCCGTAGAAACAAACTCCAGATGCGGGCCAATCGGGTTGCCTTCACAGCCCGTCGCCCAGCCGCGTGGCCCGCATCTATCCACACCACCGTCGTTTCAAAAAGGAAGCGCCATGGCAGAACACATGACCCCGGTTGTCGCGAAGGTCTTGCCCGAGGAAAAGGCGGCCTTCGCGGCGGCAACCCAGCTCGTGGGTACCACGCCGTCCAACGCCATCCGCATGTTCATCGCCGCGTTCAATCGCTGCGGCACCTTTCCGTTCGACATTTCGCCCAGCGGGGCCTTTGGCGCTGCGCCCGATTCTCATCAATAAGTGATCCGTTTTCCTCCGTCCCCATGGGATCAGCTCTCTGCCGAGTTGTGGTAGAACTAGGGAACGGTTTTGAGGAGGTTGGCATGCTCAATGCGCTGGTTTGGGCACTTGCCTGTTTTGGCGTTGTCGCTGCCGATATAGCCCTGAGCGTGGTTCTGTTTTCGGTTCTCGATGCCCTGTCGGTGCTGACGGGCTATCCGGTCGACAATCTCGATATTCAATGGTTCCAGGCTGCCGCTCAGACGGCGTCGTATTTGATGGCGCTGCTGTGGTGGCGCTATCTGTGGCCCCGCTCCTTCATGGCGCGCCGGCAGGGCGAGCGCCCGCTCGGTGGGGGAACAGGCGCGGCATGGAAGCGCATCGTCTGCGTTGTCGTGATCGGTCTGTCCATGCAGGTGGTCGTTGGCTACGTGACCGACGCCGTGCTGTCGCTGTTGCCCGAGGCGGCGGCCGATTACAGCGAACTTGTCGAGGAGACGGGCATGGGCGACACGAGCTATCTGGCCGTCCTGACCACGGTGCTCGGCGCGCCGTTTTGCGAAGAGCTCCTGGTGCGCGGCATCATCTTTGAGTTTTCGCTCCGAGCGTTTAATCCGCAGTGCCGCCCACTTTGGAAGCGCCGGCGTCGTGCGAGCGCGCAGGACGGCGCCATGGTGCCCTGGGCGGCCCCAAGCACGTGGGGTATCGCCGCGGCGATTGTGTTGCAGGCGGCAATCTTCGGTTTTATGCACATGAATTGGGTGCAAGGTTGCTACGCGGGTGCCGCCGGCCTCATCTTTGGCTGGGTGCTCGTGACGACCGGAAAGCTTCGCTATACGATCCCGCTGCATTTTGCCTTTAATGCCGGGTCGTATCTCATGACGTTGCTCTGGTTTGTGAACACGCCGTTCGACGTGACAATTACGGTCGCTATCGCCGGCGTCATCCTCGTTGAGGCAATGCGCTCGCTGCGCCACGCGTGTGGGATGGACGCAGCGAGCGCGCCGCTGCCCTAGTTGCGACGCCCGCCTCCGTTGGCGCCCTGCCGTCCCTGGGCCGCGCGATTGCGACCGGCAGTGTTCTGTGCGCGCGACATGCCGCTGTGCCCCTTGCTGCCCTTTGGCCCCTTGCCGGCACCGCCAGCGCCACCGTGCGGCTTGCCGCCTTTCTTGCCAGCGCCGTGTCCGCCGCCAGCAGATGTCTCGCCCGGGCGTGGCGGCACGGGGCGAATCAGACAATGCTTGGTGTAGCCGATCAGGTCACGACGCCCGGCCTTTTCCAGCGCCTCGCGTACGAGCTTGTAGTTCTCGGGCTTGCGATATTGGATGAGCGCGCGCTGCATGGCCTTCTCGTGCGGGTCGCGCGCCACATAGATCGGCTCCATGGTGCGCGGGTCCACGCCGGTGTAGTACATGCACGTCGACATGGTGGACGGCGTGGGGTAGAAGTCCTGCACTTGCTCGGGCATGTAGCCCATGTCGCGCACGGCCTCGGCAAGGTCCACGGCTTCCTTCATGGTTGAGCCCGGGTGGCTCGAGATGAGGTACGGCACCACATACTGCTTGAGTCCATACTCGCGATTCAAGCGTTCAAATTTACGGCAGAATGCATCGTAGACGGCGCGGCTCGGCTTGCCCATCACGGACAGCACCGCGTCGCTCACGTGCTCGGGCGCTACGCGCAGCTGGCCCGAGACATGGTGCTCCAGCAGCTCGCGCAAAAACTCGTCCGAGGCGTCGGCCATGGTGTAGTCAAAGCGGATGCCGCTGCGCACGAAGACCTTTTTGACGCCCGGCAGCTGGCGCAGGTCGCGCAACAGCTGCGTGTAGCCGCTCTCGTCGACCACCATGTTCTTGCATACGCTCGGCCACAGGCAGCGTTTGTTCTTGCACACGCCGTGCTTGAGCTGCTTGTCGCAGGCCGGGCGGCTAAAGTTGGCCGTCGGTCCGCCCACGTCGTTGATGTAACCCTTAAACTCGGGATCGCGCGTGAGCAGCTCGGCCTCGCGCATGATCGAGTCGTGGCTGCGCATCTGCAGTACGCGGCCCTGGTGGAAGGTGAGGGCGCAAAACGAGCACTCGCCAAAACAGCCGCGGTTGGAGCTAATGGAAAACTTGATCTCGGCAAAGGCCGGCACGCCGCCCGCCGCGTCGTAGTCGGGATGCCAGTCACGTGCGTAGGGGAGTTCGGCCACCTCGTCCATCTCATCGGTGGTGAGCGTCGCCGATGGCGGGTTCTGCACCACATAGACGCTGTTGGGGTAGGGCTCTACCAGGCGATGTCCGGTGATGGGGTCCATATTCTGCTGTTGCACATTGAAGCTGCGTGCGTAGTTGAGCTTGTCGGCGGTAAGATCGTCCCAGCTGGGCAGCAGGTCGTAGTCGTAGACCTCGTCGAGCGAACCCGTGCGGTAGACGGTGCCGTTGATATAGGTGATCTGATCGACGGGCAGCCCCGCGTCGAGCGCGTCGGCAATCTCGACAATCGCGTGCTCGCCCATGCCGTAGATGAGGATGTCGGCGCCCGAGTCGAGCAGTACCGAGCGCTTGAGCTTGTCCTGCCAGTAGTCGTAGTGGGCCAGACGGCGTAGGCTCGCCTCGATGCCGCCGATGATGATGGGGGCATCCTTGAACGTCTGGCGGATAAGGTTGCCGTAGACCGTGACGGCTCGGTTGGGACGGCGCCCCTCCTCGCCACCGGGGGTATAGGCATCGGTGTGGCGGCGGTGCTTGGTCACCGAATAGTGGTTGACCATGGAGTCCATGTTACCGGCGCTGACGAGAAAGCCCAGGCGCGGCTCACCGAGCACGCTGATGCTGGCGGGGTCGGTCCAGTCGGGCTGGCAGATGATGCCCACCTTGTAGCCGTGCGCGTCGAGGACGCGGCTGATGATGGCCATACCAAAGCTAGGGTGGTCCACGTAGGCGTCGCCGCAGATGTAGACAAAGTCGCACTGGTCCCAGCCGCGCGCATCCATGTCGGCGCGGCTGACGGGGAGGAACTTATCGCGGCCCGGACGCCAGGGGCGCGTGGGCGCTGCTGGGGTATGCGTGGTGTGCCCACCCTGCGCCTTGCCGCCGCGCTTTTGCTGCTGGCCCTGTTTGCCCTGCTGACTGCGCTGGTTGTTCTGAGCGTGCTGAGGCTTTTTTGCCACGATCCCTCCCGGTGTTTGTATGCTGCACGTAATTGTAACCAGTCTTTTTGGGACGGGGCTAAAAAGACTGGTGGAGTACACGAGCTGGCGGATCGGCGCGTCGATGCGGGTGTCGTTTGTTTCCAGACTGTGTATCTGCGCGTTGGAGAACCCGTCTCGCGCGCACGCCATGTTGTCAATGGGTTACAGTATGAACGGCGGCTATGTTTCCGCCAACGCACGAGAGAGTCGTCAACAAGGAGGATGCACGACGATGCAGCGTGCCAAACAGATATCGGAGTCTATTGAGCTGGGCATCATCTTGGCGCTTGCCGGTGGCTTTATGGACGTTTATTCGTACATTGGGCGCGATCATGTTTTCGCCAACGCGCAGACGGGCAACATCTTGCTGGTGGGCGTGAGCATCTCGGAGGGCAATTGGGCACTTGCGGGGCGCTATTTCTTCCCTGTGGTGTCGTTTGCTGTGGGCATTATGCTTGCCGACCTGGTACACGAGCGTTTTGGCAGCGTGATCCACTGGCGCCAGGTGACGGTGTTCTTTGAAGCCGTCATCTTGCTGGGCGTGAGCTTTATCCCCGGTGGCGGTTACAACCTGCTCGCCAACTGCCTCACTTCGTTTGCCTGCGGCATGCAAGTTGAGAGCTTCCGCAAGATCCACGGTCACGGCATCGCTACGACCATGTGTATCGGCAACTTGCGCAACGCGCTGCAAAACGTGGACGATTACATCATCACCCACAGGCGCGGCTTTTTGGAAAACGGCCTGCTGTACTTTGGCGTGATCTTTACCTTTGTGTTTGGTGCCGTGTTGGGCAACTGGTGTATTGAGCGCATAGGCCTGCACGCCATCGTCGTGGCGAGCTTGCTGCTGTTTGTCGCGTTTGCCATCATGTTCATCGACCGCGAGCGCGACTTGCGCTTACGCTGGAAATGTGCGGCCGAGGCCTGGAAAGAGGGCTGTCGAAAGTAACCGAATGCGGCAGAGGGGCTGTCCCTTTGTCAGATAGATCGATAATGGGGAGGGGACGGCCATCTCGGCCGCCCCATTTTTGGAGTCTTAAGCGCTAAGGTGCATGTTTGTAATGACAAGATTTGACGTCAGCAAAGCGTGCTGCTTGAGGCTATAGAATAAAAATGTCATCTTTCTAGCTATAATTGTTAGTTGAGGGGATGGACATATGGCAGAACTTTTTATTCAAAATAAGACGACAGTAATCAAGTTGATGGCGCTCTGCATTTTATCTGCCCTGGTGGAGCTGTCTGTTGTTAAAGCTGAATCGTTGATAATAGACTATGGCCTGCTTCGTTCTAATTATCGTAACGTTTTATACATTGGGTTAGGCCTGCTAGTATTGCTCTCAGTTGAGCTGGTGACAAATCTGTTCAGATCAAAATATGCGGAGCAATTGGCTTCCGATGGTGCTAACTGCTTCTATAGATTGCTTGCCCGCCATGCTTTAGAGCGGCCCTTAGTTTTAGCAAAAGACAGTGACTACCTGTTATCGCGCATTGAAGAGGCCGGGAACCTACAGCCGATGATTGGAATATTTACAACTGCGTTTCTTCCGTGCCTAGTGACGGGTTTGGTATCGTTTGTGGCGCTATCTAATATCTCTATGTTGCTTTTGATTCCTGTTTGTGTTTCGGCATTGTTTATTTCGCTTCTATATCCGTTCGCTCTTAGTAAGCTATCGACTAAGAGCGAAAAGGCATTGGAGGCCCAGGCGAGGGGTTCTGCTTATTTAGCCCAACTAATAAATTGTCGACTTTACATTCGTATTTCTCGTTCAATTAACTTGGAATTACTTCACTATAAAAAGATGCTTAAAGCCTGCAGGAACTCTCGAGTTGAGGAGAGCGTCTTTGCGAGATTGGCAACTGAAATAGTTGACGCTGGCAACATCATTACTGGCTTGCTTTCAGTTCTGCTGCTTATTTTCCTTGTGTTAAAGCGCGGGCTGACGGTCGGGATTGCAGTGCAGAGTTATCAACTTGTACTTCTATGCTATTCTCCTTTTCCTCTTGTTCTGAATTGTTGGGCTCAGCTTCAGCCGTCGTTTAGATCGTTGCACCGTGTCTTGGAATTACGTCGTCTTTTGGAAGCTGAAAAACCTAATTTGATATGCTTCGATCACGCTGATCGAATTAGTTGGAAAGGAATCAGTCTCTCGTTTTCGTCGAACGAAACTAATGAGAGGATAACAATTCCAGATTGCACGATACAGGCACCTTGTCTGGTTTTAGTAAGCGGCCCTAATGCATGCGGTAAATCTTCATTTCTGGAAGTATTGAATGGATTATTGTCTCCAGTTGCTGGCAGACTGTGTGTTAATGAATCTACTGTCATTTTCGATGGTTCGACTTTAATCCAGCTACCCTGCGCAACTATGCCGCAAAGACATTTGATAATGGGGGGAACTTTCAGGAAGGCTCTTTACTATGGTGTTGGCGCCGGAATAATTTAGCCAAATATAGTCGGCCGAGATTGACCAATCCCG
>UQHY01000064.1:0-6944 GCA_900540975.1 uncultured Collinsella sp.
CAACGGATTGAGAAGGGGGAGGCCTCGCGGCCTCCCCCTTTTTTGCGCTTATAGGGCCATCACTCCACTGTCGCTGTGTTTTTGACCCTCGTTTGTTGCATCTTCTGCGAACGGGCTACAATGTCATAGTCTGTGCAGCATGGAGGTGATTATGGCCGAAGCCGGAATCGGCGTTGATATCGTCGAGATTTCCCGAATGAATTCAATCCTTGAGAAGACGCCCGCGTTTGCTCGGCGCGTGTTTACCGATGAAGAGCGTTCGTATTGCGATGCCTCGTCTCGTCCTGCCGCGCATTATGCCAGTCGTTTTGCTTCTCGCGAGGCGGTACTTAAGGCGCTTGGTACGGGTTTTAGCCAGGGCGTTGGCCGTAAAGACGTTTCCGTAACGCGCGATAAGCTCGGCAAGCCAAAAGCGCTGCTTTCGGGTCGCGCTCTTGAAATCGCCCAGGAATTGGGCGTTGTCGAGGTTGCTCTTTCTATTACTCTGACGGGTGACTTGGCTGTCGCTAATGCCATTGCGATCACCGAGGATGCTCGACCTAAACCCAAGGAAGAAAAAGTGAGCACGAAGGAGCGCGTTGCTCAGACATTTAAAGAGGCTCGTTCTGTCTTAGACGAGCTCGAACAGCTGCAACAATCTGCTTTGTCGGAACATCTGGATGATGATCCGCAAGATGCGCTAGGAGCATAGATGAAACCGGTTTTGAGTACCGAGGAAGTCGTTCGCCTCGAAGATATTATCGAGCGTGAGGGCACCTCGAAGGCCGAACTCATGGAGTTGGCGGGTGAATTTGCTGCCAACGAGATTTTAAAGCTCAACCCCGATCGCGTTCTTGTATTGGTCGGTTTTGGCAACAATGGCGGAGACGGCTGGGTTGCCGCTGACATTCTGACGCATAAGGGCGTTGATGTTGATATCGTCTCTCCGGTTGAGCCGGATGAGATCCCTGGCGCTCTCGCTCGTCATGTTGCCCGCCGCACTGCTGGTCGTGACGTGCACGTTTGTGTCGGCCCCTCTCGTGATGAGTTGGAGGTGCTGATCGATAAGGCTGATGTTGTAGTCGATGCCATTTTTGGTACTGGTTTTCACGGTGATCTTCGTGCGCCGTTTTCAATCTGGATCCCCACGGTCAATGAAAATGCCGATCGCGTTGTCTCCATCGATGTTCCTTCGGGCCTGAATGCCGAGACGGGTGTGGTGGATGACGACTGCATTCGTGCCGAGCGTACGGTGACGATGATTGCTCCCAAGATCGGCTTATACAGCGCTGACGGTCCCGAATATGCAGGCGATCTGGTCTGCGGCGGTCTGTATGACCGCCTTGATGAGGTTATTGACGATGTCGACCATGCTGCCGAGATCGTGGAACCCGGTGACCTTGTGGACTATTTTGCTCCGCTGCCTACGAATATCGATAAGTACTCGCGCGGCTCGGTGCTCATTGTTGCCGGATCGGCGCAGTATCCTGGTGCGGCCATTATGGCTGCCAAGTCCGCTGCCCGCGCAGGCGCCGGCTATGTGGCAGTCGCGACTCCGGATGCGTGTGCCAACCTTATCCGCATGGCGCTCCCCTCGATTCCGGTCTTTGCTATTCCATCTGATTCCCGCGGTTCTTTTGGTGCCGCTGCGCGCATGACGGTATGTGAGATTGCCAAGAAATATAGCTGCGTGCTGTGTGGTCCCGGCATGACGACATCTGCCGGTGCCATGCAGGTGGTTTCGGGTCTGCTTGAGCTCGACGTACCGCTTATCTTGGATGCCGATGCTCTCAACTGCCTTGCCAAGATTGCAATCGATGGCATCGACAGTAATCCCGAGATGTATCGTCGTGAGCAGCCGCTCGTTATGACGCCGCATTATCGTGAGCTTTCGCGTCTCGTCGCCGGTGATGAGGTCAATGACCTTGGAACCGCGATTGCCGCCGCGCAAAAGGTTGTCTGGGCCGCCGGTTCCGATAACCTCGTTGTTATCGCTAAGGGCCCGACGACGGCCATTTGCGGTGTTGAGCGCGTGCTGCTGCCGCTCTCTGGCCCGGCGTCGTTGGCGACCGCTGGCTCGGGTGACGTCCTTGCGGGTATTCTGGCCGGCACGCTAGCCACCATGCGCGATGAGATGGACCGCTGGGAGCTGCTGTACTCGTATGCCGTCGCGCTTCATAGCTATGCCGGTTTTGCCGCGGCGACGGAGTTTGGCGAGAAGAGCGTTATCGCGACCGATCTTATCGACTTGATCGGTCCCGCCATGGAGTTGGCGGCAAAGGATGCGCTCGATGATCTGGGAATCACGGACGAAGGGTCGGATGACTAATTATGAATAAAGCCGATTTGACGCGTTGGTCCTGGGTCGAGATCGACCGCGGGGCGCTTCGCCGCAACACGAGGGCCTATAAGAATTTGCTGAATCCGCGTCAGCGCCTGTGCTGCGTGGTTAAAGCCGACGCTTATGGTCATGGAGCTGTTGAGTGCGCCAAGATTATGTATTCGGCCGGCGCCGACATGTTTGCCGTGGCGACGGTTAACGAGGGCGTTGAGCTCCGACAGGGCGGGATTACGAAACCCGTCCTTATCCTAAGCGAGCCGCCTATCGAGGCCATTCCGACGTTGCTCGAGTTCGATATCATGCCCTCGGTCTATACGTCCGACTTTGCTCTTGCGTATGGCGAATGTGCCGTCGCGGCGGGCAAGGTGGGCAAGTATCATCTCGCCATCGAGACGGGCATGAACCGCATCGGCGTACATTACACGCAGGTGCTCGACTTTGTCCGCGGTATTGATTTCCATCGCGGTATTCAGTGCGACGGCGTATTTACGCACTTCGCCACGGCCGATGAACCTTCGGGCTGGGACTACAAGCTGCAGTGCCAGCGCTTTACCGAGGCCGTTCAGGCCATTAAGGATGCGGGTTTTGAGTGCGGTATCGTGCATTGCGCCAACACGCCGTCCTCGATGCTCGACCCCTCGATGCATTTTGATATGATTCGCGCCGGCGTTGGCTTGTATGGCATGCAGCCGTGCGAGCTGAGTAGCCGTGTGATGCAGCTCGATCCCGTTATGAGCGTTCATGCGCGCGTGACGCGCGTGGCGCACCCTGCGATGGGCGAGGGCGTGGGCTACGGTTTTACCTACCGCGTACCGCGTACGCGCGTTCAGATCTGCACGCTGCCGATCGGTTATGCCGACGGCCTATCGCGTACGCTTTCCAATCGTATGGATGTGCTGTATCGCGGCGAGCGCGTGCGTCAGGTTGGCAATATCTGCATGGATCAGTTTATGGTCGCCATTCAGTCCAACCCGGCACACGAGATTCCCGAGGCCGAGTATGGTGACGAGATGATTATTGTCGGCCGCGATGGCGATGCCGAGATCACTATGGACGAGATGGCCCGACTGCGCGGAACGATTAACTACGAGGTCGCCTGCGGCTTTGGCATGCGTCTCGACAAGGTCTACGTGTAGGAGCCGCTATGGGCGTCATGCACATCCCCGGCCATACCCATCAGGCGCCACGTGAGGTCGCACTCGAGGAGATTGAGGCTGTTTTAGGCGACTGCCATCTCTGCCAGCTCTATCAGTCGCGCCATAACATCGTGTTTGGCGTGGGAAACCCCCACGCTCGCGTCATGTTTATTGGCGAAGCACCGGGTCGCAACGAGGATTTGCAGGGCGAACCTTTTGTGGGGGCGGCGGGTGAAGACCTCAACGGCATTTTGTCCCTGGCAGGTCTTAAGCGCGAGGACGTCTATATCGCCAACGTGCTTAAGTGCCGCCCGCCGGGAAACCGCAATCCGCGTCCCGAGGAAGTGCTGGCTTGCTCACCGTTTTTGCGCGAGCAGATTCGAAGCATCTGGCCCGATATCATCGTGACGCTCGGTAACCCCGCAACGCACTTTGTGCTCAAGACCGAGATCGGCATTACCAAGCTGCGCGGCAGGTTCCATCAGATGGGCCACTTTGTGGTGATGCCGACGTTTCATCCTGCGGCGGCGCTGCGCAATCCGGCGTGGCAGGAGTTGCTGGAGGAAGACTTTAAGATGCTGGGCGACTATCTGGAGCGGCACCCCGCGCCGGAGACCGCCTCGGAATAATAAGGAGCGCATATGTCCCTGGAGCGCCTGGGGGTAGGTACCTATAGAACGGCTCGTACTGCCGATACGGAGCATTTTGGCGAGCTGGTCGCACCGTGTCTAGAAGATGGTGATGTGCTGATCTTGACCGGCGGCCTCGGGGTGGGCAAAACCCACTTTACCAAGGGCGTTTCGCGCGCTCTGGGCGATGAGCATATGGTCACAAGCCCTACGTTTGCACTCATGGCCGTTCATGACCAAGGGCGTATTCCACTGTTCCATTTTGATCTGTACCGCCTGGAGCATGCCTACGAGCTTGAGGATACGGGCATTTTTGACGTGCTGGGCTATGAGGGTGTTTGTCTGCTGGAATGGGGCGAGCAGTTTCAGGATGAACTGACAGATGAGTATCTTTCGGTGACGCTTAAGCGCGATGAGGACGACAGCGACGTGCGAACGATAACGCTCGAGGCACACGGCGAGCGCGCGGATGAGCTTTCCCATTTGATAGATAAGGCTGTACAAGATGAGCTTGCATAACGACAACGCGCTGGTGGTGGCGCTCGACACATCGACCGACATGCTTGCCTGCGCGGCAAGGTGGATTGATGCGCAGACAGGCGAGGCAAAGCTGGTGAGTGGGGACCATCTGTGTCGCCGTCATGCCAACGTGGAGCTCGTGAATACCGTTGATGGCCTACTGAAGCAGACCGGCCTGGATCGCAGCGATGTCGGCTGTTATGTGGTCGGCCGCGGCCCGGGTTCGTTTACGGGCGTGCGTATCGGCATCTCCACCGCAAAGGGTCTGGCACGCGGTGCCAACGTGCCGTTGCTGGGCGTGTCGACACTTGACGCGTGCGCCTGGACGGCATGGAAGGCCGGTGTACGCGGCAAGCTTGGTGTTCTTGCCGATGCCATGCGCGGCGAGGTGTACCCGGCGCTCTATGTGCTGGGGGATGAGGGCCCCGAGCGTCTGTTTGAGCGCGAGCGCGTGGTCAAGGCCGCCGTGGCGCTTGATGAGTGGCGCCAGACCGCGGACTGGGATCAGGTTCAGTTAGCTGGTGACGGTCTCGTGCGTTATGGCAAACTGCTGGGCGAGGATGAGACGGCGCGCTGCGTGGAGCGAGACCTGTGGTGGCCCTCGGGCGAGGGCCTGCTGATGGCGCACGCCGCAGGCGATGGCGATCCGGCTCGCGTCTTGCCGATCTATACGCGCCTTTCGGACGCCGAGGAAAACGAGCGCAAGCGTCTGGGCCTTGCCGAGAGCGCGCAGAGTGAGGTGACAGGTGTTGCCGACGAGCTTGCCGGACGTCATCTGCAATTCCGCCCCATGGGCGCGGCGGATGCCGAGGGCGCGAGCGCACTGGAGACCGCCTGCTTTGAAGGCGCCGGACACGAGGCGTGGACGCCGGGCATGTTCCTGTCCGAGCTGGGCGAGGACGTTGCCGCACCGCGTAGCTGGTGGGTGGCGCACGACGACGGCCGTCTGCTGGGTCTTGCCGGCGGTATGGTCGTCGACGGGGACGTGCAGATTATGGACGTTGCCGTCGATCCGGCGCATCGCCGCGAGGGCATCGCCCGCAAGCTTCTGTCGCACGTGAGCTATGACGCGCAGATGCTCGGCTGCACCACGGCTTCGCTTGAGGTTGAGGACGGCAACGAGGTCGCAATTGCACTCTATGCCGCTCTGGGCTTTACCGAGGCGGGTCGTCGCCGTGGCTATTACGGTGCCGGCAAGGATGCCATCGTCATGACGGCGCCGCTGCCCCTGGTGCTTCCTCTCGACAATGCCTCGCCCGAGCCGACGGCTGCCGAACAACGCGTATGGCCGCTGCCCGCGCCCGAACGCACCGCTGAGGAGCGTGCCGAGATTGAGCGTCGCCGCCTCGTACTCGCTATCGAGAGCTCCTGCGACGAGACGGCGGTGGCGATTATCGATGCGGACGGCAATATGCTGGCCAACCAGGTGTCGACGCAGATTGATTTTCATGCTCGCTTTGGCGGCGTGGTGCCCGAGATCGCCTCGCGCAAGCACGTTGAGGTGATTGTGAGCGTCGTAGATGCGGCACTTGAAGATGCCGCGGCGTCGCTTGGCCTTGAGGGTGGAGCGATCGCGCCAAGTGAGCTAGCCGCCGTGGGCGTGACGCAAGGTCCGGGCCTGGTGGGCGCCCTGGTGGTGGGCGTCGCCTTTGCCAAGGGCTTTGCGTATGCTGCCGGCAAGCCGCTCGTGTGCGTCAATCATCTGGAGGGTCACCTGTTTGCCAACCTGTTGGCGCAGCCCGACCTCAAGCCCCCGTTTATCTTTACGCTTGTCTCGGGCGGACACACCATGCTCGTGCATGTAAAGGCCTGGGGCGATTACGAGGTGCTTGGCGAGACGCTTGACGACGCCGTGGGCGAAGCCTTTGACAAGGTGGCAAAGGCGCTGGGCCTGGGCTATCCCGGCGGCCCCATCATCTCCAAGCTTGCCGAGACGGGCAACCCCAAGGCAATCGATTTTCCCCGTGCGCTCAACAGCAGGGGGGACTACCGCTTCTCGCTTTCGGGCCTCAAGACGGCAGTGACGCTCTACATCGAGCAGGAGACCAAGGCCGGGCGCACGATTCATCTGCCCGATCTGGCGGCCTCGTTTGAGGCGGCGGTCTTTGACGTGCAGTACAAGAAGGCCAAAAACGCCCTGCATGCCACCGGGTGCAAGGAGTATTGCATCGGCGGCGGCGTCTCGGCCAACCCGCATCTGCGCGAGATGATGATCAAGAAGCTCGGGCGTCAGGGGATCCGCGTGACGGTGCCGCCCTTGTCTGCCTGCACCGATAACGCCGCCATGATCGCGGAGGTCGCCCGCCGTAAATTCGACCGAGGTGAAATCTCGCCGTTCGA
>UQHY01000065.1:0-6753 GCA_900540975.1 uncultured Collinsella sp.
ATCTTCTTGCGGGCGGGGGGGGCCCCCCGGCCCCCCCCCCCGCCATTACGGCGGCGCGTGTCGACAAAAGGGTCTGCGTCGTCGAGCGCGACGTCGCCTGCGGTCTCAAGCTGCTCGCAACCGGAAACGGCCGCTGCAACCTCTCAAACGAATCCATCGACATTCGGCGATATAACCGCCCCGCCTTTGTCGAATCCATCATGGGTCCCCAACCCGAGCAAGATCTCGAGAGTTTTTTCTCCTCGCTGGGCATCATGACGATCCGTGAGGAAGGCCGCCTATACCCGCGCTCCCTTCGCGCCGAGTCGGTTCGCGATGCACTCCTCAATGCATGCGAGCGTTTGGGCATCACCCTACTCTGCGGAACTAACGTCATTGCGGCTCATAAGGTTTCCGAAGGCTGGACGCTTCAGATCGACCGTCCCGCTCATGTACTCAAACCCAAAAAGCACGGCGACCGAAAGACGGAGCTCCGTTCGCTTCGAAAGGCGTTAGCCGATACTCCTCGCACGAGCGATGCCCTGCAGGCAAGGGCCGTGGTTATCGCTACGGGCGGCAACCCCACCGGCATCGCCGAGGTGTTTAGCCTTCCCTTGACGCCCCTGCGCCCCGTCCTGTGCCCCGTATCGGCATCAGTCGTCGGCGACCGGACGGCACTCGGAACTCTGGATGGTCTGCGCGTCCGAGCCCGCTTAACGCTCTCGCGCAGCCACGAAGAGCTCTGGCGAGAAGATGGCGAAGTGCTGTTCCGTGCCTTCGGCATCTCAGGCGTCGCCGCCTTCAATCTCTCTCGCCGTATCAACCAGGGCGACACTGTTCTGATCGACTTCTTTCCAGATTTCTCCAAAGATGAGCTGCTCGATACGCTCGAGCAGCGTGTCAACGTGCTCGGCGATTTTTCGCCCCGAAACTCCCACTGGCTTGACGGCATGCTCGCCCCGCAGCTCTCACACGTCGTCTGTACGGCATTCGAGCGGTGCCATCCCGGCTCGCGCGATGTCATCCACCTGGTCTCAATCCTCAAGCACTTTAAACTGTCCGTCGAAGGGACGGCAGAGGAGCGCTCAGCACAGGTCACGCGTGGCGGCATATCTATCGAGTGCGTCTCGACACCCAATCTTTACGTGAACAGCACCACAGGCGCCCCGCTTTACGTCTGCGGAGAAGCGCTCGACATCGACGCCGATTGCGGAGGCTTTAACCTTGCGTGGGCCTGGATCTCGGGTATTCGCGCTGCAAGCAGCCTGTAGCCGCGCAGTCTATAATCAAAAACGCATTCGGGCCGTCTGGGATACCGGACGGCCTCTTTCTTGCCTCTAAGGAGACCTCGATGATCGAAATCACCCAAGTCAACGCGACGCTCGATGAGGCCGGCGACGAAAACGCCTGCCTTGCTATTGGCAGACGCGCCGTCAAACGAGCCCTGCGATGCGAGGATTCCCAGATTAAAGCCATTGAGCTCCATCGCAAGTCAATCGACGCCCGTAAAAAGCGAGATGTTCATTTTATTTTGAGCTTTCGAGTTGAGCTGACAAGCTCCCGACTCGAACAGGAAGTGGTCGACCGCGTCGCCGAGCGCAACCGCTCGCGCATCCGCATGGTTGACGGCGAGGCTCCTTCATTCCCCAACCCCGTCCCGAATGCACCCAAGGGGCGTCCCGTCGTTGTCGGCGCCGGTTGCGCCGGTCTCTTCGCCGCCCTGACCCTTGCCGAAGCGGGCCTTAAACCCCTGCTCATCGAGCGCGGCGACCCGGCATTTCGCCGCTCACATGCGATCGACCTCTTTCTAAAGGAGCGCATCCTCGACCCCGAGAGCAATATCCAGTTTGGTCTGGGCGGCGCGGGGACCTTCTCGGACGGCAAGCTCAATACGGGAACCAAAAATCCCGCCCATCGCCTTATCCTCGAGACCTTCGTCGAAGCGGGCGCTCCCCGCGATATTCTATGGGATGCAAAACCGCATATTGGCTCCGACATCCTCCCCGCCGTCGTTACCAGCATCTCCCAGCGCATTGAACAGCTCGGAGGAACCGTTCGCTATCGAACGAAACTCGTTGACATTCACACTGACACATCTGGCGCCATTGTCGGTATCGACATCCAGTCGTCCCACGACGCGACAAGCGAGTCAATCAACACAAAGCATCTCATCCTTGCTTGCGGTCATTCTGCCCGCGACGTATTCGAGGTTCTCAAAACCCATGATGTCGCCCTCGCTCAAAAGACGTTTGCCATGGGCGTTCGCATCGAACACCCGCAGTGTGATATCGATCGGGCGCAATATGGCCCCGCGGCGGGTCATCCCGCGCTCGGAGCAGCCCCCTATAAGCTCGTTACCCATCTTCCCAACGGCCGCAGCGTATTCTCATTCTGCATGTGTCCTGGCGGACAGGTTGTCGCAGCCTCTTCAGAGCCCGGCCATCTGTGCGTCAACGGCGCCAGTCTCAACGCCCGCGCCGGCCGCAACGCAAACGCCGCTCTCCTCGTTAACGTCACGCCCGACGATCTCCCCAGCGACGATCCTCTTGCAGGCGTAGAACTCCAGCGCATTTGCGAGCGGGCTGCCTATCGCCTTGGCGGCTCCAACTGGAACGCACCGGCACAGCTCGTCGGCGATTTCCTTGCAGAACGCGCCAGCACGACATGCGGCAAGGTAAAGCCCACCTATCCGCTCGGCGTGACTTGGACAGCAATCGATGAGTCATTGCCGCAACATATCATCGAGTCGCTTCGTCTGGGAATTCCCTTACTCGGCAAAAAACTGCGTGGCTACGACCATCCCGATGCCGTCCTCACCGGTGTTGAGACACGCTCGAGCTCTCCGGTCACCGTTACTCGAGACCGTCAATGCCACGCTGTATCGACCCCGGGGCTCTACCCTTGCGGCGAGGGGGCCGGATATGCCGGAGGAATCATGAGCGCAGCTACCGATGGCATCCGTTGCGCCGAAGCCCTGATCGCAGACCTCTAGCGCACGAATTCCAGCACGCAAAAGACACAGGCCCCGAGCTCCACAGGGAACTCGGGGCCTGTTCGCTATTTCTTAAACCGTGCACCCTGGCGTTTTCTGCCCGATGCGAACGTGGAACCCTTGCGGGCCTGCGAACGTAAGCGCTCGATCGTCTCGTCCTCAGACGCACCCTCGAGCATCGCCCGAATCTGAACGACAGCATCGCGCAGGCGCGCCGCCTCCTCAAAGTCCATGGCGGCAGAAGCGTTGCGCATATCCTCTTCCATGGTTTCGACGATCCGCACAAGCTCGTCATGCGGCAGTTCTTCCAACTGCTCCGCAAGTGTCTGCTCGGGTGCCACCGTTTCCGGCACGCCGCCCTCGCCCGACTCATCGGGCGTATAGAATGCGCCATGGCCAAGGGAGTCGCCCTTCGAGCGCCCCTTGGAACCCACAGTCTTTTCGGCCTCGGCAATAAAGCTCGAAATGTCGTTAATGGCCTTGCGGACCGTCTTGGGCACAATGCCATGCTCTTCGTTATATGCCATCTGAATCTCGCGACGGCGCTGCGTCTCCTCGATGGCTTCTTTCATCGAATCGGTCACAACGTCTGCATACATGATGACCTCGCCGTCGGCATTACGGGCCGCACGGCCAATCGTCTGAATCAACGAACGGCGATTGCGCAAGAAGCCTTCCTTGTCAGCGTCGAGAATTGCCACCAGCGAGACCTCAGGAAGGTCTAGACCCTCGCGGAGCAGGTTGATGCCAACCAAAACATCGATCTTTCCCTCGCGCAGCGTTCGCAGGATCTCGACACGGTCCATCGTCGCCGTATCGGAGTGCATGTAATTGACCTTAATGCCAGCGTCGAGCAGGTGGTCGGTAAGGTCCTCCGCCATGCGCTTGGTCAGCGTGGTCACCAAGACGCGTTCCTTGCGGGCCACACGTTCGCGAATCTCATCCTCGAGATCATCGATCTGACCGCGAACTGGACGCACGTCAATTTTGGGGTCGAGTAGACCGGTCGGTCGAATGATCTGCTCCACATCGTTTTGACTCACACGCAGCTCATAATCACCTGGCGTTGCCGAAACATAGATGAACTGGGGGATCCTCGCCTCAAACTCATCAAATCGGAGCGGACGGTTATCGAGTGCCGAGGGCAGGCGAAAGCCGTGCTCCACCAAGGTCACCTTACGCGAACGATCGCCCTCATGCATACCGCGGATCTGCGGCACCGTCACATGGCTCTCGTCGATGATGCAGAGCATATCCTTGGGAAAGTAATCAATCAAAGTAAAGGGCGGCTCGCCCGGCTTGCGGCCATCCAAATGGCGCGAATAGTTCTCGATGCCGTTACAAAATCCCATTGTCTCGAGCATCTCAAGATCGTAATCGGTGCGCTGCTGCAGACGCTGCGCCTCGAGCAACTTGTCGGTCGCCTTGAGCTCTGCCACACGCTTCTCGCACTCTTCGCTAATCGATTTCAGAGCCGCCTTGACCTTGGGTTTCTCGGTAACGTAGTGCGATGCCGGCCACACAGGAATAGCCTCGTACTCACGAAGCATCTCGCCGGTGACCTCATCGATTTCGGCGATAAGCTCGACCTCATCGCCAAAGAACTCAAACCGCAACGGATGCTCGGCATAGGGCGGATACACGTCGACGACATCGCCACGCACGCGAAACGTACCGCGCGCCAGGTCATAATCATTGCGATCGTATTGAATATCGATGAGCGCATGGATAAAGTCATCACGCTCGAGCGGCACTTTCTTGTCGACATTCGGCGCCAGCCCCGCATAATCCTCAGGAGAGCCAATACCATAGATACAAGACACCGATGCAACGACGATCACATCACGTCGAGAGAGCAGCGAGGCGGTCGCCTGATGGCGCAGCATCTCGACTTCTTCGTTGATCGAAGAATCCTTCTCGATATAGGTGTCGCTTTGCGGCACATACGCCTCGGGCTGATAGTAATCGTAATACGATACGAAATAGACTACGGAGTTATTGGGGAAAAACTCCTTGAGCTCGCTTGCAAGCTGAGCGGCAAGGGTCTTATTGGGAGCCATGACAAGCGTCGGCTTACCCAAGGCCTCAATGGTTTTGGCCATCGTAAAAGTCTTACCCGAACCAGTCACGCCCAGCAAAACCTGATAGCGATCTCCGTCCCTCACGCCCTGCACAAGCGACTCAATGGCCTTAGGCTGGGAACCGGCAGGCTCATAGGGAGACACGACCTTAAACGGCACGTCAGAGCCTTCAACGCCAAAGCGCTTAAGTTCACCACCAACGCGTTCTACTTCAAATTCCGCCATGGATACTCCTAACTCATATATCTGCAGTATACGCAGGCGGCAGGCATAGTCCTATACGAACCGATCGGGATAGAGGGTCTTGTAGCGAACCCAGGCATTATTGACACGAATCAGATACGCCTGCGTCTCGGGAAAGGTGATTGCATTATGAAGCGACGTACTCTGCTGCGCCCATCCGTCGACATTGCCCATGCCGGCGTTATAGGCGGCAATGGCACTGTCAGTCGACCCGTTAAAATACGCTAGAAGATACGAAAGATACGCACAGCCAAACTCGATATTCGTAGCCGGATCGTTAAGGTTGTCGGCCGAATACTCGCCACCGTCGACAAGGCCCTTGGCGATCATATCCTGGGCAGTCTCGGGCATCAGCTGCATCAATCCCTGAGCGCCTTGATTCGACTCAGCCTTGGGATCCCAATTCGATTCCGACTTTATGACAGCACACACCAGATACGGATCAAGATTGTGCGAAATGCTCGATTGCTTTACGTACGCCTCGTAGTCAATCGGATACAAAGGCTTAAAGAAGAAGGCAGGGGCATACGAGTAGACGAGCGAAATAAGACCGAAGACGAGCATAACGGCAAGTGGCGCCACGCGATACCACGTAAAGAAACGTGTCTTAGACATCGGCCTCCTCCTTATCCGCTACATCCCCGAAGCCATGGCGTGCAAGCCATGCATCCAGTTGTTCAAAAAGCGAGTTATCGCCAGCCGCATTATCGATTACCGTCGTAGCGAGATTACAAAGCGAAGCCTCATCAGGTTGGCATGCAGAGCGCGCATCAAAATCAGAGGACTCCATACCACGATGAATGGCACGCTCGCGACGAACTGCTAAAGGAGCGCTGATAACCAGAATTTCATCAGCCAGGCCAAAAGCATCCTCAAAACCAGTCGGGGCAGAAACCTCGACAACCGCAAAGGGGTAACGGGGGGACGAAACCGTACAGCAAACAGGATCGAGAATCCTCAGCGAAAGCTGCTCAATGAGAACAGGGTGCACAATGCTATTGAGCCGCGCAATTGTATCAGGAGAGGCGAAAGCTCGAGCGGCAAGGACATTGCGGCGAATGCCGCCCTCCCCGTCCAGAATGTCCCAACCGAATTCTTCCGCGAGGGCATTGACGATATCGGAGCCTGGCATATACAGCGATTTGGCAAGCTCATCCAGATCGATAAGCATGGCGCCATGAGATTTGAGATAGCGGCAGGCAGTCGACTTACCCGAAGCAATATTGCCCAAGACAAAAACGGTAAACATCAAGTCCTCCCTAACGCCAATGGGAGTTATTATCGCGCAAATACAAAAGAAGGACTCAAAATACAGCCAAACAGTAAGACAAGCTAAACGAAGGCGAGTTCTGTATTACAGCTCTCTATTAAACGCAAAAAAGGGGGAGGCCGCGAGGCCTCCCCCTTCTTCATTTTCACTGACGGCTCGGTGCCGTCCCACCGGGCGCGGAACCGCAC
>UQHY01000066.1:0-6668 GCA_900540975.1 uncultured Collinsella sp.
CCTGCCACGCGCCCCGGGGCGCGCCCCGCCGCGCCGGCCCCAGCCATATCGGCGGCCACCACGATGGTGCCCTCGTTGTCGAGTGAGGCGCGCGTGATCTCGGCACGTGGGGACTGCGCCACCAGAATATCGATACCCGCCTCGACCTCGCGCGCAAACTGCTCGTCGCAGGTCACCAGATAGCAGGCTGCCAGCGGGTCGTGCTCGGCCTGAGCCATCAGGTCTGCCGCGACCACCATGGGCTTGGCCGTGGCGTCGGCCAGCACGCAGACCTCGGAGGGACCGGCGACCATATCGATACCCACGTCACCCGAGACAATCTGTTTGGCAGCGGCGACAAAGGCGTTGCCCGGGCCGGTGATTTTGTCGACGCGCGGAATGGTCTCGGTACCGTACGCCAGTGCGGCCACGGCCTGGGCGCCGCCCACCATATAGATCTCGTCCACGCCGCCGAGCTTTGCCGCGGCGAGCGTGTAGGGGCTGATCAGGCCGTCCTTTTGCGGCGGGGTCACCATGACCACGCGCTCAACGCCGGCGACCTTGGCGGGAATGGCATTCATGAGCACCGTGGAGGGATACTGCGCACGGCCGCCCGGCACGTAGATGCCAGCCACGGCAAGCGGGGTCACCTTAACGCCGAGCATCGTGCCGTCCGGGCGCGTGGTAAACCAGCTCTGCTCGAGCTCGCGCTGGTGGAACTCACGAATCTGGCGCGCAGCCTTCTCGAGCGCGGCGACAAAGGCCGGATCGAGGCCTTCGAGCGCGGCATCGATCTGCTCTTGCGGCAGACGGAAGCTCTGCAGCTCAACGCCGTCAAAGCGCTGGCAATAGTCGCGCACCGCAGCATCGCCGTTGGCACGCACGTTGGCCACGATATCGCGGGCGGCGTCGACGATGTTTTGCGGCAGCACGCCCTTACGGTTGAGCTGGTTGGTAACGAGGCGCTCGCCGGGAGCAAGCTTGATGGTCTTCATATCGGTATCCCCTATCGGTCGAGGTTTTGTTCGAAAAACGAGAGACCGGGCAGCGGCACCAATCGGTCCGCAGTCCGGATATGGGGGCGCCCGTGCGTGCTCGCGCTATTGTGCCGAGCCCGCGACGGGCTCAAAATGCTTGTCCTTCACGGCCGCGGCCAGGCGATCTGCCAGGTTGCGAACGCGCGGATCCAGGCGCGCGGCACCCGGATTGACGAAGAAGCGGGCCGTGCAGTCCATGATGCGGCCGGTGATAACCAGGTCGTTGTCGCGCAGGGTGGCACCCGTGGCGGTAATGTCCACGATGCGGTCGGTCATGCCGACGATGGGACCCAGCTCGATGTTGCCGTGCAGCGAGACGATATCGGCGTTCACGCCTCGCTCGGCATACCAAGCGCTCGCAATGCGCGGATACTTGGTGGCCACGCGAAGCGACCCGCGGCGGGCATAGTTGCGCTCGGCCTGGCCGGCGCGCCACGCGGGCTCCGCCTCTATAAACGTGCACAGGCCGTAGCCCAAATCGACCAGCTGCAGCAAGTTGAGGTCGGCCTCGATAAGCGAGTCCCAGCCGCAGATGCCGCAGTCGGCGCCGCCGCAGCCCACAAAGGCGGGCGCGTCGCTGGGGCGCACGATGACAAACTCGATATCGCCGAGCGAACCCTCGCCGGCACGCGTGTCGCGGCCGCGCACGATGAGGTGACGACCAGGATCGCGCAGCTCCGAGACATCCAAGCCCGCTGCCTCGAGCACGTCAAGCGTGTCGGCCTTAAGCGAGCCCTTGGGCACGGCAATGCGCAGCGGACCTTCGGCGCCACGGCCCACGGCGTGATCGCCGTCGGAAGCGGCGTCCTCGGCCGAGGTGCGCGCGGCCTCCAGACGCTCGAGCGAAAAAGCGAAGCCCGCCGCCGGCACCTCGACGCCGTCGCCGAACGCGCCGGTAAAGATGGAGTCGTAGCGACCGCCCGAGCCCACCGGATCGGGCAGGCCGCCGGCATAGGCCTTAAAGACCAGGCCCGTGTAGTAATCAAACGAGTTCATGATGGAGAAGTCGAAGGACAGCACCTGAGCGTCCTCGGGAGCCAGGCCCTCGACCAGGGCACGCAGCTCGCGCGTGAGCGGCGCAACAATGCCCGCCGCCGCCAGCAGCGCGTCGACGCGGTCGAGCACCTCGGCACCACCGTGCAGGCGCGGCAGCTCGCTAATGGCGGCCTTGACGGCCTCGGGCTCGGCACTTGCCGCCACGCGGGCATCGAGGCCCACAAAGTCGTTGGCGTGCACGCAGCGCAGCGCCTCGGCAGCCAGCTCGCGATCTTCACACGCCGCAAGCAGTTCCTTAAACGGACGCACACTGCCCGCGATAATGCGCGCACCGGGAAGTGCCAGCTTGCGCACGGCCTCGGCGACCAGTGAGACAATCTCGACATCGCCCGCGGTGTCGCCCGCGCCGATGAGCTCAAAACCCAGTTGCGTAAACTGACGCGAGCCACCGGCATTGCGCTGACACTCGCGAACCACCGGCGCCTCATAGCGCAGGCGCAGCGGCAGATCGGCCGCGCGCATGCGAGTCGAAACCAGACGAACGATCGGCAGCGTGTTGTCGGGACGGACCACCAGCAGGCGACCGTCGTCATCAAAGAGCTTAAACGGCGTGTCCGCAATGCGGCCGCCCTCCTCGAGCGAGCCCTTGTCCTCGAGCAGCGGTGTCTCGACCGGAAGGTAATGATGCTCCCTGAAGCAGCCCTTCACCGTACATGCGATCTCCTCGCGCGCCTGAGCCTCCTCGGGCAATATGTCCCGGAATCCCCACGGTGTGGCCGTCATCTGGTGAGCCTCCTCATGCTGTGTTTCATATAGAGCAGAAGACCGGCATAGCTCCGCCGGTCTTCTGGGTACTTTAGCATACTAGAGTGTTTGCGGGGAAAATCCGTCGCAGCCGCTCACGCCGTATTCATTTGGAAACATAGGGCAGATTGCCGCAACCCAACCCCACCTAGGCGCCAATCGCACGACAGTACTCCGCCATAACCTGAGCGTCGGCCGCCGCAGGATTGGCAAAATAGCGCCAGTCATAGGTCTCGGCCGAAACAACTCCGCGATAGCCGCGCGCCACCAGCCTGTCCAGGTCGGCGCGCATATCGCGGTTGCCGTCACCCCAGGCAAGATGCGTCGTGCCATCTGCCGCAACATCGACAAAATGCACGTGGGCGACATCATCGCCAAGTAGATCGAAATAATCGTCGATGGTATCCCCCGCCACCGCCATAGCGCCCATATCCAGACACGCCTTAAGTGCCGGATGATCAACTGCCTCGATCATGCGCTTCGTGTCGGTCGCCGAGTTCACGATTATCGACTCAACCGGCTGTAGGGCCTCGAGCACCAGCCGCACGCCGCGTTCTCCCGCATGCTCGGCAATCGCACGCAGCATCGAGGAGCTGCGACCCCACGCGTCCTCGATCGGCTCGTTCAAAAATGCCCAGCCGCTCGAAACCATGACCTGCTCGGCTCCAAGTTCCTCCGCAATATCTACAACGTTCTTAAAGTACGCGAGTGTGCGGGCACGCGCCTCATTCCCGCGCGCCGCGATATTCCACGGCTTGGGGTTGTTCTGTTCGGGACAAAGCCCCACAATCCGAACCCCATACCGCTGTGACAGCTCCCGCACCTGCTCGAGCGAATCGTATCCATGGCAATCGACATACAGATGCATCGCCCCGGTCCAAAGCTCGCAACACGTATAGCCCGAGGCCGCTGCCGAAGAAAAGAATTCCTCAAGGTCAAAATAACGATGGCTGATATTCATGACGGCAAGCTGCGGATACTCCATCTTGTCCACCTTTCGGCAAAAGGGCGCCGCAGCACAGTGTGTGCGACGCCCCCTCTTACATTGTTTTCATTATGACGGATACCCTACTGGACACCAAGCACTCCAAAGAACGCGCCAGCGATACTCACGAGCAGGATCACAAGCATGATGAGCAGCGGATTCATCTTCTTCTTGAGCATGAGATAGACAATTCCAAACAGCCCCATCGTGACAAAGCCCGGGAAGATTCCGTTGAGCAGCTCGGCGAGCGTCTGGGCACCATCGCCTGCGCCGACCATGAGCGGAATGTCCACGGTGACCATCTCCATGGTCATAGCACCGATCACCATGGCGCCCATGATGGAGGCCATCTTGACGATCGTGTCCATAATGCCCGATTCCTGGACCTTGCTGATCATGTCCGAGCCAAAGCGATATCCCACAAACGTCAGCAGGTAACGGATGATGTAGTGAGGAACGTTGAACACGAGCAGGAACAAAATCGGGCCAAGAATAGAGCCCTGCAGCGCCAGCGACGTGCCGACACCCGTTGCCAAAATTCGCAGCGTGCCCCAGTAGAAGGCATCGCCCACGCCGGACAGCGGTCCCATCAAAGCAAGCTTGACATTAGAGATCGCGCTCGTGTCAAAGCTATCGTCAGTAGCGTTGACCTCCTCCATTGCAGCGGCGATGGACATGGGAAGCGTCGAGATGTACGGCGTGACGTTATAGAGCTCCATATGGCGCTTAAGGGCGGCCTTAAAGTCCGCATCCTGCGGATACAGCTTGCGAAGGATCGGCATAAGGGCCCACATAAAGCCGATATGGCCCATACGCTCGTAGTTCCAGGAATGCTCATAGGGAATCGAGCGCCAGAACAGCCTCTTAAGGTCTGCGCGGGAAATCAGCCCGTCGTAAGAAGACTCAAACTTAAAACTCATCGAACCCACTCCCAATCGCAGGATCCTCGGTTGCCGCTGCGGGCTGCTCCGCTTTTTTCTTATCACCCAAAACCGTCATCGCGACGACGATGATCGCGGCAAAGATCGCCACGCCCGTCGTGCTAATGCCAAAGTAGGCGACGAGGAAGAAGCCAGCGAAGAAGAACGGAGCCACTGTTTTGTTCATAATCATCTGCGCCAGCATCGCAAAGCCGAGTGCGGGCAAGAAGGCGGCGGCGACATCCATGCCGGTCTGAACGAAATCGGGGATGATGTTGAGCAGGCTGGCAACAGCATCGGCACCAAAGAAGAATGCCAGGGGAATAATCAGCAGGCCGCACCAGCTCTGTGCGTAACCGGCGATGAGCATGTTGCGCGTGATGGCCTTGGTGTCTCCGTCCTCGACGTTTTTGTCGATACGGTGCACCAGCAGCAGCATGACCGGTTGGCCCAGGGCCGTGTCGAGCGCCAGGACGATCGTGGCGATAGGAATACCCAGGGTCAGGGCCGCCGAAGCGTCCGCGCCGGCCTGCATGGCAAGAGATACGCCCAGGATAGTGCCGGAAATCGTATCGGGCGGGTTATAGGCGCCGACCGAGATGGCGCCGACCATGGCAAGCTCCATCGTGGCGCCCATAATCGTGCCGGTCACCATGTCGCCCATGACAAGGCCAACCAGAGGTCCGAGCACGATCGGGCGCTGGAGGTAGCTCGTGCCCGTCAGCCACTCGGAATAACCCAAAAGGGCAATCAGGAAAATCAGGATTGTCTTGATAACCATGACGGCCCCTAACCGATGACCTTCGCAGCGTCAGTCTTTGCATCTGCCGGAATCATCTGAATGAACAGTTCATAGCCCTCGCCGAGCAGTTCCTTCACGTAGGCCTCGTTCTCGGGCGTGAGGAACACGCTCGTCGAGACCTGGCGGGCATTCTCGCTAAAGGCAACGTTGCCGAGGTTGATCTTCTTGACTCCCATCGCCTTGGCGACGGCACCGGCCTGCTGAATCGTCTCGCAAACCACGAAGAGTTTGTACTTATCGGTCACACCGCTCTGGAGCGCCTTGACAGCATCCTCGGTGTTTTTGACGACGACCTTGCATCCTTCGGGCTTTGCAAGGGACAGGGCCTGCAGACGAAGCTTGTCATTGAGGACCGTGTCGCTCACTAACAGGATGCAGTCGGCACCCAGAGCCGAGGTCCAGCTAACGGCAACCTGGCCGTGAAGCAGTCGATAATCTACGCGAATCATCTGAATCATGATGTGCTCCTAACGATTAAAACTCATCGAGTTCGGCCTGCCCCAGCAGGTCGTTGACGTACTTGACCTTAGTGTCGTCCGCCTCGACGATTTGACGAATGGCCTCGTCGATCGGAGTGGAATCGGGTACGAACAGCAGCTGAATAAGGAGTGGCAAGTTCATATTGGTCACGAGGTGCGTGTTGGGACGCGTCTGGACGATCTTGGTGAACTCGTTGTTGACGCTGCCGCCGAACAGGTCAGTGCACACGACAACTTCGTCGTCCGCGGCAAAGCCGTCCAGAATCGCTGCAGCCTCCTTGGACAGGTCCTCGTTTCCGTCGACATACATAGAGAGCGCATGGACGTTTTCGCGCTCACCGGAAAGCAGGCCGATGCTCTCGACGATTCCAGACGCGAAATGAGCATGGGACGCCACGATAAACTGCCTCATTCGATTCCCCTTCCTAGCGAATTTCGGCATAAAAATGCCCGGACGCATGCGCCCGGGCAGGGTGCTTCTTAAATGAGTGGTCAACTATTAGTAGTCGAACTGGTGATAGTAGCGACGGTAGTTGAGGTTGTGCTTGGTGACCGTCTCGTAGTAAGCGGCAAGGCGATCGGTGATCAACGAGGAGAGGATCCACGGAGACACGATGACGCGGAACTCGTCGTCAAGGCCGGGGATCGCGAACTCGGCGGTGTCGA
>UQHY01000067.1:0-6615 GCA_900540975.1 uncultured Collinsella sp.
CGCAAGTGGCGCGGACCCCCCCAAACCGCCGGGAGCGCCTGCTGCTGGCCGTTCGTGAGCGCGACCGGCGCCTTGCCGCTCGCGGAGGACAGCGTAGTCCGCTCGCTGCAGCCGCGCCAGGCACGGCGCTCCTCCACCACCACGACGCCGCGTTTTTCGAGCGCCTTGATGGTCGCCGACATGCTGTTGTAGAGCAGGTTGAGATCGCGCGTCGTGACCGGCCCGCACTGGAGCGCCTCGATGAGCTGGCGCTGACGAACGGCGGTCTTGGGCGGCGTATAGTCGAAACCCTCAGGCGTGAGCATGACCCAGCGGTTTTGAATAGGCTTGACGGCTGGGCGCTCAACCGTCCACGCCCCGTCATCGCCCTTCACGACACGCGGGCTGCCGCCCGGAGGCAAAAACAGACGCAGGCATTCGGAAAGCGTCGCGACATACTCGCGGCTCATCCAACGCGCAATGCGGGCAGCCTCGGCACCAAAGAGCGGTTTGCTGAGGATGGCCTCGACGGGCTTGATGCGCACTGGATCAAGGACGGTGTTTCCTTGCAGCTCGCCCAGCACAGACGCAATATCGACAATATAGCCAGCAGCCGCACGGTTGCCAAAGTGGACCAGGACGGTGGAGCCGACCTGCGCCTCAATGGCGAGAGACTGTGGAATACCGTAGGCAAACGGCTCGGACAGCGCACGAGTGGGAATGTCGAGGACCACGCTCGCATAGGCGGCAACGGGCTCGGGCGCAGGCGCGGGCTTGGCCTGCTTGGCCGTGCGGACAGGCTTTACGGAAGCCCGCTCGGGTTCAGGCGAACCAAACAGTGGCAGTTGCTCGGCCATGGTCTCTGTACCTCCCATCCCATACGTCTTCAGAAACAAGAGCCCCACTCGTATTGAGCGGGGCTCGGATACATGCGTTTACGCGACTGTTACAGGGCCATCGTGCGGGCGCGGTCGATGCGCGCCAGGCAGTCGTCACGGCCTACGAGCGCCATGGTCTCGCCCAGCGGAGGGCTCACCATGTTGCCGCAGACGGCGACGCGCACGGCCTGGAAGACCACGCGCTTCTTGAGGTCCATCTGCTCGGGCAGTGGCTCAAGCGCGGCGTCGATGGCCTCGGCGGTCCACTCGTCCACGCCCTCGAGTGCGGCCTTGGCGGCGTCCAGAATGGCACCCATGCCCTCCTTGGCCAGACCCTTGTTGACGGATTTCTCGTCATACTCAAGCGTCTCGGCCGTGGCAAAGATGGGGGCGGCGACGGTCACGGCGTCGGCCGGCATCTTGGTGCGCGGCTTAACGATGGCGGCAAGCGCGTCGATCCAGTCCTCGCCGTACTCGACGTTACCCTCGATGAGGCCTGCTTCGTGCAGCTCGGGGACCATGATCTCGTCGGCAAACTGAGCATCGGACATGCCGTTGATGTACTCGGCGTTGACCCAATCGAGCTTTTTGGGATCGAAGGTCGCCGGGTTCTTGGAGATGCGGTCGAGCGAGAACTTGCTGGCCAGGACATCGCGCGGGATGATCGTGGTCTCGCCGTCGAGCGACCAGCCGAGCAGCGCCAGGTAGTTGACGAAGGCATCGGACAGGTAGCCGGCGTCGCGGTACTCCTCCACCGAGGTGGCGCCGTGGCGCTTGGAGAGCTTCTTGCCGTCGGCACCCAGGATCATAGAGATGTGGGCGAACGTGGGCACGGGCGCGCCGAGGGCCTCGTAGACCATGACCTGGCGCGGGGTGTTGGACAGGTGGTCGTCGCCGCGGATGACGTGGGTGATCTTCATCATGGCGTCGTCGACGACGGTCGCGAAGTTGTACGTGGGCGTGCCGTCAGAGCGGAAGATGACAAAGTCGTCGAGCTCCTTAGCATCGAAGGTCACCTCGCCGTGGACGGCGTCGTGGATGACGACGTCACCGCGGTCCTCGGGCACCTTGATGCGCAGGACGTAGGGCTCGCCGGCCTCGATGCGGCGGCGTGCCTCGTCGGGATCAAGATCGCGGCAGCGGCGCTGATAGCCTTGGAAGGGGTCCTTGCGCTCCTGAGCGGCCTTGCGATCGGCGTCGAGCTGCTCCTTGGTGCAGAAGCAGGGATAAGCCTTGCCCTCGTCCCAAAGCTGCTGGGCGGCCTGCTTGTAAAGGTCCAGGCGCTCGGTCTGGGCATAGGGGCCAAAGTCGCCGCCCACCTCGGGGCCCTCATCCCAGTCAAGACCCAGCCAACGCATGGCACGCAGGATGATCTGCGTGTTCTCGTCGGTGGAACGGGTGGGGTCGGTGTCGTCGATGCGCAGGATGAACGTGCCGCCGTTTGCGCGGGCAAAAGCCCAGTTATAGATAGCGGTGCGGGCGCCGCCGATGTGCAGCTTGCCCGTCGGTGAGGGTGCAAAGCGGACGCGAACGTCTGATGCCATGGAAATCTCCTCGATTGCAGGATGGATGTCTAACCGCACCAGTATAAAGCAACAATGCCCGCCTCCGCACAAAGGGCACCGACTCAGTCATTGGGGACAGACTTAAATGACTACCCAATGAGCACCCGACTGGCCATTTAAGTCTGTCCCCAATGAGTAGGTGCGGAAAGGGTGTGAATGTTGGATTTACGCGCTATGATGTCCCCTTGCATACAGAGCCCGGCGGAATGGTAACGGTCGCCGGGACGCGTTTTTGAAAGGACAATCATGTCAGAAGAACTTCGTTCCATCCCACCCCAACACGGGTCCTTTGTGTTTACGTCGGAGTCGGTGACCGAAGGTCATCCCGATAAGATCGCCGACCAAATCAGCGACGCCGTCCTCGACGCAATCCTCGCCAAAGAAATAGAGCTGCAGGAGCAGGGCTATATTGCGCCCAACGGCGTGCCCGCCAACGTGGAAAACGTCCGCTGCGCCTGCGAGACCCTCGTGACCACCGGCACCGTCATCGTCGCCGGCGAGATCCGCACCCAGGCCTACGTCGACGTGCAGGAGATTGCCCGTGGCGTTATCCGCCGCATCGGCTACAACCGCGCCAAGTTTGGTTTTGACTGCGATACCTGTGGCGTCATGAGCCTCATCCACGAGCAGTCCCCCGATATCGCCCAGGGCGTCGACGAGTCCTTCGAGACCCAGACCGGCGCCACCACCGACCCGATCGACCTGATCGGCGCCGGCGACCAGGGCATGATGTTTGGCTATGCCTCCAACGAGACCAAGACCCTCATGCCCATGCCGCACTACCTGGCGAGCCGCCTGGCCGAGCGCCTGGCCGCCGTGCGCCACGACGGTACCCTGCCCTATCTGCGCCCCGACGGCAAGACCCAGGTCACCGTGCGCTACGAGGACGGCAAGCCCGTCGAGGTCACGACCGTCGTCATCTCCACGCAGCACGCAGCCGAGATCGAAGACATGGGCAAGATCAAGGACGACCTCATCGAGCATGTCATCTCGCCTGTCATGGCTGCCGAGAACATGCCGTGGGACAACGCCGATATCTACGTGAACCCCACCGGTCGCTTTGTCGTGGGCGGCCCCATGGGCGACACGGGCCTAACCGGCCGTAAGATCATCGTCGACACCTATGGCGGCTACGGCCGTCACGGCGGCGGCGCCTTTAGCGGCAAGGACTGCACCAAGGTCGACCGCTCCGCCGCATACGCCGCTCGCTGGGTCGCCAAGAACGTCGTCGCCGCCGGCCTTGCCGACCGCTGCGAAGTCGAGCTGGCCTACGCCATCGGCGTGTCCAAGCCGTTGTCGATCATGGTCGACACCTTTGGCACCGCACATGTTGCCGAAGACAAGATCGTCGAGGCCGTGGAGAAGACCTTCGACCTGCGCCCGGGCGCCATCATCCGCGACCTGGACCTGCGCCGCCCCATCTACGAAAAGACGGCAGCCTACGGTCACTTTGGCCGCGAAGACCCCGACTTCACCTGGGAGAAAACCGACCGAGTCGAAGAACTCAAAGCAACCTGCGGTCTGTAAGCTAACAATAAAAGCCACAGCCAAATAAAAACGCACCAAAAGAAGTACCGGCTCCAACCGGTACTTCTTTTTTATTTAAACGGTGGTGAAGATGAGCCGACCTGGGACATGGAATAGGTCACAGACCGATAAATTTTGCAGCAGAGCGACCCCAACCATGTATCCTAAGTTCCGAGGGCTTTGGTATTTGGTCGATCGCGAGTTCCGCACGAGCCGGAGGCCACTTAATGTGGCCTCCGTGCGAGCAGGACTGTCCGAGCAGGCGACCAAATACCAAAGCCCTCGGAACGGCGGGACAGAGTATGCCCCGCCCCTCGGGACGACGAGATAAAGAAGGAGCAGCCATGGCAGGCAAGCCGCAAACACTAGCAACGACCTCGGCATTCGAGATCTTGGGCCCCGTCATGGTCGGCCCCAGCTCGTCGCACACCGCCGGCGCCCTGCGCTGCGCCCAGGTTGCCGCCAGCCTGCTGGAAGGCCGCATCACCAAGGTCACCTTTGGCCTGTGGAACTCCTTTGCCCACACCTACCGCGGCCACGGCACCGACCGCGCGCTCGTCGCGGGCATCCTGGGCCTCGACACCGACGACGAGAATATCAAACAGGCCTTCGACCTCGCACGCGAGCAGGGCCTCGATTATCACTTTGACATCAAGGGCGACGACGCCTCCATCCACCCCAACACCGTCGACATCGAGATGGTCGACGACACGGGCGCCACGGCACAGGTCCGCGGCGAGAGCCTCGGCGGCGGCAAGATGCGCATCAGCCGCATCAACGGCGTCGGCGTCGACATCTCGGGCATGTATTCCACGCTCTTCGTGGCGCACCAGGACGTTCCCGGCGTGCTCGCAGCACTCACGAACCTGCTCGCCTACGCACACGTCAACATCGCCTTCTGCCGCACCTACCGCACCGAGGTGGGCGGCCAGGCCTATTCCGTCTTTGAGACCGACGGCGCTCCCGACGACACCGTCGTCCCCATGCTGCGCAAGCTCGACAATGTCGATTACGCCACGTTTATCGAGCTCCCGGGCTCGGCCTCGTCGCTCTCCCCCGGTGTCTCGGCCAAAGAGATCTTCGACGACGGCGAGCAGTTGCTCGATGCGTGCGCCGAGCTCGGCCTGAATATCGGCGCCGTCATGGCCGTGCGCGAGGCGCGTCTGACCGGCGAGGCCCATGCTATCGCAGCCATGCGCCGCGTGCTCGACGTCATGCGCGAGGAGACCACGGCCCCCATCGCCAATCCGCAGCGATCGCTCGGCGGGCTTATCGGCGGAGAGGCCAAGCTCGTCGATGCCACCTGCTGCAACGATTTAAGCGCAAGCCTGATGGGCCCCGTTCAGACCGATGCCGTGGCCCGCGCGATGGCCGTGCTCGAGCGCTCCGCCACCATGGGCGTGATCGTTGCCGCCCCCACGGCCGGCTCCGCGGGCGTCGTCCCCGGCTGCGTGCTGGCGCTCGCCGATCACCTCCAGCTCGACGACGAACAGGTCATGGATGGCCTCTACTGCGCCGCAGCCATCGGCCTCAACCTCACCACGAGCGCCTGCGTCGCCGGCGCCGAGGGCGGATGCCAGGCCGAGGTTGGAAGCGCTGCCGCCATGGCCGCCGCCGCGCTGGTCCAGATGATGGGCGGCACGCCCGAGCAAGCGCTCGACGCCAGCTCCATCGCGCTGAGCAACCTGTTGGGCCTCGTTTGCGACCCCGTCGGCGGCCTTGTCGAGGTGCCCTGCCAAAACCGCAACGCCATCGGCGTGGCCGCGGCCTTCAGCTCGGCGCAACTCGCCCTCGCCGGCATAAAGAGTCTGGTGCCGTTTGACCAGATGGCACACGTGATGCTCTCGGTGGGCCACGCCCTACCTGCCACGTTACGCGAGACGGCCAAGGGCGGCATCGCACAGGCTCCGGCAGCGCTTTCGGCGTGCGCGAAATGCGGAATATGCGGATAGTGAGCAAAAGCGAACGATAGGTGGGACATATGTCCCACCTATCGTTTATCGCCACTGTTTTCGTAACACAAGCAACTGCGTAATCGCTATAATTCAAGCCCAGTTAAAACACGATGAGCCGCAAGGCGAAACTCGAAGGAAATATACACGATGTCGCAAATCGACCGCAGCCAACTGATCCCCGATCCGCAACAGCCCAGCAGGCAGCCCGGAGGAATCCAATCGCCGCGTCCCGTCGCGCCAGCCCAAGGTCAACAGCACGGCGCGGCAAATACCTCCCCGCGCCCCAATCGGGGCCAGCATCAGCAGCGTCAGCAGTGTTCCGCACATAGCGCCGGTCACAACCAGGGCCCTTCGCACACTCGAGTTTCCAACAACCGCGGCCCCGCCAACAACCGCTCCGCAAAGGGCAATAAGACGGGTGGCAAGACGGCGTTCTTCGTCGTCCTCGGCCTCGTCGCCATCGTCTATATCGTGGGCGTCGTGGCGTTTTCGCAGATTGCCTACCCCAACACCACCATCGCCGGCGTCGATATCTCGTTTTCCAACGCCTCATCCGCCGCTACCAAGGTCGACTCCGCCTGGAAGCACTACAAACTCACCGTTTCGGGAGATGACTTTAGCTGGACATATCAGCCCGAATCCGACGAGCCCATCGTCGACGGCGAGGCAGCTGCCCACGAGATTATCGGCAGGCAAGCAGCTTCGTTGGAG
>UQHY01000068.1:0-5585 GCA_900540975.1 uncultured Collinsella sp.
AGCCGAGACCCCGGCCCTCACCCGGCCGCCCGCCGCCGTCCACCCACTCGGCCGCGAGCGAGACGCTCGGCATGAGCAGCGAGCTCACCGTAAGCGCGCATACGGCGCCTACAACGATGCGGCGTGTCACGCGGCGCCAGCTTCCGTGTGCGAGCAGCGTGCGACGACGCACGTCGGGCTCGACAAAATGGGCTCCAGAGGTTTTGTCATTGCGCTTGGGGGTCGTGAACAAGGCGGCCATGGTTACTCCCATCCTCATAGGGCCTATGCGATTACGCCCAGCATATCTGTAGGATGTAGCCGGCGGTAGTGCCGTTTGGAGGGCAAAATGTCCAAAACTTGGGAAGCAATACATCGCGCGTCCGTGCGTTGCCTGGCTTTAAAAGAAAAGCGCGGAGCCGCTCGATGCGACTCCGCGCTTTGGTGTTCTGCTTTGGCAGCGTTGCCGCTACGCTACAAAGAAGTAGACGAGGAAGGCGAGCGCTGCGATCCACATGAGCGGCTTGATCTTGGAGGCCTCGCCCTTAAAGAGCGCGACGATCACGTAGGCGATAAAGCCCAGACCGATGCCGGCAGAGATGGAGTAGGTGAAGGGCACGCCGGCGACAATCATGAACGCCGGGAAACCCTGCGACACGTCGGACCAGTCGATCTCGGAGGCCTCGCTCATCATGAGGTAGCCGACGTAGACCAGAGCACCGCAGGTGGCGGCGCTGGAAACGATGGTGACGATGGGGGAGAAGAACGCGGCGAGAATGAACAGCACGCCGGTGGTGACGGAGGTGAGGCCCGTGCGGCCACCGTCGGCAGCGCCAGAGGTGGACTCGACGAAGGTGGTGATGGAGGAGACGCCCATGAAACCGCCCACAGCGGCGGCGGCGGAGTCGACGATCAGGATCTCCTTGATATTCTCGACGTTGCCGTCGTCGGTGAGGAACTCGCCCTGCTTGGCCACGGCCATCGCGGTGCCCATGGTGTCGAAGAAGTCACTCATGAGCAGCGAGAACGAGATGACGAGGAGCGCGGGGTCGGTAAGGACCTTGACGATGGCGGGCACGCCGCCGGCGTCGGCGATGGGGCCACCGATGCTCGAGAAGTCGAGCGGGGCGATGATACCGGTCGGAGCCTGGGTGACGCCCAGCGGGATACCGGCGATAACGGCGACGATGATGCCGATGAGCAGCGAGCCCGGCACGTTGCGGGAAGCCAGGGCAACCGTCACGACGATGGAGATGATGCCGACGATAAAGGTGGGGGAGGCGATGTCGCCCAGGCCGACGAGCGTTCCGGCGCCAGCGGTGATGATGCCAGCGTCGCACAGGCCGATCATGGCGATAAACAGGCCCAGACCCACCGAGATGGCGTGACGCAGGACAACCGGGATGGCGTCCATGATGGCCTCGCGCAGGCCACAAAGCACGAGCAGCAAGATGACGACGCCCTCAAGGAAGATGACGCTCATGGCCACGTGCCAGTCACCGCCGCAGACGGTGGTGGTGATTCCAGCGATCATCGCGTTGACGCCTAAGCCCGACGCGCAGGCGAGCGGGCGGTTGGCGAAGATGCCCATGCAGATGGTCATGATGCCGGCGCCCAGGCAGGTGGCGCAGGCGAGCGCTCTCGCATCGATGCCAGCGCCCGAGAGCACCGCGGGGTTGACGGCGATGATGTAGGCCATCGCCAGGAATGTTGTCAGTCCAGCGCGGAGTTCGGTCCCGATTGTGGACTTGCGCTCGCTGACGTGAAATAGTTCGTCCATGCATACCCTTTCCTTGTTCGGCCCCGAGTTTAGGCCGATTGACACGAACTCACCCACTATAGCCCCTTTACGACGCTGTTGTTCCTCGCATGTTGATGTTCGGCGCTTTGTAACAGACGGACGGTATTTTTCGCATGAAAAAGTGTGGGTACCGTATACTTAAGCGGTTACAACGACCCCTATGGAGGAACGTATGATTAAAGAGCTTTGCCACAACGAGGCTATCCTGTCCCAACGTTGCGAGGTTGCGACCGTCGAGGACGAGTCGGTCGCACAGGACCTGATCGATACCATCAAGTCGCTCGACGATGCCGGCTGCCTTGTCGCTAACCAGATTGGCGTTACCAAGAAGGTTTGCGTCTATCTGGACGACGCCGGCGAGCCCCACGTGCTCTACAACCCCCGTCTGGTGTTTGGCCTGGGTGCCAGCAAGATGGAGGAGAGCTGCCTGACGCACGAGGAGGTCACCAAGTCCACGCGCTATATCAAGTGCAAGGTCGCTTATGACGTGATCGTCGACGGCAAGATGCGCGAGCGCAAGCAGGACTTTGTGGGCTTCGAGGCACAGATGATCCAGCATATGATCGACCACTGTCTCGGCAAGTTGGTCTAAGGGGACCAAAGCATCGCACCTTGCCGCTCAATCGTCGCTCGCGTACCTTAAGTACGCTTCGCTCCTCTTTCGTGGCAATCTGCGACACTTTGACCCCTTAGACGACCTGCGGGGTTAACTTGGTTGAGTTTATCCAGCTTGAATAGTCCGGACATGACATTGTTGTCATGTCCGGGCTTTTTTGTTTAGCGCCCCTTTGTTTGGAGACAATGAACTTAGCAGGAACGTAAAGCTAGGAGGCGCTATGTGTACGAGTATTCGATTTACCGATAATTCTGGTCACATGTATCTGGGCCGCAATCTCGACTGGAGCTTTGACTACGGCCAACAGGTTCGCGTGATGCCGCGCGGGTTTAACATTCCGTATTCGTTTATCGACGACGCGACAGCGGCACACGCGGTGATCGGTATGTGCATCGATTACAAGAACTACCCTATGTTCTTCGATTGCGGCAACGATGCGGGCCTCGCCGTGGCGGGTCTCAATTTCCCGGGTTATGCCGAGTATGCCGAGGGACCGGTTGATGGAAAGACCAATATCGCGGCCTATGAGTTTCCCCTGTGGGTGGCAGCGACGTTCTCGACGGTCGATGAGGTCGAGGCCGCGCTGCGCGACACGGTGATTGTTGCCAAATCTGCCGGAGAGGGGCTGGGTGTGTCGCTGCTCCATTGGATTATCGGCGACAGCCAGCGCAGCATCGTGGTCGAGATGATGGCTGATGGCCTGCATGTATACGACGATCCGGTCGACACCCTTGCCAACCAGCCGACCTTCCCGTGGCACATGGAAAACCTCCGCACCTATATCACCGCCACAAGCGATTTTCCGCAGACGGCGACATGGCGTGGCGCCGAGCTCAAGCCCTATGGCGCGGGTGCCGGCATGCGCGGCATTCCGGGCGATTGCTATTCGCCGAGCCGTTTTGTAAAGGCGGCGTACCTCAATGCCAATTACCCGCAAAAGGAGAGCGAGACCGAAAACGTCGTCCGCATGTTCCGCTCGCTCGAGGGCGTGGTGATGATCGAGGGGGCGTCCAGGATGGGCGATGGCAAGTTCGAGAAGACTATCTACACCGGATGCTTTAGCGCGCGCACGGGCAATTATTACTACGCGATGTATGGGGATCCGTCGATTCGCTACGTGAGCCTGATGGATGCCGAGGGCGCGAGCCCCGATAGGCTCGTGGTTCCCGAGCCGCGTCGTTCGTAGCTCACCGGTCCGTTGCGACATAAAACGGCTCCGCACCTTTTATGAGATGCGGAGCCGTTGTCGTCAATGGCTGGTGGCGTGTTAGAAGTTGGCGTCGTTGAGTTGGGTGCTCTCGAGTCCGTCGAGTTGCTGTTGCTCGGGCGTATCGGCGACGCTCTCGAGCAGCTCGGTGGGATCGACGTTCATACTCTTGCCGGCCTCGTTGCCGTTGACCAAGTCGTCCGAGAAGATATCGACTTCCATTTCCTCGGCCTCTTCGATCTGAACCTCGAGCGGCACCTGGGTGCGTACGAGCTTAACGGCCGGTCGCATGCGGGCAAACAGCGGTACGTACTCAATGATGATGGCCGAGTTCTCGAGACCGTACCAACGTGCCGGGCTTCCGCAGGCGCGGCGGACGGCGTACTTGATGGCCATGACGCGATGGTCGTTGCGGTTGATGTCCGTTTCGGGGGCAAGCATCTTGCGCAGCATGCAAAAACGGAAGTCGCCCACGTTGCCGTGTGTCTCGTAGATGGAGTAGGTGTGATGCTGCGGCGGCAACTCACCCGATGCCATCAGGTCGCCAACGATCTGGCGCAGGTAAGCGTTGATGCGCTGATTGACCTTAAAGCCCAGGTCCAAGCGCACACGGAACAGGAAGTCTGTGCCAAAGGTCTCAACGGAATACTCGTGCGTATAGGGCTCGTCGGTAACGTGCACGTTGATGAACCAATATGCCTTAGCGCGCTTGGGGTGCTTGTCCAGGATGGAATAGAGCACGTCGCGGTCGAGCGTGAGCGGGTCGGGGCTGTTGGTGAGGAACACCAGATTGTCGGCGAGCACGGGGTAGGTCTCGTCGTTGCGCAGGCGGTTGAGCTGATCGATGTACTTGGAGACGGGCAGCAGGATCGTCTGCGTGCGCTCGATGGCGGTGCCGCGGCGCCACACGTACATAAGGCCAAACAGCAGTGCGGCCAGGAAGATCATGACGTAGCCGCCGTCAAAGAACATGGTGAGGCACGAAGCGAAGAAGCACAGCTCAATGGCGCCAAAAAGCAGGGCAAAGACGCAAGCGCCCAGCTTGTGCTTGAGGATGCCGGCGATATAGCTCGTCAAAAGCGTCGTGGTCATGAGCATGGTCACGGTAATGGCGAGGCCGTAGGCGCTCTCCATGCGCTCGGAGTTTTGGAACAGCAGCACGATAAAGATGCAGCCGACCCACATGATGTTGTTGACGAGCGGAATATAGAGCTGGCCCTTGGTGTCGCTGGGGTAGTGGATGCGCAAGTGCGGCATAAGGTTGAGGCGCGTTGCCTCGGATACCAGCGAGAACGAGCCGGTGATGAGCGCCTGCGAGGCGATGATGGCAGCCACGGCCGAAAGCACGATGGCAAAGGGGCGCAGGGGCTCGGGGAGCATCATATAGAACGGGTTGACGATATCCATCGCGAGCATCTGGGGGTTGGAGTTATTGGCGAGCAGCCAAGCGCCTTGACCCAGATAGTTGAGGATAAGGGCCGCCTTAACAAACGGCCAGGATGCATAGATGTTTGCCTTGCCAACGTGGCCCATGTCCGAGTAGAGCGCCTCGGCGCCGGTCGTCGACAGGAAGACGAAGCCGAGCACCATGATGCCCGAGTGGTTGATGGGCGAGAACAGGAACATGATGCCGCGGATGGGGTTGAGCGCGCGCAGGATGGACGGGTTGCCGAGCATGTTGAACAGGCCGGCGCCCGCCAGAAACAGGAACCATAGCGTCATAAGCGGGCCGAACAGCTTGCCGATTGACGAGGTGCCGGCGCGCTGCATGGCAAACAGACCGCAGATAATGATGATGGTGATGATGATCACATTGGTCTGGCCGTCGCCCAGCAGCGCATGGCCCCATTCGATGGTGCGCAGACCCTCGATGGCTGTGGTGACCGTGACCGCGGGGGTGAGGATGCCGTCGGCGAGCAGCGCCGCGCCGCCGATCATGGCGGGGAGAATCAGCCATGGCGGCCCCCCCCGCGGCATGGAGC
>UQHY01000069.1:0-5416 GCA_900540975.1 uncultured Collinsella sp.
CATGGCCCCGGGCGCGGGGGGGGGGCGCAGCTGCGGCGGCAGCCGGCGCCTCGGTCATAGTTGCGGACTTGTTCTCCTCGTCGATCATCGACGGTTCACCTTCATGACCACGTCGCCAATTTGGACTTCGTCGCCCTCGCGCAGCGTCGCGGGTTCTACGAGCTGGCGACCGTTGACGAGCGTGCCGTTAAGCGAGTTGAGGTCTTCGATAATGAGTGCCGGGCCCTGCAGCGAAAAGCGCGCATGCGAGGCCGAGACAAACGGTTCGTTGATGCAGATGTCCGAAGACGGCGAACGGCCGACAATGACGGGGCCGAGCATGTCCACGTGGATGCCGCGGATGCCGCGTGGGCCCTTGTCCACATCGATCGTCCAGATAGCGGAGTCGCGACGCTGGCCGCGCACGAGCCCCACGCCGGTCTTCATGACGGCGAATAGGAAGATATAGAGCAGGGCGACCAGGACGATGCGGCCTGCAAAAAGGACGATATCGATGTTCATAAGCGACTATCCCCTAAATTCAAAGGTGCTCAGGCCAAACGTCAACAGGTCGCCGTTGCGCAGCGGGCAGCGCGTGATGCGGCGGTTGTTGACGAGCGTGCCGTTGGTGGAGTTTAGGTCTTCGATTGACCAGTCCGTGCCGGTGAAGGTGAGCTGGGCGTGGCGGCGCGAGACGTTGGGGTCGCGCAGGGCGATGTCCGAAACCGAGCGCTCGCGACCGATGGTCACCTGCGCGGAGGTAATGCTGTGGCTCTCACCGCTTACAACGTCGACGAGCTGAGCGAGCGGACGCTGCGGGGCGCGGGGGTTTGCCATATTGGCGGCAATGCCGGCTGCGGCACCAAGGCCCACGGCGGCACCGGTCGCGGCGGCTCCGCCCATGCCGGCGAGCGCGTCACGCGAGACGGTCTGCGGCACGGGAATGGGTGCGGCGGGATCGGGGACGTTAGGCGCAAAGGGGTCGGCCACGGCAAGCGGGTCGGGCGCGGCGGGGCGGGGCGCCGACTGCTGGGGCATGGCGGCGGGGCGTTGCTGCTGCGGAGCGGCAAACTGCTGTTTGCCGGCGCGGGGGGCGCTGGCGGCGCGGCTTGCGGCGGAATTATTCTGGCCCAGGCCATTCTGGTAGGCACGCTCTTCCTCGTACAGACGACCGAGCGTGGGGGCATCGACGTTCTCGGCAAAGACCGAGAACTTGCCGGCGCGCAGCTGCGGGTCGATCATAAAGCGAACGAGGGGCTCGCCGACAAAGACATAGCGGCGCTTTTCGGCCTGCGCTTTCACAAACTCGCGGACCTCGCGCGAAAGCTCGGGGTAGAACGGGGCGAGCATGGGATCGTCATCGGCGGCGATCAGAATGGTATAGAGTGCCGGCGCGGTGTTGACGCCGTTGATCACTAGAGTCTGATCCTCCATGTCGCGAGCGGCCTGCTTGGCAAGCTTCTTAAAGGAGAACGGGGCACGGGTGGCACCGAAGATGCCGGCCACGTGGTCCTCGAAGATGTTCAGGAAGTTCACGAAAGATCACTCTCCGTATAGGTTCTTTGGTATCCGAGCAAATATAGGCATATCCCAACGATTATAGAGGATAGGATTCCCGCAACCGCCGCCTTGACGACGACCGCGGCGGTAAGGCTGGCAATTTCCATACGGTGTGCAAGACAGAACGACACCGCCGAGCCCATACCGGCGACGGCAATTGCGACGATGGCAGCAAGGTTCGACCCTTGTTCGGCGCGCTTTGCATGGGCATTGAGCAGCAGTGATGTTACTGCCGCCGTTGCCGCGACCAGTGTGATGGCGGCCCAGAGGAACACGTCTCCCAGCGCTGCGGCGACATTGCCAAGCCCCAGTACGCCTCCCGCAGAGAGAGCCGCTGCGGCAAGGCGGGCAAAGAGCGCGCCCATACTCGTGGCCGCCGCGGCACTTGCCGGGCCGAGCACACCGTAGCGTGGGCGCGGCGCGGGCCGTGCGGGGGGGGAGCCAAAATGCCGCGATACTCGCGGCGGCTCCAGCGGCAAGGAAGGTGTCACCGGTCAGGCAGCCAAGCGCAAGCGCGCAGGTGAGCGCCGCACTCGCGGGGGCCTGGGTGCGCCCCCAGGCGATCCACCAGCCGGACATGGCGGCGGCAAAGACAACCGCGACAGGCAGCATCGACAGAATGCCCTGCGCCTGCATGGTGGCGTTGGCCATAAGCACTAAAAAGCCCACGGCCGAGATGGCCGAGCCGATCTGCGGGGCCAGGCCGGCTGCCGCACCGATCGCAATGGCCGCGACGACCAAGCCGGGAAGCGCGGCGACGCCGGCTGTCTGCATAAGCAAGAAGCTAAAGGCTCCACACGAGAGAGCCGAGATGGCGCGCATGGTGTAGTTGCGCGCGTGGCTCCAGCGCGTGCCCGCCCAACCAAGTGCGGGGTCGACCTCGACCGCGTCGTCCTCGTAGGGCAGCGATTCGATATCGTCCGCCGTCTGCTCGTCATCCGAAAGCTCGCTCACCATTTGCTCTAGGCTGCGACGGCCCTCGCGCACACTGCCCAAGCTGGCAAGGAGCTGATCGCAAAACGCCTCGATGCTGTTGGGGCGGTCTTGCGGCATGGGGGAGAGGGCGCTCATCAGCGCTGCCTCGGCTCCCGGGGGAAAGTGCGGTATCAGCTCGCTGGGATAGGTGGCGCCGCCGATGATGCGGCCGAGCGAGTCGGCGGGCGTTGCCGCCATAAAGGGGGCGCTGCCGCACAGGCTCCCGTAAATGACGCAGGCGAGGGCGAAGACGTCGGCGCGCTCGTCGACCGTGCCGGTCTCGATATCGAGCTGCTCGGGTGGCATGTAGCCGATGGTGCCGCCGCGCGAGCCGCCAAAGCCGCCGGCAGACGACAGACGTGCCATGCCAAAGTCGGTGAGCTTAACGTTGCCCGAGTGGTCGATGAGCACGTTGGCAGGCTTGATGTCCAGGTGGAGCACGCCATTGCTATGGGCGAAGGTGAGCGCCTGGCCCAGCGCGTCGGCAATGGCTGCCGCCTCGTCAAAGGTGAGCGAATGGCCGTCGACTCGATGCAAAAACTCAGCGAGCGACATGCCATCGACATATTCCATGACCAGGTAGGCATAGGCGGTGTCGTGCGTAAAGTCGATGACCTGCACGATATTGGGATGCTGAAGCATGGCGGCGGTATGCGCCTCGCGCAGCACGTCCATGATGTCGCTTGCGGGCATGCCGGCGCCGTCTGTGAGGGGGATGCGCTTGATGGCGACGCGACGGCGCAGGTGCGTGTCACGGCAGATCTCGATGGAGCCAAAACCGCCGGTCGCAAGCGTCTCGAGCGGCTGGAACCGCTTAAGCAGATCGCGAGAGCTGGTGCCCTCCAAGGGAACGTCCGGCGAGAACCGGGCGGTATGTTGCGAGAAAAGCGGCATGGCCAACCCTCGTGCGTTTAAAGTTCGTTTGCGAGCGGCGGGCACGGGCGCGGCCCGTTCCGGCGTTCGCGGTGGCATAGATGCTGCTAGTGTAGCACGCTCGGGTGCATGGGGAGGATAACGGGGGTGAGGTGGCCTGTCTGACTTGGCCTTAGCGCTTCTTGCTCTTCTTCTGCTTGCGCTGTTTGGCCTTTGCGCTCTTGGGTTCGCTTTCCTGCTTGGCCTTGGCGGCAGCCTTCTCGGCCTTCATTTTCTTCTTCTTGGTCTCGATGCGGAGCTTTTTGTTGATGCGTGCCTTAAGGAAGGCGCCAAACTGCTCGGCGTCGCCGCGGACAAAGGTGTCCTTAGGAATCGTCACGCCCTGGTCGGCGAACATGGCCACAAAGATGCGCTCGCCGTCGAGCACGTGGTCGAGCTTCTCAAACGGGAAGAACTGCGACTTGCCGCTCTTGCCCCAGACCATCAGGCCGTCCTCGTTGGCGGCAACGCGGCGGTAGCGTCCGCCCATGGACTCGTCGGCCTCGACGGCATCGATAAAGTCGCGGGCGAGCGTGTGGTGCAGATTTTTGCTCCACCAGGCCAAAAAGGCGCCGAACACGATCAGGACGACGCCGAACTTGATCCAGTTGCCGCCGGCCACCAGCATGCCAATGCCGAGCAGCGCGGCAATTGCCGCAGCGACATACAGCGAGCCGCGACGCCTGGGCGAGGCGACCAGGCGCGCGAAGTCGGTGACCAGATCGTTTTCGTACTGGTACTCGTTGAGGTACAGGATGCCGTCGTCGGCTGCTGCCTGCGCCTCGAGCGCGACCTCGACTTGGTCGGCTGCTTCGGAAGGAACGAGGTTGCTCTCTGCGTCTGCCATGCTCTTTGGACTCCTATCGCGGCGGGCTTGCCGTACGGGTTATTATGAGTGCAGTATGCCGTGCGACCGCATGGCCGTCGCGGCAACAAGACTCAGTATACCCGGGGGAGCACCCATGGAATCGTTGTACCGAAAGTATCGCCCGCTCACCTTCGACTCCGTGGTGGGCCAGCAGCATATCGTCTCGACGCTCGAGCACGCCATTACCGAGGGGCGCCTGTCCCACGCCTACCTGTTCTGCGGTCCGCGCGGCACGGGCAAGACCACCATGGCGCGCATTCTTGCCAAGGCGCTGCTTTGCCGCAATGCCGAGGCGGCGCGCGCCGAGGGTGCGAGCGGTTGCATGCCCGACGGCACCTGCGAGGAGTGCGAGCTCATCGCCGAGGGCAACCATCCCGATGTCTATGAGCTCGACGCCGCAAGCCGCACGGGCGTGGACAACGTGCGCGAGGAGATCATCAATTCCGTCAACTTTGCCCCGGTGCGCGGCAAGTACAAGATCTATATCATCGACGAGGTCCACATGCTCACGACGGCGGCGTTCAACGCGCTGCTCAAGACGCTCGAGGAGCCGCCGGCGCACGTGATCTTCGTGCTGTGCACCACCGATCCGCAAAAGATTCTGGAGACCATCCTCTCACGCTGCCAGCGCTTCGATTTCCATCGCATCGGTAACGAGGATATCGAGCATCGCCTGTCCTACGTGTGCGAGCAGGAGGGCTTCGACTACGACGATGAGGCGCTCGCCATCGTGGCACGCCATGCCAAGGGCGGCATGCGCGACGCGCTCTCCACGCTGGAGCAGCTGAGCGTCTTTGGCAACGGTGCCGTGCATGCGGACGATGCCCGCTCGCTTTTGGGCGAGGTTTCGGACCAGATTCTGGGCGAGTTTGCGCGTGCCATTGCCGATCGCGATGTCGCCGAGCTCTATGGGTTGATTCGCGCGCAGGTCGAGGAAGGTAACGATCTGCTGGAACTGACGCGCGACCTGGTAGCGCACGTGCGCGATGTGTATGTTGCCTGCGTTGCCGGTGCCCGTGCCGAGTTGTTTGAGGGCGGTGCCGAGCAGGCCGAGGCGCTCGCTGCCGAGGCCGCTGCCTTTGGCGAGCATCCTGCCGACCGCTTGGCTCGCGTGCTGACGGT
>UQHY01000070.1:0-5305 GCA_900540975.1 uncultured Collinsella sp.
CCTGCTCGCGGCTGCTGTTCATGAACACCGTGCAGCGGCTGCCGAGAACGGCGGGGGCTTTGGACGAAAATGCCTCGGTCGCGATATCCTCAACGGCTATTCCGAGGTTTTTGGCAAAACCCTCGAGGAACGAGCCGCAGCCCGCAGAGCACGCCTCGTTGACGACGATATCGGTCAGCACGCCGTGGTTGAGCCAGATGGCCTTCATATCCTGTCCGCCGATGTCGAGCACGAAGGTCGCATCGGGAACGCATGCGCACGCGGCGCGGGCGTGCGCGACCGTCTCGACCGTATGGTAGTCGGCGTGGAACGCGCGCGCGAAAAGCTCCTCGCCGTATCCCGTGGCGCCCACGGCATCGATCGCAAGCGTGACTCCCGCTGTCTCCCAGCGGTTCTTCAAGCTGACAAGACCCTGTTGGGCGACGTCGAGCGGTCTGCCGTTATTAGACGCGTAGAACGAATCGACAAGCTCACCCGCCTCATCGACCAGGGCGAACTTGGTCGTCGTGCTCCCCGAATCGATACCGAGCGCCACACGCACCGTCTCTCCGGGCGCATACGCATCCGGACCCTTTGCCGGCGTCTCTTTGCCATGGCGTGCCGTAAAATCCGCCTGCTCGGCAGGTGTGGCAAAAAAGGGCTGGGCAAGACGTCCCTCCCCGCTTGCGGGCGCGACCGTCTCGAGCTTATCCAGCCGGACAAAAGCGTCGGGAAGGTCGATCGGTTGGGACGATGCGAACATGTCGGTCAGCGACAGGGCGGCACCGCGCGCGACCATGATCTGCGGATCGCGCGGGACGATAACCTGATCGTCCGATAGATTCAGTTGCTCCCGGAACACGCGGACCAGCGTGGGGTTGTAGGCGAGCGTACCGCCCTCGAAGATTACCGGCGGCTCGATGTCGATACCCTGGGCCAGACCGCCGATCGTTTGGCGGGCGACCGCGTGAAGCGCCGAAAGCGCCAGGTCGGTGGTAGGAATGCCCTCGTTGAGCAGCGGCTGGATATCGGTCTTTGCGTACACGCCGCAGCGGCCCGAGACCTCGTGGACGGTCGTTCCCCGGCTTGCGAGCTGCTCGAACTCGCCCGATTCGGTGCCGACCCCCATGAGCTTTGCCATCTCGTCGATAAATGCACCGGTACCGCCTGCGCACGAACCGTTCATGCGCATGTCGGCAACCTCGATGTCTCCCTTATCGTTGGTGCGGAAGAAGATCATCTTGGCGTCTTGGCCGCCCAGCTCGATGGCGCAGCGCGTCTGCGGATAGAACCTGCTGATCGCGAGCGCGTTGGCGACCACCTCCTGAACGTACGAGGCGCCCAGCGCGGTCGCGATATCGCGCGCACCCGAGCCGGTCACCGCAACGCGCAGCGACTCATGGGGAAAGCGCTCGGCGAGCTCGCCGAGCATGGCGCGCACGCTCGCTGTCTGACACGCCCCGTGGCGGCGATATCCCCACCACGCCTCGGTCATATCCTCGTGCATCGCGTAAACTTTGGTCGTCGTCGACCCTACGTCCAGTCCTACTAGCAACGCCATAATGCTCCGTCTCTCGCATTTTTCCTGCTAGAGATATACCACTCTACGTAATACAACAGACTGTTGTATTTAAACTCCGTATAAAAAGCGGCTGCCGAAACGCTTCAGCAGCCGCCGAATGCACCAACAGATTCTTCTGCGCGCTAGCACGTCGGGCAACGGAGCAGCACGGGCCCTCCGGTCATGCGCACCGCTCACGCCCGCGATGTCGCCGAGAGAGCTATCCACGCTTAGGGCTCCAACCAAGCAAGTCGCCCGCGCTCAGCAGATCCCTAAGCGAGCTACTCGCACTCAGGAGCCATAGCCTGCTCCAAGAGCTCGGCATGCTCCTCCTCGAAAACCGTCCCCACAGGGAAGGCGCGACGGAAGACGAAGTGGGAAATCGGACCGGCTACCAAAAGGTTCCACGGCAGCGCCATCACAAAATTATGCGGGATGTTGATCATCCAGATCGCAGGCACGGAATACAGGTTCGCAAGGATGCCGCCGGGCATGTGTGTCAGACCCTCGCAGGCACCGTACAGCGACATGATGATGACCATGGGAACGACCATGCAGGAGCTGACGGCGAGCGTCATGGCAAGTGGCGAGCTCTTGCCCGGCGTGACCAAGTACTTAAAGGCGAAACCCTTGGCGAGCGGGCTGGCGACGAACCAGTCGCAGCACATGGCAAAAATGTAGGCAACGGGGAAGCCGAGCCACGCAGCGGCAACGACCTCGCCGTTGATGGCCCCGTGCTGCAGGGCAACGTTGTAGATGCTCATCCAGAGCACCATGCAAAAGCACATGATAAAGGTGAACAGCAGGCTCTCTCGTTTGTTGATAGGCATAAAGGGCAGATTCCTCTCTGTGTTGTACCGCGGCGCCACGCAACAAAAACGGGCGGGCAAGATGGAGCTGTTGGAACTTCATCTCGCCCGCCCGTGGTACGCGCGTCTGCGACTACTTATGTGGTGGAACCAGCCTAGCACGAAACGCATGCGCTTCGTAAGCGTTGAGTTTATGAAGATGCAGGGCACCGATAATCCCCCGACCCCATAAGTTGCGGTGGAATACGGACTGTTTTGACCCTTTAAGCAGCAATTCAGTCCCTATTTCACCGCAACTCATTTGGTGCAAAGTAACCTGTCCCCCTTGCACCAATTAGCTGGTATGGCGCCAGCGAGGGTCGGTGAGGGTGCGCGCCACACCCAGCCCAACGGGCAGAAACGCCACGATGAGCACTGCACGCACAAACCAGCCGAGCATATTGACCGTGTCGAAAGTGCACATGTAATACATCGAGCGATACAGATACAAGCCAGGCACCATAATGACAATTGATGGCACCGTGAGGGCGATGCGTGGGTAGGTGAGCTTGATTTCGGCTAAGCTCGCGAGCAGCCCCGATACCAGCGCACCGGTAAACGCAGCCGCCTCGGGAGGCATGCCCGCACTCAGGCCCAAGAAGGGAAGCAGCGTCGGCGCATCGACGAGCGTAAGGCGCAAGGTATTAGACACGGCGCCGATGAGCCCTGCCGCCGCTGCCATCTTTACCGGACTGTTGAACATAACCGAGAAGCCAAATACGCCGATAAAGCTCATCAGCATGCGCAAGAGCGTAAGAGCCAGCGGTGAGAGACCAAGCGGGGCGAAGTCATCCGGCGCCAGTCCCACACACTCGGCAACCATCCAGCCTACGAGGGTCGCCATCACAATAATCGACACAGCATACGAAAGACGCTCGATGCCGCTTCGCATGTCGAGCTTAGCGATGTCGAGGCCTGCCGTAATGAGGGGAAAGCCGGGAATCACAAAGAGCATGGCGCCGATATAGCCTTCTTGGTGCGACATTGCCCCCGGTACGACCTGGCCAAGGCCGAGCAATGCCAGCAGATACGAAACGCAAGCGAGCGCAACGCCGATCGTCAGCGCGCTAAACTGGCCAAGGCCCTGCTTGAGAATATGGGAGCGAGCAAAGTTGCCGACACCAGCGCCTACGAATGCGCAGGCCATCTCGATAGGGCCGCCGCCGAGCAAAAAGACGAAGGCACCGCAAGCACAGGCTGCCGCAAGGCCCTGTTGCCAGGGAGCGTAATCGGGCTTTGAGCTCTCAACGGTCTTGAGCATCTCGTGGTACTCGTGCACGGTAAACCGGCGCCCGTAAATCTCGATTTCCTTTAGGAAGCTCTCCATCATCCAAATGCGATGAGTATTGACCCCCGTTGTGGGTAGGCTGACGACCTCGTTAAAGCAGTGGCCATCTTCGATGCAGGTGCACTCAAACGACAGAAGACTCAGGTCGACGTGAATCGTGACGCCGAGTACGGCAGCAACACGATTCATGGTATCGCGCACGCGCCAGGCACCTGTTCCGCTTGCCAGCATGAGCATGCCGGTGCGGCAGATAATGGATGACTTATCGGTGAGCGGCGCATCGACGGCAAGTTCATTGCCTGCCGTCACGATCTGGTGCCAGTCAGTTTTCATATGGAGTGCGCCGGCACGAGCGCCGTGGTGCATGGGGACTCTCGAAAGCAGCGAGTCCAGGCGCGAAGACTGTGGGGGCTCTGCTGATTCGACCTCGTCCTCGTCGGGCTCTTCACCAACAAGGTCGAAGGCATCGAGCGACGCCGGCTCGCGACGATCGATCAGCTCCTCGTCCTCATCATCAAAGTAGTTGAACTGATCGAGCATGTCCTCTTCGATTGCACGCTCGCTCGCGTCGTCCATATAGACGCTCCCTTCCTGCCGACTAACTCCCATCCTAGGCAGCGACGGCTAAAGGAAACATAAAAGAGACGGCTGTCATGCATGGAAGGCGCAAACCTCCAATGCGTCGGTAGACCCCCAACGACTAGGACTGTCCCCAAGTGCCGGCACAAAAGGAACGTCCCTAAGTGCCAACCAGGGCAACACCGCAGATAGAGGACAGACAGCGAAAACCCGCCAGAGCGAGCAAGATGCCTTCAGGCAAAATGGCGCCACAGGTTGAGCATAAGTCAGACACTATGACCCAATCCGAGGGCACGGAAACGACAGGAGCCCCCGCTCGTGACCGCGGGTCGGGGCTGCGACAATGTTGTTGAAGTGCCAGAGGCGCAGCCGCGCCGCAACGAGGTTGGGAGGCTCCCGTGCCTAGATATTCTACCGCCTTCGGAATGGACGTACACCTCAGGTCCACCACCGTCTGCGCGCTCGACGCGGAGACGGGCGAGGCCGTGACGAGGAGGTTCCGCGGCAACCCCTGGGGCGAGGTCGCGGAGTGGATGTCGGGCTTCCCCGGCCCGTCGCTCGCCGCCTACGAGAGCGGCTACCTCGGCTTCGCCCCGCAGAGGGAGCTCTCCGGGCTCGGCGTCGACTGCGTCGTCGCGGCCGTCTCCAAGGTCCCGAGGTCGGCGGCCGACCTCTCGTCCAAGAACGACCGCAACGACGCGGCCAGGATGGCCAAGGCGATACTGTCGCACGACGTCACCCCGGTATGGGTACCGTCCCCCGAGATCGAGGGGCTCAGGGACCTCGCCGCCGCCCACGACGCCGCGACTGCGAGGCTCGCGGCGGCGAAGCAGCGGCTCCTGGCGCCGAGCCCGTCTACGGCGGCACGACGCCGGCCGGCAACCCCCGGAAGTACTGGACGTACGGCTTCCTCAGGTGGCTCGACGGCATACACCCCGCCGACGACGGCGGCATCCGGGCGCTTGCGGCGCTGAGGAACGAGGTCGAGGCGGCCGACGAGACGAGGGAGGCCCTCCTCGCCGAGTACAGGGCCGCCGTCGCGGCGGGGCC
>UQHY01000071.1:0-5231 GCA_900540975.1 uncultured Collinsella sp.
GTACGGCGCCGCACTGGTGGCGGCTCCCCCCGTCTATGTCGGCCGCCACAGTTCCGTGCTTCCCGAGGATACCGCGCGTATCTCGCGCGAGGGTATCGAGCGCGCCGAGGCTATCGCTGCCGGCGTTATGGAAAACCGTCGTCATGAGCGCGTCAATCAGATTCTCGAGGAAGAAATCAACCGTCTGCAGTCTGCGGCCGTCAAGCGCACGGGTCGTGCCTATCTGAGCGTTATCGAGGGCGGTACCGCCAGCTTTACGCCGCTGCGCGCGGAGGCATAATTGCCGCATGGTTAAGGTCGATCGAAAATGGGCGCTTGCCGCCTGCGCCATGGTGCTCGTCATTTGGGGCAATTCGCTGGTTCCCGGTACGGGCTCTGGTTCGTTGAGCCTGTCGATTATGGAATCCATTCGCGGCTTTTTGCAGACCCTGGGGCTTCCATACGAGTGGGTGACCAACTTCGTCGTGCGCAAGTGCGCTCATTTTACCGAGTACATGGTGCTTGGCATCTTGGCGACGCACGCCTTTGACCTCGAAGGCCGGCGTACGTTTGATGTGTTGCTGCCCACGGCGGTGTTCTTGCTGCTTGTCCCCTCTATCGACGAGACGATCCAGCTATTTGTGCCCGGTCGCGCCGGCATGATTACCGATGTGATGATCGACTGCTGCGGGGCGACGACAGGCGTCGTACTCCGATATCTCTTACGGTCGCTGATGTACACCAAAAAGGCCGCCTAGGACGTTTTGCTTGGTCCTAGGCGGCCTTGTGCGTTTGAGGGCCTCTGCGGGGCGTGACGGCGTTTTCCGGGCGTTTTGCGAGTTTGGCTACGCTGCGCCCCGCTGATGTGTCCTTTACTGGAGCGCCTGGGCGCCAAGGGCCAGACAACCCATGATGCCCTGCTTGCCCTCAAGGCTGTTATTGACAATGTAGGTTTCGATGTCGTTGACCTCGGGCGTGACGATATAGCCGTTGAGCATCTCGGCGCACTTTTTGCGTGCGAGCGGCACGATGGGGGTGTGGTCGGCCACGCCGCCGCCGATGATGATCTTTTGCGGCGCGTAGCACAGCGTGTAGGTCATGAGCGCCTGTGCCAGGTAGCCTGCGAGCAGGTCCATGGCCTCCGGGTCATCGGCCATGTCTCCGGCGCTCTTGCCATCCCAACGCTTTTTAACGCCGGGACCGGCGATGAGGCCCTCGAGGCAGTTGTCGTGGAAGGGGCAAGCGCTATGCTCGCCGATGGTGTCGCGCGGGTCGCGCGTGACCAGGATATGGCCGGCCTCGGGATGCATCATACCGTGCACGAGCTTGCCGCCCGAGAGAACACCGGCGCCCACACCGGTGCCGATGGTCAGGTAGACCACGTCCGTGAGGCCCTGGGCGCAACCAAAGGTGACCTCGCCCAAGCAGGCAACGTTGACATCGGTGTCGTAGCCGCAGGGAATAATGAGCTCCTTTTGGATGGTGCCCAGCAGGTCGAAGTAGCGCCATGCCGTTTTGGGCGTCTCCAGGATCTTGCCGAATTGGGGCGAGGCGGGGTTGACCGCGGTGGGGCCAAAGGCGCCGATGCCCAGCGCGGCGATGCCCTTGTCGGCAAACCATGCGTTGACGGCCTCAACGGTCTCCTGCGGGGTCGTGGTCGCGATCTGCTCACGCTCCAGGACCGTACCGTCTGCATAGCCCGTGGCGCAGACCATCTTGGTACCGCCGGCTTCGAGCGCTCCGATAAGCTGCTGTTCTGCCATAGTATTCCTCTCTCTGGGACGAGTTGCTCCGTGACTAAAGTATAGGGCTCTAAACCATTTAAGAAAGCGCTATAAAAAGAGGCCTCGCAACGCGGCGGGCGGTGCGAGGCCTCTTTGGTTGCTTTAGTTGCCGGGCCGTCCTTACCCGCGCGTCTTGATTTTATCACGCAGCGACTTGAGGTTCTCCAGCGCCGCGTTGAGCGTCTCGTCACGCTTGGCAAAGTGGAAGCGGATCAGATGGTTGACGGGCTCACGGAAGAAGCTCGAGCCGGGCACGGCGCCCACGCCCACCTTAGACGCGAGGTCCTCGCAGAATTCGAGGTCGCTGTCATAGCCAAACTCAGAGATGTCCATCATGACGTAGTAGGCGCCCTGCGGCACGTTATGCTCAAGACCGATGCTGTCGAGTTCCTGGCAGAACAGGTCGCGTTTGGCGGTATAGAGGTCGAGGACCTCTTGGTAATAACTGTCGTCGAAGTTGAGGGCGGTGACGACAGCTTCCTGCAGGGGAGCGGCGGCACCCACGGTGAGGAAGTCGTGGACCTTCTTGATGCGCTCGGTGATCTGGGCCGGGGCAATGGTGTAGCCCAGACGCCAGCCGGTGATGGAGTAGGTCTTGGACAGCGAGCTGCAGCTAATGGTTCGGTCGAACATGCCGGGCAGCGTGGCCATATAGACGTGCTCGTGGGGCGCGTAGACGATGTGCTCGTATACCTCGTCGGTGATGCAGTAGGCGTCGTACTTTTTGCAGAGGTCGGCGATAAAGGTGAGCTCCTCGCGCGTAAAGACCTTGCCGCAGGGGTTGGAAGGGTTGCACAGGACGATGGCCTTGGGATCGTTGTCGCGGAAGGCCGCCTCGAGGACCTCGCGATCGAAGTCAAAGGTGGGCGGGTTGAGCGGCACATAGATGGGCTCGGCACCCGAGAGGATGGTGTCGGCGCCGTAGTTCTCGTAGAACGGCGAGAAGATGACGACCTTGTCGCCGGGGTTCGTGACCGTCATCATGGCGGCCATCATGGCCTCGGTGGAGCCGCAGGTGACTACGATGTTCTCGTTGGGGTTGATCGGTATGCCCATAAAGTGCTCCTGCTTGGCCACGAGCGCCTCGCGCATGGCCTGGGAGCCCCAGGTGATGGAGTACTGGTGATAGAGCGGCTTGGGGTCGGTCGCGATGGTGCTGAGGCTCTCGAGCAGCGGCGCCGGAGGGTCGAAGTCAGGGAAGCCCTGCGAGAGGTTGACGGCACCGTACTTATTGGAGATGCGCGTCATGCGGCGGATGACCGAATCGGTGAATGTTGCCGTGCGATTGGAGAGTTCTTTCATGACGGTCCTTTCGAGGGTTTGCAGTGGGGCAAGTTTACTCCTATGAAACCGGTGGGAATTGCTCGAAACGCGCTCGAAAAACTCTTTTCAAAATTCTTGAAAATTGGGGCTTGCATCGCATGGCGTTCCTTGCAATAATAGTCGAGCGCGAAGCGCACAGGACACGGTGGGTGTAGCTCAGTTGGCTAGAGCGACGGGTTGTGGTCCCGTAGGTCGAGGGTTCGAGTCCCTTTACCCACCCCAGTTCTTGCTTCGTGTTGATATCGGGTCGTTAGCTCAGTTGGTAGAGCAGGGGACTCTTAATCCCAAGGTCCAGGGTTCGACCCCCTGACGGCCCACCACACGATATCTCCTCTAAAGTCCGCCACAACGGACTTTAGCTTTGGGTCGTTAGCTCAGTTGGTAGAGCAGGGGACTCTTAATCCCAAGGTCCAGGGTTCGACCCCCTGACGGCCCACCAAAGAACACGCAGGTCAGCGCTTCGGCGCTGACTTTTTTTGTTTACCGAAGAGTCGAATCATAACCGTCCGTTACCGTTCGCGTTTTACGCCCCCTGCCGTTTATGCGCGGCAGGGGGCGTTTTATGCATTTTGCAGGTAGTGGACCTAGAAAATGCAATTTAGAGCGTCTCGGCGCTGCGACCGGTGACATTAAAACCGCCGTCCGCGCCGCCGCCCTCGACGATCTGCAGGGCGCGCCCGACCTGCCTGGCGGCCTTCTCGCGCTCCGCGAGGCCCGGCTTTATGTAATGACGGTAATCTGTCCCCAGGTCCGTATGACCGTGCAGATCCATGATGCTCAGCGGGTCGACCTCGGTCGCCGCCATGATGGTCTCGGACGTGTGGCGCAGGGCCTTGGGAGGGATATACCGCAGGTCATGGCGTGCGCACATGCGCCGCCACGCCCGCACGAGGTTGTCGCCGCGCATGTTGACGATGCGCTGCCCGCTCCACTCCCGCACTTGGTCCGTAACCGAAGTGCCGCCCTCGACGGTTATGCTCGGGCGCAACTCGTCCATGATCTGGTGCAGGCGCTCGCGGCCCGCCAATAAAACCGGTACGGTGCGCACGGAATGGGCGTTCTTGGTCTCCTTCACGCCGTCCTCGTCTGTGTACGCGCGGCAGACCTCGATGTACTCCGAGACGGTCGGCTGGCCCGTGGCGAAGTCGTAGGTCGTGGTTGCCTTGAGGTCGCGCGGGCGCACCGCCAGCGCCTCCTCCTTGCGCAGGCCGCTCAGGCCCAATATCAGGTAGGCGTTCATGACCAGATCGGCGCGGTCGTCGCTGGCAGCGAGCCTACGCAGCGCCTCGGCGGCCTCGGGGATGCTCCACGGCTCCACGGGCGCCTGCTTGGCCTTGGGCGCTATGACGCGACGGCGGAAGGGCTCCACCGTCACCCAGCCGTCGTCGAAGGCTCGGCGCATGACGGCGCGCAGGGTGGTCTTGGTCTTGGCCGGCGCGCCCGAGCGCTTGATACAGGCGCGCATCATGTCGTGGGTTATCTCGGAGATGTCGATGCTCCCCAGGACGGGGGAGATGTAGTTGCACATCTGGCCGTCGTACTCGCGCAGGCTCGCGCGGGAGCGCGGCTTGCCGCGGTTGCTGGGGGAGTCGCGGAAAACTCCCCAGTAGTACATGTCGAGCGTCACGCCCGCGTGCGCCGCCTGGGACACGCCCAGCTCCTGCGCGAGCTGGGCGATGGCGATATCGGCTTCGGTCTCGGTGCCGTATACGGTGCGCGACACGCGGCGCACATGGCCGTCCGCGCGGAAGCCCGCCTGCACGCGGATCACCCACTTGCCGGGCGCGACCTCGCGCTTGGAGCCGAGTTTTGACCTTGAAGTATCGTTGGTTGCCATATAATGGTCCTGCCTTTCCCTTTTGCCGGAGGGCATATGCCCCGTGCGGATCCGCCAAGATTGCCGCACGGGGCTTTTTGTTTGCGTTGAGGCCGGCTACGCGACTGCGCGGCGCTTGGGCCTGCCCGAGCGGGGCGTGTCGGTCAGACGCGCCGCTATGCTCTCCACGGTCACGTAGGTGCGGCGGCCCTTGCGGTAGCCCGTAAGGATCCCCGAGTCGAGCATGTGGGTGATCCTGCCGGGGGAGACGGAGAGCCTGCGCGCGGCTTCGGCCGCCCGGACCGGCACCCCCCCCCCCGAAAGATATG
>UQHY01000072.1:0-4941 GCA_900540975.1 uncultured Collinsella sp.
CTTTCAACTTCGGCGGCATGACCAGAAGGTCAATGCCGCCTTGTTTCAAGGCACCTTGCTCGCTCTGGCGGGCTTTCGCTGTCGTTGCCAAAACATCGGCGTTGTGGCAGATGCCAACGACTACCCCCTTTAAGTTGCGGTGAAATAGGGACTAAATGGGAGCCTCAGAGGCCAAAACAGTCCCTATTCCACCGCAACTTCATGGGGGCGTGCGACAATGCCCATCGGAAAACGTTTGCCATCTGGGGGTCTATCTATGCTGTACGAGTTTTGTGCCGAGAACTTTGAGCGGGTGCCGGCGGCTATCGATGCCGGTGCAAAGCGCATCGAGCTGTGCGACAACCTTGCCGTCGGTGGCACTACGCCCTCGGCTGGTGTTATCAGCGCTACGGTCAGCTATGCTCACGAGCATGACGCACGAGTGATGTGCATGATTCGCCCGCGTGGCGGTGACTTTCACTACAACCAGGACGAGCTGCGCATGATGGAGATGGACTTGGGTCTTGCCGTGAGCGCCGGCGCCGATGGCTTGGTCTTTGGCTGCTGCAAGCCTTGTGCCGGCGGCTGGGCGCTCGACGAGCTTACGTTGGGCGCCCTCGTGATGGCCGCGGGCTGCGCGACCGAGGAGTGCAAGCGCGAGTCCCTTGACATCACCTTCCACATGGCGTTTGACCAGCTCTCGCCCGAGGCTCAGCTCGATGCCGTCGACACACTCGCCGACTGCGGCATCACGCGTATCCTGACGCATGGTGGTGCTGCCGGAACGCCGATCGAGGACAATCTGGAGCACCTATCGCGTCTTGTCGAGTATGCGGGCGACCGCCTGACCATCCTTCCCGGCGGCGGCATTTCCACGGCCAACCGCGATACCGTGGCGGCGGCATTGGGCGTCTCCGAGCTCCATGGCACCAAGATCGTGCCGCTGGAGGCGTAACCCGTGGCGCTGGTATTTGACGTTCAGCAGGCGAGCGGCAAGCCCGACGACAACCGGCGCCCTGGCACCGCGTGCCCCTTTTGCGATACCGAGGGACTCGCCAATATCATCCGGCGCGACGGCGACTGCATCTGGCTCGAGAATAAGTTCAAAACCCTGCGCGCCACCCGTCAAACCGTGCTGATCGAGTCAGCCGATCACGATGCCGACCTGGTGACCTATGAGCCAGATGAACTCCACCATGTGATGAGGTTTGCCCTGGATTGCTGGCAGCAGATGATCGATTCACGGCAGTATCGAAGCGTGCTCATGTACAAGAACAAGGGTCCTCTCTCGGGCGGTAGTCTCGTTCATCCGCACATGCAGATTGTGGGTTTGGAGCAGGAAGACGGCTATGCTTCGTTGACTTCCGCCAATTTCGAAGGCATCAATGTCTGGCAACAGGGGAGAATCGCGGCCAACATCTCAACCGAACCGATCATGGGGTTCTTTGAGGTCAACGTTTCAGCCCCGCAGGGAATCGCCGCCAGCGATGACACAAGAGACCAAGCCGAGGCAGATCTCTTCGCCGATGCGATCCAGGTGGCTCTGCGCTATATCCTGAACGAGCACCACGGTGGTCGCGCAGAGTCGTACAACTTGTTCTTCTATCACCTGGGCGGTCGGACCATTGCCAAGGCTCTGCCGCGTTGGGTGGTTTCGCCCTACTTTGTCGGCTATCGTTTGGCCCAGGTCAATGCCGAGACAACGCTCGATATCGATGCTGAGCGCTTGCGTGCGCATCTGGAAACGCTCGTATAGCAAGATTAACACCCGTGTAATGCGGACAGTCTAGCGCGCCATGGCGTCGCGGCCGGCCTCGACACGCTTGCGCTGGGCGGCGCGCTCCTCGCCGGTCAGACGCTCAAAGAGATGCCCGATAAACGAGGCGAGTATCTGCTGAAACAGCGTTCCGCACATGACGGGAAACACGACTTCGCCTGGAAAGTACTGTGTGGCGATGACGGCGCCCGAAGAGATGTTACGCATGCCGCAGGTAAAGCACATGGTAGTCGTCTCGCTATATGGCAGATGCAGCGCACGGGCGACCAGAAAACCGACGACAAAGCCGCTGATGGCGAAGGTCAAAATAAAGAGGGCGACTTCCAGACGCATCGCGTTCATGTGCAGGACGTACTCGCTCATGGCGGTGGAGTTGGAGGCGATAATGCCCATCATCATGAACTTGCAGGCGGGCGAGAGCGCGGGGGAGAGCTTCTCGTGTCCCCATCCACGTGTGAGCTCGTTGATTACGATGCCGAGCACGGCGGGGATGGCGATCATAAAGGCCATGTCCTGCATCATGCTCGGCACATCGATCGAGACGGTGGCACCCAGCAAGAGCTTCAGCGTGAGCGGAATCGTCACAGGCGAGATAACCGAGGACGTCAGGATGATGGTGAGCGCGAGCGGGCCGTTGCCGCCGAACATGCTAATCCACATAAAGGCAGTGACCGCCACGGGTACGCTGTACTCGAGCACGATGCCGCAGACAAGGTTGGGATTGGAGCCAAAGAACAGCGATCCCATGGCATAGGCTGCTATGGGAATAAGCACCGCCGAGACGAGCAGCGCCAAAATCAGGTGCAGGGGACGGCGGAACACCTCAGCGACCTGGTGGAAGGTGTTGCTGAGCGCACCTTGGAACGTCATAAAGGCGAAGAGGGCGGGAACGATGGGCTTAAGTACTCCGATCTGCTGGGGAAAGAGCACGCCGAGCGTTACGCAAATCGGAACGATGACCTGCATATGCCCCGCGAGGAACTTTCCCAGTCCAACCCATTGCTTCATATGCCCCGTGACTCCCTTTATCCGCGAACTCGTTTGAATGGATATGCTAGACGCTCGCATGCGTCCGTGCGTCAGAAACGCTCGATTATTTCGAGGCTATTACCGGCCTCGTTTACCGAAACCAGGGCGTGCCGCGAGGCTCTGCGTCCGTGCCGCACGGTATAATAAATCCGTTCAACAGATCTGCCTGCCGAAGCGGGCATACACAGAGGACTCATCGCTATGAACCGTGAGAGGTATCGCGGCGACCTGCCCCTATCGGGGGTGGGCGCCTATGTCATCGCTTAAGACGACGCATCGCTGGGCGGTCGCTCAGCAAAATCCCGAGCTCGAAAAGGAGCTTTCGGCTGGTCTGGGCATACCCGGGCTGGTGGCGCGCATTATGGTTGCGCACGGCATTACATCCATCGAGGAAGGCCAGCTGTTTTTGACGCCTTCGCTCGATCGCGACTGGGCGGACCCGCTTGTTATTCCGGGCATGGCGGTCGTCGCCGACCGCGTTGAGCGTGCTATTCGCAACCACGAGCGTATCGCCGTCTTTGGCGATTTTGACGTCGACGGCATTACGTCGACTTGTCTGTTGACCGAGGCGCTACGTTCGTTTGGCGCCAACGTCACGCCGTTTATTCCGCACCGCTTTGACGAGGGCTACGGCCTGTCGCGTGCGGCGCTCGACCGCGTCAACGAGCTTGCTCAACCCAACCTGATTGTGACCGTCGATAACGGTATTGCTGCCAAGGAAGAGGTCTCCTACCTGGAGAGCCTGGGGATTGATTTGGTGGTCACGGACCATCACGAGCCGTCCGACCAGGTGCCGCAGGGCGTGCCCCTGACCGACCCCAAGCTCGAGGACGAGGGCCCCTCGCGCGAGCTTGCCGGTGCCGGTGTGGCGCTTAAGCTGGTACAGGTCCTGGGCGAGCGTTTGGGCAAGCCGTCGTATTGGCGTACGCTGATAGAGGTCGCGGCGCTGGGCACCGTGTCCGACATGATGCCGCTCAGGCCCGAGAATCGCGCACTGGTCGCCGAGGGCATCCAGCAGATGCGCGTGACGGCCCGCCCCGGTTATATCGCGCTTGCCGCACTTGCCAAGGCCGACCTTTCTACCATTACGGCCGACGGCCTGTCGTTTTCGCTCATCCCTCGTCTGAATGCTGCCGGCCGCATGGCTGATCCCAAGCTGGCGCTCGACCTGCTGCTTGCCCGCGACCCCATCGAAGCGAGCGCGCTTGCCGCCGAGCTCGAGGAAATCAATCGCCAACGCCGCGAGATCGAGGCCGAGCTTACGCGCGATGCCATGGCGAAGGTCGAGGAGACTTATGACGGCGGGCGCGCGATTGTCGTGGGCGGCGAAGGTTGGCACGAGGGCGTCAAGGGCATCGTGGCGAGCCGCCTGACCAACCGTTATCACGTGCCGGCGCTGCTGTTCTCGATCGAGGACGGTATCGCTCGCGGTTCGGGTCGCTCGGTGGGCAAAGTCAACCTGTTCGACGCCGTAGAACGCTGCTCCGACCTGCTGATTCGTCGCGGCGGGCATGCCGGTGCGGTGGGCGTGACCATCGAGGCATCCAAGCTCGATGAGTTCCGCCGTCGCCTTTCGGCCGTGCTATCGGAGCTTCCTGCCGATGACTTTGAGGACACTGACGAGGTTGCCGCCACCGTTGACCTCTCCGAGCTGAATATCGAGACCATCGAGCAGATTTCCCGTCTTGAGCCGTTTGGCCAGGGCAATAAGGTGCCGCTTCTGGCCGCCGAGGGCGTGACGATGTGCAATCGCGCCGTGGTGGGCAAAACCGGCGAGCACATGCGCTTTGTGGCGACCGATGGCGCCGCGAGCGTGCCGGCCATCATGTTCCGCGTGCCGCAGATCGATAAACTCATCAATTGCGACAGTGCCGTCGACTTGGTGTTCGAGGCCGTGGCCGAACATTGGCAGGGACGTGTGAAGCCCAAGCTCATGATTAAAGATGTCTTGGTGCGCGATACCGCGGCGCCCAATATCGACGATCCGGCATGTGAGCTTCGCCGCGGCGTGCAACCAGCGGATTCTGGCCTGCGCCTGGAGTCGCGTAAACGTGAGACGCTCGCCCAGCTTTCTTATACCGAGCTCACGCGCTCGCTTATCCATAGCTTTATCGGCTCCCCCCCCCCCCCCCCCCCCCCCGCGGCGCCCGAAGCCA
>UQHY01000073.1:0-4611 GCA_900540975.1 uncultured Collinsella sp.
CCAGGCGGCCGAGCATGGCGAAGCCCATGGCCGGCAGGATGTTGGCGGCAACGCCGCAACCATCAATGATGAAGGACGGGACGAAGTCGAGCAGGCCCTGGATGGCATCGGAGCCCAGATAGAAGGCGCCGCCGCACAGCAGGAAATACTCAAGGCAGCCCCAAAGACCCATGCCCCAATGAACGGCGTAAATGCCTTTAAGGTTTCCCTTGAGGGCGAACCTGTCTGCCATATCGACAAACACGGTGAACAAGGCACTAGTAATGTTGCCGAGCGCCAGCGAAAGGACAGCGATGGGCACGGCGAGCGCGATGGCCGTCTCGGTACCCTGACCGAGCTGAATGGCAAACGCGCAGGAGAGCACGCCGCCGATGGTTTCGTTAGGCGGCACGTAGGCGCCGATGGAAACCGAACCCATGAACAGCAGCTCCAGGCTGGCGCCAACGGCAAGACCAGTCTGCAGGTCCCCCAGCACCAGGCCCACGAGCGGGCACAGGACGATGGGGCGGAACGCGTAGAGGGTGCCGAGCTGGTAGTCGAGGCCTCCAAAAGCTCCGACTAAGCCGACGAGGATTGCTTGGGTAAGCATAATTCCTCCCAATAAGGAATCTCGAACCGTCGTCACTCCCGTCGCGCGCGTTGTTGATATCAATTCCGGGAGTTCGATTCCACGGCTCGAAGCGTACCTGGTGTGCTGCTAACACCCATGCCAGGCACAAATGATTTGATACCAATTATAGATATGCAGGTTCTTACTATTTAATACCACTCGCTCAGCGGGGTGTTTTTTACCGTAAACGGCAGACGTATCCCATCAGGCGCGCTCTTTGTTTCGATGGCGGACAAGCGCCACCAGAAAGCCATCGCCAAAGGCATCGGATGCCAAGTTGGCCACAATCACCAAAACGATAATCGCCGCGCCCAAAAACTCGTTCCAGCGAAAGACCTCGCCAAAGAAGAGCGCCGACCAGCAGGGAGCGAGCACGACCTCGCTCATGCAAACCAAGTTGGCCGCAAACGCGTTGGTTCGCGCGATCCCCTTGGCATACAGCACGCTCGCAAGGCCACTGCAAAAAAGGCCATGCACCAGCATGAGCCCCCACTCAAATGGTCTCACGGAGTCTAGGGCGCCAGCAAAATAGACGATCGGCAGCATCGAGATACCGCAGGAGATGAGCGAGGACACCATGGGCGACGCATCGGGGCGAGAGTTCAAAAAGAAACACAGCCCAAAGGTGGCTCCCGAAATGACGGCAAGCAGGTTGCCGAGCATGCCCTCGGCACTCAAATCACCTAAAAAGAAAAGTCCCATACCCGTAAAAGCAACCACCACGGAGGCAATCTTCGCAGGCGAGGGCAACGTGCGAGTTGCGAGCGACTGATACACGATAACGAAAATCATCGAGGTGTACTGCAGGACGATCGCGTTGCCGACCGTCGTGAGCTGGTTGGCAAAGTTAAACGTGGTGCCCGTCACGAAGTTGCAGACGGCCACAAGGACAATAAGACGGCTGACGCGGAGGACGGGCCTGCCGACGAGCAGGATAAAGAGCGCCATAAATATTGCCGTAACGGCACCGATCAAAAGAGCCGACTGCGAATTGGCGCGAACGAGGATGCCGATAAAACTCCACAAGAGCGCCGTGCCAAATAGATACATCGCCCCGCTCACGCCATTATCGGATGGATTGTCAGATCGAATCACGAAGCACCTCCAGCTAGCTTTCGGTAATAAAAAACGGCGACCGCAACGGGTCGCCGTTTCCCTTGGGGGCAGATAATAGACCGGGCCCTTACGCCAGCACGCCGAAGAACGCGCCGATGATGCCCACGACCATGGTGGCCACGATCAGCACCATGGGGTTGATCTTCTTGGACAGCAGCCAGTAGTACAGCCAGAAGGCGATCATGCCGAGCATGCCGGGCATGATGCCGTCCAGGATGTCCTGGAGGGTCTGGGCGTCCTCGCCCGAGCCGATGGCCACCGGGATGCTGGCCCAGAACATGTCCTTGCACATGGCGCCCACGACCATGACGCCCACGATGCCCACGCAGGTCATGATCTTCTGCATGAGGCCGGTCCTCTGGGCCTCGTCCAGGAAGCCCACGCCCAGCTCGTAGCCCTTGACGGCGCCCCAGATGCGCAGCGCGAAGCCGGGGACGTTGTAGATGAGCAGGAAGGCGATGGGGCCGAAGGGGTTGCCGGCCTGGCACAGGCTGATGCCCACCGCGGCGGCGACCACGCGCAGCGTCGACAGGAAGATGGAGTCGCCGATGCCCGACAGCGGGCCCATGAGGGCGGCCTTGACGTCGTTGACGCTCTCGGGCTCGATCTCGCCGCGGGCGACCTTCTCCTCCATGGCCATCGCGATGCCGCCGACGAACGGGGCGAACTGGACGGTGATGTTGAAGAACGCGCAGTGGCGGTGCAGGGCCTCGGCGTAGTCGTCGGGGCGGCCGGCGTAGATCTTCTTGAGCATGTTGGCGACCATCAGGCAGAAGGCGATGTTCATCTGCTTGTAGTAGGTCCAGGAGAACTCCATGCCCAGGGCGCCGACGTTGACGGCGCTCTTGATGAGGTCGGAGCGCGTGATCTTGTTCTCGGGACTAGAAGTCATCGTCCTCATCCCCTTCCGCGGAGAGCTGGGGCTGGGCTCCGCCCAGGCCGAGCAGGTCGAACTTGTCGATGCCGATGATGATGGCGATCAGGGCGACGCCCAGGACGGGCACGTTGGCGTAGGAGCACAGCAGGAAGCCCAGGAAGTAGAAGGGCACGAGCTGCTTGGTGAGCACCAGGCGGCCGAGCATGGCGAAGCCCATGGCCGGCAGGATGTTGGCGGCAACGCCAAAGCCAGCAAGGACAAAGGGCGGGATGAAGTCGAGCAGGCCCTGGATGGCGTCAGCACCCAGATAGAACGACAGCGAGCACAGCAGGAACGCCATGATGATACCGGTCAAACCAATCAGGAAGTGCATCGCATAGACGCCCTTAAGGTTGCCCTGGGCAGAGAAAACATCGGCGCGGTCGACCAGGATCGGCAGGGCGGCGTTAAGGATGTTCTTGATGGCAAGGCACAGCGTGGCGATGGGCATGGCAAGCGCGATGGCTGCCTCGGTGCTCTGGCCCAGCTGGATAGCGAAGGCGCAGGCGAGCACGCCGCCGATCGTCTCATCAGGCGGCACGTAGGCGCCGATGGAGATCGAGCCCATGAACAGCAGCTCCAGACTCGCACCGATCGCGAGGCCGGACTGCAGGTCCCCCAGCACCAGGCCCACGAGCGGGCACAGGGCGATGGGGCGGAACGCATAGAGCGTACCGAGCTGGCAGTCGAACTTACCAAATGCGGCGATAAGTCCGATGAGGATTGCTTGGGTAAGCATATATCCCCCTTTCCTAATAGGACACTACGAAGAGCTCAGACTCTTCGAAATTGAACGCCTAGAGCACGCTGGCGCAGTCGACCTTGGGGTCATCGGCCAGGGGTCGAATCTCGACCTCAACGCCACGATCCAGCATCTCGCGCACATCGGCTTCCTCGGCCGCGGTCAGGAAGATCTGACGAGAGACCTGACGAGCATCGGAACGCTTCTCGTCCTTGGGCTTGGTGTTGCCCAGGTTGACCGACTTGATCTGCGGGCAGCCCTCAACAAGCTGCTTTGCCTCAGCAATAGTGGCGACACAGATGATCATCTTGTACTTGTCGGTCACGCCCGAGTTGATAGCTTCGATTGCATGCTCCATATCTTTGATGACGAGCTTGCAGCCGGCAGGCTTGCCCATCTTGAGCGTCGTCTTCCACACCGGGTCGTTAGCGACCTTATCGCCCACGCAGAAGATGCAGTTGGAGCCAAGGCCCTGAACCCAGGAAACTGCGACCTGGCCATGAAGCAGGCGATGGTCAACGCGAAGTAGCTGAATCATAATGTGACCCCCCAAAGGTCTTGTGCCGTCTTACGGCGTGTCAGTAGGTGCTGCGGATTAGAACTCTTCTTCCTCGTCGCCATCGACCAAAAGATCGTTGACAAACTTCACGCGCGTATCGTCCGCAGCGACGATGGCGCGAATCGTCTCCTCAACCGGCGCCGACTCGTCAGAGAACAGCAGCTGGATGAGGAGAGGAAGGTTCATGTTGGTAACGAGGTACGTGCGGGGACGCGTCTGGACGATCTTGGTGAACTCGTTGTTGACGCTGCCGCCAAAGAGGTCGGTGCAGACAACGACATCATCGTCAGCAGACATGCCTGCCAGCAGTTTTTGGGCCTCCTCGGCCACGTCCATGCGGCCATCGACGAACATCGAAAGATCGTGGACGTTGTCGCGAGCGCCCGAGAGCAGCTCGACGCTCTCCTTGATGCCGGTAGCGAAGTGCGCATGGCTGGCGATGATGTACTGTCTCATTCTGTGTTCCTCTCAATAGCCCGGCACGGTCCCACACCCGTTTTTTTAGTAGTCGAACTGGTGATAGTAGCGACGATACTTGAGGTTGTGCTTGGTGACCGTCTCGTAGTAGCGAGCCAGGCGGTCGGTCACGAGCACCGTCAGAATCCACGGGGAGACGATGACGCGGAACTCGTCGTCAAGGCCGGGGATCGCGAACTCGGCGGTGTCGA
>UQHY01000074.1:0-4454 GCA_900540975.1 uncultured Collinsella sp.
AAGTTTGTCGCGAGTTCCGCACGCAAAGGAAAGCACTTAATGTGCTTTCCGTCTTGCGCAGGACTGTAGAGCAGCAAACTTAACCCGCCCCGGCCCCCGATGGCCCAGACCGGCGGGATAGACCAGTTCAGATGGGGCTTTGATGCATGGGTGGTCTGTTGATGGGCAATTGGGTATGATGCTGTGGTTACTGCATCGACTCTGCGATGCATGTTTGTACGTTCCCGGCGGTCGGTTTGCCAGAAGCGCCCCGTCGGTTGTTCCAGACCCGTTTCGAAGAAAGGAAACCACACGAACCTATGGCAGCTAAAAAATCATCTCCCTTGAAGATCATTCCGCTCGGCGGCCTTGACGGCATCGGCAAGAACATGACGGTCTTCGAGTGCGGCGACGACATGGTGCTCGTCGACGCCGGCCTCATGTTCCCCGACGACTCCCAGCCCGGTATCGACTTGGTACTTCCCGACTACACCTATGTCCTGGAGAACGAGGAGAAGCTCCGCGGCATCGTCGTCACCCACGGCCACGAGGACCACACCGGTTCGCTTCCGTACCTGCTGCAGGACCTCAACAACAAGGTGCCCATCTTCTCGAGCAAGCTGACTCTCGGTTTTATCGAAGGCAAGCTCTCCGAGTTCCGCATTCGTGCGCCCAAGTTCCGCGAGGTCAAGGGCGGAAGCCACGTCAATCTGGGTGGCATTTCGCTCGACTTCTTCTCCATGACGCACTCCATTCCGGGTGCTCTGGGCGTGTTTATTCGCACCAATCAGGGCACCGTTATGCACACGGGCGACTTTAAGCTCGATCAGACGCCCATCGATGGCGTCACGCCCGATTATGCCGCCATCAGCCGCTTTGCCAAGCAGGGCATCGACCTGCTGCTTTCCGACTCCACCAACGCCACGGTTCCCGGCTTTACCAAGTCCGAGGCCGAGGTCGGCCCCAACCTGCTGCACGCCATCAAGAACGCGCCGGGCCGCGTGTTCGTCGCGTCGTTCTCGAGCCACATCCATCGCCTGCAGCAGATCTGTGATGCCGCCCGCAAGTGTGGCCGCAAGGTCGTCGTTACCGGACGTTCCATGCTCACCAACACCCGCGTGGCGCGTGAGCTTGGCTATCTCAACATCGACGATGCCGACATCATCGATGCCTTTGATATCGATAACCTGCCCGACGATAAGATCGTCGTCATGTGCACCGGTTCGCAGGGTGAGCCGCTGTCGGCCCTGTCCCGCATGGCCAACGGCGAGCACAAGACGCTCTCCATCCACGAGGGCGATACCGTCATCCTCTCGGCAACTCCCGTTCCCGGCAACGAGAAGGCCGTCCAGCAGGTCGTCAACAGCCTGGCCAAGCTTGGCTGCGACGTCTGGGATAAGTCCCGTGCCCTCGTTCATGTCTCGGGTCACGGCAGCCAGGAGGAGCTCAAGCTCCTGATGGCCATGGCCAAGCCCACCTACTTTATGCCGGTTCACGGCGAGGCCGTGCACCTGCGCGCCCATGCCCAGCTCGCCCGCAAGATGGGCCTTAAGGACGATCACATCTTTATCCTCGATAACGGTGACACGCTCGAGATGCGCGGCGGTATCGTCAAACGCGGTGCGCCCGTCGAGTCCGGCGTCGTTTATGTCGACGGTCTGCGCATCGGCGACACCGACCCCATCGTCCTTCGCGATCGCCAAAAGCTCGCCAACGACGGTATGGTCACGGCTGTTGCCATCGTCTCGCTCAAGCACAAGAAGATCGAGGCTATCGAGTTCTCGGGCCGCGGCGTTTCGTTTGCCATCGACGACCAGTTCTCCGAGGATGCCTCCGCAGCCATCATGAAGACGATCGAGAAGGGCAAGTTTAGCTTTACCAGCAGCGGCTCCGATGCCATTCGCAAAGCCGTGCGCGATTCGCTCTCCAACTTTATCTGGAGCCGTACGCGCACCCGTCCGATGATCATCCCGGTCGTCATGGAGGTTTAGTTTGGCGCGCGGATCTGCACAAAACGCCAAAGGCAATAAAGCCAACAGCCAACCGGCATCTGCTAAGGGTGCCGGTTCCCATCTGCGTGCCAATAAGGGTCACGAGGCGGAGTTCGATGAGTTCGAGCCCCTGGTCGAGCCTTCGGCCAATCGCGATATCGCCGGCGTTATCATTGCCGTTTTGGCGATTGCATCCTTCATTGCCGTGATTTCACCGGCAACGGCGCCCGTGACGGCTGCTGTCGCCGGATTCTATCACCTCGGCTTTGGCCTGGGCGCCTACGTGCTGCCGATCGTCATCTTGCTGTTTGCCGCCACGCTCTTTTTGGGTGAGGACTCGCCGCTCAACATTCGCTCGGTCGCGGGCGGCGCCGTGGTCTTTGTGGCCATTGTCTCTATCCTGTCGCTGATGGTGCCGGGCACGAGCGATTCGTGTGACCTCATGTTTACGCCGCAGAACCTATCCGCGTCGGGCGGCTACATTGGCGCCTTTATCGCAAGTGCCTTGCAAAACTCCCTGGGTAAACCTATCGCCATGGTTGTCTTACTGGGACTTGTCGTCGTAGGTTTGGTCATTATCGGCTTTTCGGTGGGCGGCGTTTTGCGCTCCGCACGCGATCGCGCTGCCGATTTTGCCGAGCGTCGTCGTGCCGATGTCAATTCGAGCCCGTGGGGCGACGAAGAGGCCCTGTCGGTTCCCGGCGTCGCCCGTCCGCACCTGAGCATCCTGCGCCAGAAGGGGAATGACGCCGCCGTGACCACGGTCATGGGTGGCGATGCCGACCCGATTTTGGATGAAGACGAGGACGATGACCCGTTTGTCGACGTGTCCGAGGCCGTGGAGGCCGAGCGCGCCAAGACCACGCTGCTGCCGCGTCGCCATGCCAAGAAGGGCAAGGCCGCGCCCAAGCTCAACACGAGCGAGCCCGACCCGTCTTGGTCCGATAGCGAAATTGAACTCACCGAGGGCGATGACGAGGACGACGAGACTCCGCTCGAGACCGCCAAGACAACCTTGCTGCCGCGTCGCCATGCCAAGACAGGACAGGTCACCGGACAGTTTTCGTTGGAAGACGACCCGGACAAGGCTGACGAGTCAGTGCCGCCGTTTGCCGTGAATCCCGTTTCGGCAGCTCCACAGATCCCTGACTTCCTAAAGCATCCCAAGGTTTCCGATGCCTCCGCCCTCACGGCTTCCGCTGCTCCTGTTGCAGTCGGCGATGGGGGAGCGGACGGTACCACTGCCGATGCCGAGGGCGACCAAGAGGACGGCCTCAAGCTTCCGCCGCTCGAAATCCTGCATGCCAACCCGCAGTCGGCGTCCTCCGCGTCTTCTGACAAGGAGCTGGAACAGACTGCCGAGTCGTTGCAGTCCACCTTGCTTGAGTTTGGCCGTAGCGCCCGCGTTGTCGGCTGGATTGCCGGCCCCACGGTCACGACCTTTAAGCTGCAGCCCGGTGAGGGCGAGCGCGTGAGCAAGATCTCGAGCCTCGAGGACGATATCGCGCTTTCGCTTGCCGCCCAGTCGGTGCGTATTTTTGCGCCGATTCCCGGCACCTCGCTCGTTGGTATCGAGATTCCCAATCGTAAGCGTCAGAACGTCAACTTGGGCGACGTGCTTCCCTATGTGAAAGGCGGTCCGCTCGAGCTTGCCATCGGTCGCGATGCCGAGGGCACGCCGGTTGTCGCCGACCTCGCCAAGATGCCCCACTTGCTGATCGCCGGTACTACCGGTTCGGGTAAGTCGGTCATGATCAACTCAATCATCACGACCCTGCTCATGCGCGCTCTTCCCGAGGACGTTCGCCTGATCATGGTCGACCCCAAGCGCGTCGAGCTTGCGGGCTATAACGGCCTGCCGCATCTCTACGTGCCCGTGGTGACCGAGCCCAAGCAGGCGGCCAGTGCACTGCAGTGGGCCGTGTCCGAGATGGAGCGTCGCCTGAAGGTCTTCGAGCGCCTCAACGTTCGCAAGATCTCGACCTACAACGAAAAGCAGGCCGCCGGCGAGTTTGAACACTACGATAACCCGCCTCAAAAGATGCCCTATCTGGTCATCATCATCGACGAGCTTTCGGACCTGATGATGGTTGCCGGCAAGGATGTCGAGGCTTCGATTGTCCGTATCGCCCAGCTGGGCCGTGCCGCCGGTATTCACCTTATCGTGGCTACGCAGCGCCCCAGTTCCAACGTGGTGACGGGCCTTATTAAGGCCAACATCACCAACCGTATCGCCTTTAACGTGGCTACGGGCATCGATTCCCGCGTCATTATCGACCAGATGGGCGCCGAAAAGCTCACCGGTTTGGGCGACATGCTGTTCTCCAAGGTCGACTGGGGCAAGCCCCGCCGTATCCAGGGCTGTTTTGTCTCGGACGATGAGATCAACGAGATCGTCGAGTTCGTTAAGTCGCAAAGCGAGCCCGACTACCACGAGGAGATTCTGTCTGCCGTGGCGCCCGCCTCCATGTCCATGGCTGGGGG
>UQHY01000075.1:0-4398 GCA_900540975.1 uncultured Collinsella sp.
TCGCAACCGCACACCAGGGCCCGCCTCGTTGGCGGCGGAGCCGGGCCTTGTTGCATTTGCCAAGATAAAACCTGCCAAAATAAACCTGTCCTCTTTTGGCAGGTTAGCGGAGCTTGCTGGTCTCGAAGTACTTGGGATATTGGTCCAGGACCTCGGTCTGGTTGCGGAACATCATATGCAGGTGTTTGCTGACCAAAAAGCTCGCCTCGATAGGATCGCGACCGGCGATGGCGCGGCGGATTTGCTTGTGCTCGTTAACAATCTCCTGATTGTCGAGCCTCTGCGTGGCGGCGCGCAGCCAGCGGAAGCGCTCCAGGTCGGCATTGGTCGCCTCGAGCCACGACCACACGGTGCTGCGGCACGCGATGCTAAAGATCATGCGGTGCATGAGGTTGTCGCTTAAAAAGAATCCGATGCGATCCTCTTCGGCCATGGCCTTTTCCTGCAGCGCGATGGCTCGGTCGAGCTGCTCGATGCCTGCCGAGGTGGCACGGGCGCAGCACTCCACAATCACCTGTTTTTCCAGGTGTTCGCGAATGTAGCAGGCGCTCTCGGCAAAGGTGAGGTTGATGGGCGAGACATAGGTGCCGCTTTGGGGCACGGTGCGCACCAGGCCCTCTTGCGCCAGACGCACCAGTGCCTCGCGCACAGGGGTGCGCCCCATATCCAGGTCGTCGCAAAGCTGCTTGACGGCTAGCTTTTCGCCCGGCTTGTAGTCCAGGTAGACGATTTTGCGTCGAATGGTGTGGTAGGACTGGTCCTGTAGGCTCGTTTCCTGCTCGCCGACGTGCATCGATTCTTCCATAGTGCCTCACAACCGTTCTATCACACTCATATATCAGCTGTTAATTATGCCGCGAATCAGCTCTCCGCGGTGGGTAATTCGGCTGTTGCCCAAGAACTATTGCGGCATCTTAGTCCGTATTTGCGCAGGGCTGTGCCCAATGTTGCCGTATCATAAGCCGTCGCAAACGTGAAATAGAAAGAAGGAATCCCATATGCAACTGACAAATATCGTACGCGAGCGCTGGAAGGGTGTCTTGTTCTGCCTGATCATCGCCATCCCCGCGACGTTGCTCGGCAAACAGATTGAGGTGGTCGGCGGTCCGGTATTTGCCATCCTCCTTGGCATGGTTCTGGCGCTTGTCTTTCCCAAGAATCGCCGCGAACAGCTCGCCGCCGGTGTCACCTATACGTCTAAAAAAGTCTTGCAGTACGCGGTTATCCTGCTTGGCTTTGGCATGAACCTCTCGCAGATTCTGTCCAAAGGCGCCCAGTCGCTGCCGATTATCGTGGCGACGATCTCGACCTCGCTTGTCATCGCCTTTGTGCTCTGCCGCGTTATGAACGTGCCGGGCAAGATCGCGACGCTTGTGGGTGTGGGCTCGTCGATTTGCGGCGGTTCGGCCATCGCTGCGACCGCGCCCGTTATCGATGCTGATGATCGCGAGATTGCCCAAGCCATTTCGGTCATCTTCCTGTTTAACGTTATCGCGGCGCTCGTGTTTCCGACGCTCGGCGGCATGCTCGGGCTGACCAACGAGGGCTTTGGCCTGTTTGCCGGCACCGCCATCAACGATACCTCGTCGGTAACGGCTGCGGCGAGCGCCTGGGACAGCATGCATCCCGGCGCCAATGTGCTCGAAAGCGCCACAGTGGTTAAGCTCACCAGGACGCTGGCCATTATTCCCATTACGTTGGTTCTCGCATGCTGGCAGATGCATCTGGCGCGCAAGGCCGGCGGCGACGCCAAAAGCACGTTCTCGCTTAAACGAGCGTTTCCCATGTTCGTGCTGTTCTTTGTGCTGGCGAGCGTGATCACCACGGTGCTTCAGCTTCCCGCGTCCATTACGGCACCCATCAAGGAGCTGTCGAAGTTCTTTATTGTGATGGCCATGGCGGCCATTGGTTTTAATACCGATATCGTCGAGCTGGTCAAAAAGGGCGGAAAGCCTATCGCGTTGGGCTTTTGCTGCTGGATTGGCATTGCGTGCATGAGTTTGGGAATGCAGCACGTGCTGGGAATCTGGTAGAGAAGCAGCTTATTTGCGTGTTGCATGCTGGCGAGCGCATTCTCACGGTGGAGCGATAGGAGCTCTTGCGGGTATGGCTTGTCCGCAGGTTGATAGGTCCCGAAGAGCTCTTATCGCCCCGCCAGGATGGCGATGCGGGGCAATTCATATATTCGCAAGAAGGCACCACGGGCCCTATAGTGTTTGGTGAACATTATCGTTCAATTTTGAAACACTTGAGATGCCGGGTCTTAGATGGGGCCGCGGCTGGAGACGGGGCGAACCATGGACAGCGATGCCAAGCTGCAGATTCTGATTGAGGCATTGTCCGCAGCCGGAGCATCGGCGCTGGCAATCGACGAGTGCGGTGGCGTTGTGATCTCGACTATGAGTGACGCGGCGCTCGAGCAGGATATCGCTGCTTTTGTTTCCGAGCGTCTCGCTCGCGTGGGCGATGGGGCGCGCCTGGTGATGGGCCACGAGGGCGTGCGGTTGAGCTTGACGGTGCGCCCGACGGCCAAGGAGCGCGGAGCGCTTTGGGTGGTCGTGGCGCATGAGGTGCGCGCCGCTGCGACGCATGCGGGCATCGAGTGGCTCAATGCCGACGAAGTCGAGGCTCGCTACGCGTCGAGTACGTACGGCATCGTCGAAGACGCGGCGACGGTCGCTGCTCCCGTACGGGAGAGCTATGCGCGTGGGGTGCCCCTTATGCTCGAGGGCGAGCTGGGCGCGGGGCAGGATCAGATTGCAAAACGCCTGTACCTGGATGGACCCTATGCCGATCAGCCCTTTGTGTCCGTTGCGCTCGATGAGCTTACGGATCGCGGCTGGCGCCATCTGCTCAAAAGTTCCGAATCGCCGCTATTCCAAACGGGGCTGACACTTTGCATGGGCGGCTGGCATGCTGTTGGCCCCCAACGTCTGCGCGAGCTCGTGTCCGCAATGATCGACACGGCGCTCGCAACTCGTTGCCATGCGGTGTTGACGGCAAACGATATGCCGGGCGGCGGCGAAAGCGATCAGGCTGCTTTTGTAACCGAGCGTCTGGCCTGTGCAGTGAGTGTGGCGCCGGCGATTGCCGAGCAGGGCGGCGCGTCGGAAAAGGTTGCGCGCTATCTGGGGTATCTGGCAGATATGTTTAAGACGGGTGCCCCCATGTTGTCCGCCGCCGCGGCAGAGATGCTCGATGCGTACCGTTGGCCCCGCAATTACCTGCAGCTGCGTGAAGTCTCTGAACGACTCTATATATTAGTGGGGGCTGGAACGGTGGAGCGTGCCGTGGCGAAAGAGGTGCTTGCCCAGGAGGACGTTATCAAGACCGCGACCTTTGGCGCCCCGGCGCTCGAAAGCGATTTGTACATCTTGCGTCCCCTGGCCGATACCGAGCGCGATGTCGCACGGTTGGTCCTGCAGTACCTTCACGGCAACAGGACACGTGCGGCAGAGGTGCTCGGTATAAGCCGCACGACTTTATGGCGCCTGCTGAAGGACAACGACCGCTGAGCGAGGCGCCGTGACCGCGTGCGGCGCGTGTGATACAGTCCAAAGAAGCATTGTTTCGATTGTGTTACGGCGTGCGGGGGAGTATGGCGGAGACTTCAAAAACGAACCGAACAAAGCGAAGTGCGGCGCCGGTCGGCCGGCGTACGACTTCGCGGACGTGGGGCAAAAGCGCCTCGGGGTTCGACGGCTCGTTCAAGCGCACAAAATATGGCTATCCTTCGGCAAGCGCTCGCTTGGCCATGCAGGCCGAGTCCTCGTTGTGGGGACGAAGGCGCGTGGTGGGCTCAAAGCTCAAGCACGATGGAACGCTTGGCTACATTAGCCGCGGTGCTGCCCGCCGTAGCGGCCTCAATCCTGCAGGCTGGCATCGTTACGTGCCGATCGTGGTCGTTGCCGCGATAATCGTCATCGCGCTCGCGGCGCTCGGATATGCCGGCGACGGCGCGAGTCTGGGCGCGATGTTCAAATCGCCTGAACTTGCGCATGCTGGCACGGAGCTTGTTGAAGGCGCACAAGACCAGACGGGTGTGGCGCCCCAGCGCGGTATGGTCGCAGCTGCTGCCACCATTGCCGATGCTCAAAAGGACGAAGGCGGGCAAAGCGACGACGCCGATGCGAGTCAGACGAGCGAAACGGCAACAACTCCATCGGCAAGATAAGTTGCGAGTGGGGCAGCAAATATGGGACGGGGCCTTTTAGCTGCCCAAGACAGTGGCTCACTCGATGTCAGGCACCAACAGCGAGCGGGCCGCATTTGCGCCAAGGTGACGTGAAATGAGAGGGCGCTGACCTTTTGGTCGCGCCCTCGAAATTGAACGTCAGATTGGCGTTAATGCGGCTCCCCCCCCCGCCACCGGGCCCCCCCCCCGTTGGGCACCTGGAA
>UQHY01000076.1:0-4268 GCA_900540975.1 uncultured Collinsella sp.
GACGCTGATCTCGGGCGCTCGAGCTGCTGCCCCTGTGGCATCTGCCGCTCCCGCCGCTGCGTCCGCGCACCAGGGCGGCATGCCCTGGGACCGCGGCGCTGCCACTCCGTCGGCCCAGCCTGCGCCCACGCCGACCCCCAAGCCCGCGGCTCCTGCGCCTCAGCCTACACCGGTTCCGAAGTCCCAGCCCGCCGCTGTCCCGACTCCCGCACCTGCCGCTGCGCCGGCACGTCAGTCCCAGACCAACAGCGCCGCCCAGGTTGCCGCCGCCGGTGCTGCCGAGACCCCCGCGGTCGAGGACGCCGGCGAGCTCCAGCGCAAATGGGCCGAGGTCGTCGAGCGCGTCAAGGCTCGTCAGGCCTCCTACGCGGGGCTTTTGCTCAACGCCCGCGCCACGGCCGACGATGGCTCCAAGCTCACGGTCTCGTTCCCCGCGGGCTCGACCTTTGCCATCAAGATGCTCGGACGCGCCGACACGCAGTCGGTAGTCCTGCCGACAGTCAGTGTGGTCTTCGGTCGTCGTACCGTCGACTATGTCCTGGATGGGGGTGGCACGCCGGCTCCTCAACATGAGGAGCATTCTCCATCTGCACGGGCTGCGGCATCTGCGGACCCGCAACCCGTGTCCTCGGCGGCCTCTGCATCCTTGAGCGCCAGCGCGACGCAGCCAAAAGCGGCACCGGTAGCGGCACCGACTCCGTCGGCGCCTAAGCCCGTTGCGCCCAAACCTGCTGCTCCGGCTCCCGCGCCCAAGCCCGCTGCCGCGCCTGCGCCCAAGTCATCCGACCTGGCTAAGGCCCCCTGGCTGCGCTCCGACAACCCTGCCGGCGCTCCTGCCACGGGCAAGCTTCCGACCGAGCCCGCGCCCCGCGCGCCCGAACGCTCGTCCGCTCCCAAGGCTCAGCCGTCTGCACAGGTTGCGTCCTGGGAATCCGAGCAGGTGCCCTACGACGACGCCATGGTCGGCGGCTTCGCCGGCGATGCGAGCGGGGACGATCTTCCTCCGTTCGACGTGCCGGCAGCGGCGCCTGCGCCCAAGCCAGCGACTGCGATTCCCTCGGCCCCCGCAGTCGCGACGTCCGCTCCCGCAAGCGATGACGCCCCCGCGGCTCCTTGGGAGTCCAATCCCGGCGCCGGCAGTCCCTTCGGCCACGAGGGCGCAGCCCCGAGCATCCCGCAGACCGAGGATGAGGCCAAAGCCCTCATTCGCGACGTCTTCGGCCAGGCCACCATCTTCAAACCGGTGGAGTAACCGTGCGAAAGGGCATATACGCCGAATTATGCGACCTTGCATAATTCGACCTTTGCATAATCTTTGCGTGCGGTTTGTATGGGAGGACATGTATATCGACTGAGGTAGCGTGTCCGCCCCGTTCGCTGGCCTTGCGCCGTGGTACGATTTTTGAGTTTGAAAGTCCCGCCGTGCTCCGGCTGCCCTTGCAGCTCGGCGTGCGGCCGCACGTAAAGGAGCCATCATGGCCGGTATGAACATGCAGCAGATGATGAAGCAGGCCCGCAAGATGCAGGAGCAGCTTGCCGCCGCACAGGAGAACCTCAAGTCCCAGACCGTCGACGCCTCTGCCGGCGGCGGCATGGTCAAGGTGACCGTCAACGGCGAGATGGAGCTCGTCAACCTCACCATCGATCCCGATGCGCTCGACCCCGAGGACGTCGATATGCTGCAGGACATGATCATGGCTGCCGTCAACGAGGCCGTTCGCGGCGTCAACGAGCTCGCCAATAAGCAGATGGGCGCTATCACCGGCGGCCTCAACATCCCGGGCATGCCGTTCTAAGACGCGCATATATATGAGTGCCAACCATAGTTTGCAAAAATTGCTCGATGAGCTGGGCCGCCTGCCGGGCATTGGCCCCAAGTCGGCTCAGCGCATCGCCTATTACCTGTTGGAGGCTGACGCTGAGGAGGCGCGCCGCCTGGCCGAGGCCATCCTGGAGGTTAAGCAGGAGGTTCACTTTTGCAGCCGTTGCTTTAACTACGCCACGGCCGACGAGTGCTCCATCTGCCAGGATTCGATGCGCGACACCACTCGCATTTGCGTGGTGGGCGAGCCGCGCGATGTCCAGGCGATTGAGCGCACGGGCAGCTACCACGGTCTCTACCACGTATTGGGCGGCGTGATCAGTCCCATGGACAAGATTGGCCCCGAGCAGCTGCACATTCGCGAGCTGCTGGCACGCTTGGGCCGCGAGGACATACACGAGGTCATCATCGCCACCAACCCCAATATTGAGGGCGAGACCACGGCGAGCTACCTGGCCCGCACTATCAAGCCACTGGGCGTTGAGGTATCGCGTCTGGCGAGCGGCCTGCCCGTGGGCGGCGACCTGGAGTATGCCGACGAGCTTACGCTTGGGCGCGCTATCGAGGCCCGTCGAACGATTTAGTCGCCGGGTGCCCCGCGGCATGGCCGGCCGTTCTGCCGCACGGGGTACTCATAATTAGGCACGCGTTCGCTTGTTTGTTGTGCAACAAACCTGTTCTACTTTCGCTTATCGCGTGGATGGGGGCGTTTGTACTCCGTATTTGCTCATTCGTTGCGCAACCTTTTTGATTCGCTGATACACTCACATATGGATATGAATGAATGCGCCGCTTTTGAGCGGCGTGTTTTTGTTAGAGGAGAGCGCATGCGGGCCGGGGGCACTCAGACAAAGCGTGGCACCGCGGTGCGCATGCGACGCCGGCTGGGCCTGGCGCCTCGGGCGTATGTGCTGCTGTCTTGCTCGCTCGTACTGGTCATAGCCGGTGTTTCGGCTTATGGCATGACGGTGCCGTCCATGGTACAGGCGCATGCTGCGCGCGAGCTGCATATTGGGCGCAAGGCCAAAAGCGACTTGGGAACGACAACCGGATATGCATGGGCGAGCGTGGTCGGGCGCACCGTGTTTGGCGTCGATTCCGCGGACGAGGGCGAGCAGGAGTCCAACGAGATCACGCTGGCAAACGGCAAGACCATCGTGCTCACTAACACCAAGGTTATTACGAAGCTTTCCAATAACAGCGTGGCTTCTGTCATTAACAAGGCGGAGCAGCAGAAGGAGCAGGATACGCAGCAGGCGGGTAAGCCCGGCGGCTCGGACGGGTCCGGTTCTGGCACCGGTTTGGGCTCCGCCTCTGGCGGTGGATCTTCGAGTGGTGGCTCGACGGACGGCGATGCCGGCGGGGACACGGGCACGGGTGGCCTCTCGGCTGCCGAGGAGGAGAGTATCCACAGTTGGCTCGTGACCAAATACAACATGCTCGATGGCTATGTCGCCCGCGCCAATAGCGTGGTGTCGACCTATAACGCCACGGGCGACACCGGACCATGCGATAGCCTGGTCAATGACATGTTTGTCATCCGTGCCGAGTTTGGCCGGCAGACGTTTCCTCCCCAGTCAAAGTGGTATCGACAATTCGCTAACCTTTGGGGCTGCTACACAAACCTGTGTCAATGGGTCGGACATTACGGCGACGATAACGCCGCGCTCAACAACTTCAATAACAATGTGGCGGCGATCGCTCTATGATGACCAATCTTGTTCCCGCCACAAGCCAATCGCTTGCCTGCGATCCCATGGTGGGCCTGCGCCTGGCGCGCGTCGACGGGTTTGAGCCGGCCGTCGCCCTGGGCACGGACGAGCTTCCCGCCTACCTGCGCCGTTTTACGATGCTGTTTGCCGATGACGCCACCATGCGCCGCGGCGGTATCGGCCGTGTGACGCGTGCCGTCAACGCGCAGGGCGAGGCCGTGGCGCTCAAGCAGCTCATCTTGCCAACTCGCGACGAATTTGACGACGATGCCGCTCACGAGGCGCTGGTCACCAAGTTCAAGGCGGCGTTTCGCGAGGAATATGAATGCCATCGCGCCCTTTCGGGCCTTAAGGGCTTTCCCCGCCTCTATGGCTGGGGCGAGGTCGACGGTGTCCCCGCGATTGTCATGGAATGGGTCGAGGGCGAGACGCTCGCCCGCCTGCGCTCGCGCTTTGCCGTTGATGATGCCGGGCGCCTGTCGCCTCTTGTGGCGGCGCGTCTGGGTCGCGACCTGTTCGACCTGCTCTGCCGTATGAGCCTGGTGGGTGAGGGCTTTGTCCATCGCGACATCTCGCCCGCTAATATTATGGTGCGTACGGCGCGTCTGCCGCTTGACCGGCAGCTTGCCGAGGGCACTTTTGACCTGTGCCTGATCGACTTTGGCTCGTCGCTGGCGCTCGAGCCTGCATCGGCCGTGGCCGGTACCGGCGGCAAGGCGTCGTTTACGGAGCGC
>UQHY01000077.1:0-3723 GCA_900540975.1 uncultured Collinsella sp.
AGCGTACCCTGCTGCCCAAATCTTTGGGCCGCCCCCCCGCGGGAGCCATAGCACCCTCCCCCATCAACATGTCATACGTTTACATACGAACAAAGCATACCCCAACAAGAGCGGGAAGACGGTAACAGTACAAGTAAGTAAACGACTCATCCAAATAATTAGGAGAGTTCCGCCTAGAGGGTGACTACACAGGACCCCAGCCGGGGCTGTTTGGGCTACCTCCCAAAACATTCCGCAGGACGAAAGAGACCGCCGCGCGAAGCGCACGGCGGTCTCTTTCATGTCCGAGGACGTTTTGGGAGGTAGCCCAAACAGCCCCGGCGATCCTGCGGGAGTTAAATCCCTTTAGAACTTGTCGTGGAAGGTACGCGCAATGACCTCGTCCTGCTGCTCCTTGGTGAGTGTGTGGAAGTTCACGGCGTAGCCGGAAACGCGGATGGTCAGCTGCGGATACTTCTCGGGGTGAGCCTGAGCGTCGAGCAGCGTCTCACGGTTGAAGACGTTGATGTTCAGGTGGTGGCCACCCTTCTCGGCGTAAGCGTCGAGCATGTGGACCAGGTTATCGGCCTGAGTCTCGGAAACTTCAGAAACCTTCATAATGTGTCTCCTTCGATCGATAGGCGCCGGCCGAGACCGGCGCACTAATCAGTAATCGTTATTGTTAGTATAGCACTAACAATAGTTACTCGCCCAGCTGATCAAGGTCGATATCGCCAAAGAACACCTGGTCCTCCTTGCCGAGCGCACTCGGGATGATGGAGAAGGTGTTGGAGATGCCGTCCTGAGCATCGCGGAACGGGAGCTTGGAAACCGAAGACAGCGAAGCGATGGCGCCGTGGCTATCGCGCTTGTGCATGGGGTTAGCACCCGGGGCGAACGGCTGGCCAGCCTTGCGGCCGTCGGGCGTGGAGCCGGTCTTCTTACCGTACACGACGTTGGAGGTAATGGTCAGAACCGAGGTCGTGGGCACGGAGTTGCGGTAGGTGTCGTTCATGCGGATGTACTCCATGAACTGGTGCACAACGTCGTGAGCGATCTGGTCGACGCGGTCGTCGTCGTTACCGTACTTGGGGAACTCGCCCTCGGTCTCGAAGTCGACGATGATGCCGTTCTCATCACGGACGGGGTGGACCTTGGCGTACTTGATGGCGGACAGGGAGTCAGCCACGACGGAAAGGCCAGCGATGCCCGTAGCGAACCAGCGGTGCACGTGCTTGTCGTGCAGAGCCATCTGGATACGCTCGTAGCAATACTTGTCGTGCATGTAGTGAATGATGTTCAGCGAGTTGACGTACACGCCAGCGAGCCACTTCATCATGTCGTTGTACTTGGCCACAACGTCGTCGTAATCGAGCGTATCGCCCTCGACGGCGCGATACTTGGGGCCGACCTGCTTCTTGGAGACCTCGTCAACACCGCCGTTGAGTGCGTACAGCAGGCACTTGGCCAGGTTGGCACGGGCGCCGAAGAACTGCATCTCCTTGCCGATGCGCATGGAGGACACGCAGCAGGCGATGCCGTAGTCGTCGCCGTGGTAAACGCGCATGAGATCGTCGTTCTCGTACTGGATCGAGGAGCTGGCGACAGAAGTCTTGGCGCAGAACTTCTTGAAGTTCTCGGGCAGACGGGTCGACCACAGAACGGTCATGTTGGGCTCGGGGCTGGTACCCATGTTCTCGAGCGTGTGCAGGTAGCGGTAGCTCATCTTGGTAACGAGCGTACGGCCGTCAACACCCATGCCGCCGATGGACTCGGTGACCCACTGCGGGTCGCCGGTGAACAGGGCCTGATACTCGGGAGTACGGGCGAACTTGACCATGCGGAGCTTCATGATGAAGTGATCCACGAACTCCTGGATCTGCTCCTCGGTGAAGGTACCGTTGGCAAGGTCGCGCTCAGCATAGATGTCGATGAACGTAGAGGTACGGCCGATGGACATAGCGGCGCCGTTCTGCTCCTTGACGGCAGCAAGGTAGGCGAAGTACATCCACTGGATGGCCTCCTGCGTGTTGGTAGCAGGGTTGGAAATGTCGAAACCATAGGTCTCGGCCATCATCTTGAGCTCGCCGAGGGCGCGGATCTGCTCCTGCAGCTCCTCACGATCGCGGATGTTGTCGGCGGTCATGACCGTCGGGGTGGAAGCCTTCTGGGCCTCCTTGTCCTTAATCAGGTAGTCGACACCGTACAGGGCGACACGACGGTAGTCGCCGATGATGCGGCCGCGGCCATAGCCATCGGGCAGACCGGTGATGATGTGAGCCGAGCGGCAAGCACGCATCTCGGGGGTGTAGACATCGAAGACGCCAGCGTTGTGAGTCTTGCGCTCGAAGGTGTAGCGCTCGACAACGTTCTCGTCGACCTTGTAGCCGTGCTGGCTGGCGGCCTGGCAAGCGATGCGGATACCGCCGTTGACGTGCAGAGCGCGCTTGAGCGGCTTGTCGGTCTGGAGGCCGACGATGGTCTCCTTCTCGCGGTGGGCGTTATCGATGTAGCCAGCGGGGTGGCTCACGATACCCGTGACGATCTTGGTGTCCATATCGAGGACACCGCCCTGCTCGCGCTCCTTAAGCAGCAGGTCGAGAACCTCGCCCCACAGCTCCTTGGTACGCTCGGTCGGGCCGGCGAGGAACGACTCGTCGCCCTCATAGGGGGTGTAGTTCTTCTGGATGAAGTCTCGGACGTCAACCTCTCCCGTCCAGATGCCTTCCTTGAAGCCTTCCCATGCCTCCTGCATTGTGTAACCACGCTCCTAGTTACGTGTAATGCGGCGCTCTCTCACACCGCTGCTTATTGAATTCTTGAATTATCGGCTTGCACTACCGGCTTCTTCCGTTCTTCGCCACATGTCGGTGCAGGGAAAAACGTTTGTCCACCTTGGAACTGCAACCCAAAACCCAAGATTTCACCCGTTTGAGAAGGATAGCATAGCCACCCCCTTCATCAGGGCTGTTATATGTTTCTTTTTTTATACCATTAGGGCGTTTTTAACAAATCCGCAGGAAATGCGAGCGCGAACAACTACCGTTCACCGATTTGTTTGATATTTCCCCTTGCCTTTATACGTCCATCACTCTAGCTGTTATGCCAGCTTTAGCAGGGTAAAGTGCCCCAGAGACCATATAGAAACTGCAAGGCGGCCACGGGATTTACCCCGGGGCCGCCCTGTGACGCGACTAGTTATTTAGCTTTGATTGCCGCTTGGCATTAGGCGGCAGCGGAGGCCTTGTCGGTCGTTGCCTTGCTATCGCCGTTGCCCTGGCCCTCAAAATGCTTGTGGCACCAGCTGGTGACTAGCGGGGTCAAAATGGCCGTCACGATTGCGCACGCTGCAACCTGTGCGGTGGCCGTCGCGAGCACCGCGCCGCCGTACATTGCCTCGTTGACGCTTGCCATGGCGGCAGGCGTGGCTACATTGGCTCCGGCGCAGCTCGAAATGGCCGCACCTGCGACACCCGTACCGCCCGTGAGCTTATCGACCGCGATTACGGGGATAGCAAAGACCACCGAGCAGATTACGCCGAGCAGAATACCGGGAAGACCGCCATTAATGAGCTGGCCAAAGGTCATGGTCGAGCCCATGGCAAAGAAGACGAGCACGATGATGGCGGAAAGTGCCGGTGCCATCATCTTCTTAAAGCTGGGGAAGAGGTTGCCCAGGATAATGCCGACGACGATCGGCAGGGGGGGGGCCCCGGGCGCCCCACCCCACCGGGCGGCGCCATC
>UQHY01000078.1:0-3554 GCA_900540975.1 uncultured Collinsella sp.
ACGGGACAAACGGGGCTGGCTCGGCGCCCGCGACTCCGCCCGCCTGCGCACCGAGATTTCCAAGAAGGTCGGTGTGAGCCCCAAGTCCATCGACGCCTACATGATCGGCGAGCATGGCTTTAGCCAACTGGCAGCCTTTAAGGCCGCAACCATCGCCGGCAAGAGCCTTAACGAGCTTCAGGCCGAGAACCCCGACAAGTACGCCTTCGACCACATGGAGGTCGAGGAGCTTGCACGCAAGGGCGGCTATGTGACCTACCAGGGCAAGCAGTGCACCGAGTACGCCGTCGCCAACTCCGCCGCACGCGTCTGCGCCGCCGTTCTGCACAACGAGCACGCCGTGCTTTCGGCCTCTACGCTTATGACCGGCCAGTATGGCGAGGAGGGCATCTTCACCTCCCTGCCGTGCGTGATCGGCGCCGAGGGCGTCGAGGAGGTCTACACGCTCGACCTTTCCGAGTACGAGCTCGAGGGCTTCCACAAGAGCTGCCAGCACATCCGCGACAACATCGCCCAGCTCGACTGGTGGGACGCCGAAGGCGTTGTCGGCAAGTAGGCCGCTGGCTGCCGCAACCTTGCAAATCTAAGCGCGATACTAAGCGGGCCGCACCGGAATAGTACCGGCGCGGCCCGCTTTTTTGCTCATGCAACACGTTTGCGAATCGAAGGTGAATACTTTTCCGCGATGTGAACGAGCAAAATCGGACCCCCGAAGCATCGACATTTTTCAGGCGCTGTTTCCTGTGGTTTCACCGAGTTTTTCCTGCAGTTCTGGCATCAAAAAGTGTGGATGCTTCGGGGGTCCAAAATAGGTCGTTCACTTCGCGGAAAAGTATTCACCTTCATTTTCGCGCAGACACGAATCCGGCCGCCACAACGCAAAACGGGGCCCGCGCGCAGCGCAGACCCCGTCAAAAAAGATAATTCCCGGTACCTAGTACTGCTCGATACCCATGTAGCGACGAACCTCGGGGCTGTGGTCGAACACCTTGCCGCGGGCGGCGCGCAGCTCGCAGCTCATGTTGTAGAAGAAGATCGGCTCCAGGAACGAACGCACGCTGGCAGGCACGTCGCCCACACCGTACTCGAGCGCATCGAGCACCATGACCGTATCGGTGTGCGTGTTGAGGAATGCAAGTGCACGTTCCTCCATGGGGCGGCACTCGCCCGATCCGAGCTGTACAAAGTAGAACACGCCGGGCTCGGTGGCTTCGAACGGGCCGTGGAAGTACTCGCCGGAGTGGATGTAGCAGCAGTGCTGCCACTGCATCTCCATGAGCGAGCAGATGGCCATAGCGTAGGTCTGGCTAAAGTTGGGGCCGGAACCCAGGATATAGAAGAACTTGTGCTGCTGGCAGAGCTCGGCAAAACGGGCGCCTAGCTCGGCGTTGACCTTCTCGCGGGCAGCGGGCAGCAGCGCATCCATCTGCTTAAGGCCGGCGTACATGTCGGCAAGCGCCTCGTAACCCTCTTGCTGGTCGAGCAGTTCGGCGGCGATCAGAGCGCCGATGCCCTGCGGTACCTCGGCCTGCGGCACGCCTTCGCCCCACGGATAGACCCAGGTGGTCCACTTGCCGTTGTCGATCTTTGAGCCCTCGCAGTCGGTCATGGCCACAACCTCAGCACCGGCGGCCAGCGCTATCTCGCAACCGTCGACGACCTCCTGCGTGTTGCCGCTGTGGCTGCAGGCGATGACGAGCGACTTCTCGCCAAGACTCTTGGGAGCCATCAGGCAAAACTCGCGCGCCGTGTAGACCGTCGAGGTAAACGTGGTTGCCTCGCGCTTGAGCAGCTCGTTGGCCGGCATCAGGTCGATCATCGAACCACCGCAGGCGATCCAAAAGACGTTCTCAATCTTGCCCTTGCGCTCGATAATTTCCTGAACCAGATCGTGTGCGTTCACGGTGATGTTCCTCCTTGTGTGGCGGCTTTGAACGACGACAGCTCGTACCTGCGGTCGTTCTATGTTGTCCTATTTATAGCACGCACGACGATGCACGTGAAGTCATTTCACCAAATTTGTTCTATGTTGTTCTATCTATGGACGTTAGATGTCGAACACGTAGCGCGAGCCCACGATCTTTTGGCGTCCGAGCAGCAGGGGCCGCCCGTCCGCATCGGTAAAGTATGCCTCCATATAGAAGAGCGGCTCGCCGACCGGCACCTCCAGCAGCGGGGCCGCCTGAGCATCGGCAAGCGCAATCTCCACGGTGCAGGGGTCGGACTTGAGCGGCGCACGGCCCGAATGCTCGGCAACGAGCGCAAAGATGGAATTGTCCGTGAGGTCCTTGTCGGCAAGCGTCTGCAGATAGGGATGATCGGCCAGCACAAAGGCGTTGTTCTCGAGCATGACGGGCACGCCATCTGCCGTACGCACGCGCTCGACAACGATGAGCTCGCAGCCGGGTTCCACCCCAAAAAACGCCGCGTCCTCGCGCGTCGCCGCAACCACCGTGCGCGACACCAGGCGCGCTCCGGCCACCATGTCGTTGGCAGCGCAGCCCTCGGAAAAGCTCTGAACGTCGCCCTTCTGGACAATCTTGCGCTTGAGCTTGGGCGCACACACAAACGTGCCCCTCCCCTGCTGGCGGTTGAGATACCCCGCGCGCGACAGTTCCTCGACGGCGCGGCGCACGGTGACGCGCCCCACGCCGTAAGACTTCGCGAGCTCCATCTCGGAAGGAATGCGCGAGCCGGATGCGTACACGCCGCGCGCGATCTCGCCCTTTAGGTCGTCCATAACCTGCTGGTACAGCGGCACGGCGGACACCTCAGTGCGCTCGGTTTTATCGTCGGATGTCATCGTTATGCTCCATTCCGTGCATGCTCGGACTCAAACTCTTCAATCGCCGCCATAAACTGCTCGCCAAAGGCATCGGCCTTTTTCTCGCCGATGCCGTTGACCTGGATAAGCTCGTCGCGCGTCTGCGGGCGTAGGCGGCACAGGCCGCGCAGAGCCTTGTCGGAGAAGACCATGTACGGCGCCATCTCCAGCTCGGTCGAAATCTCCTTGCGCAGGGCACGCAGGCGCTCGAACAGCTCGGCATCGTCACCCACGCGCGGGCGCTGATCCAGCTCGGCCTCCTCGCGCAGCAGATCCACCGCACGGCGGGCGCGAGCCGAGGCCTTGCGCTTGGACGCACGACGCTTGACGGTAAAGGCAAACGCCTCGTCCTCGACTTCGGCAGCACGCGGACCCAGCCCCACGACCGGGTACTGCCCCTGCGAGGTGGCCAGGTAACCGCGGCCGCACAGCTGGCCGATGATGTCCTTGATGCGCCCGACCGATTCGCTCGACAGCTCACCGTAGCCGCGGTCCTCGTCCAGATGCATCTGGCGAATGCGCTCGGTGTTGCCGCCGTGGAGCACGTCGGCGATGAGCGACTTGCCAAAGCGCATGGGTCGCGCGGCCACGTAGCGCACAGCGGCGCGGGCCATATCGGTGACGTCCTCGACCTCGAACTGCGTGAGGCAGTTGCTGCAGTTGCCGCAGCCATCGGCGTCGTCTGTGGCGGGGGCGCCCCCCCCCCCCGGAGGAGCACGCCTACCAGGAG
>UQHY01000079.1:0-3199 GCA_900540975.1 uncultured Collinsella sp.
CGCTGGCCGACGCGCCGAAGGCGCCGCCGCTGCCGTAGGAAGACGAGGTGGCAAAGCGCGAGCCCGTCGGGGCGGCGGCAGATGCGACCTGATCATCGGTGATGGCGGCCATGGTGCCGGTGCCGGTAAGCTCGGCCTCGCGTCCGGTCGCCTCGTCACCGGCACGTAGCAGGAGTGCGACGATGATAAAGCTTGCCAGCAGCGAGGAGCCGCCCTGGCTCATAAAGGGCAGGGTGACGCCGGTCAGCGGGATCAGGCGGGTTACGCCGCCAACGATCAAGAAGGCCTGGAAGCTGATGGCTGCCGTAAGACCGGTGGCGCTAAAGGCGGCAAGGTCGGACTTTGCGCGGGCAGCTGTGGTGAGGCCACGCACGGCAAAAAGCATAAACAGGATGAGCACGGCGCCGCCGCCCAAAAGGCCCATCTCCTCGCCGATAGCCGAGAAGATAAAGTCGGACTCGACGACAGGGATGTTGTTGGCCATGCCGTTGCCGATGCCAACACCGACCAGACCGCCATCGGCAAGCGAGAAGAGCGACTGGACGATCTGGTAGCCCTGACCCTGGGCGTCCTTAAACGGATCGACCCAAACCTGGAAACGCACCTGAACGTGCGACAGGAACTTGTAGGCGCCCACGGCTCCAACGGCTAAGAGCGCAAGGCCGATGACGACATACGAAAAGCGCCCCGTGGCAACGTAGAGCATCAGCAAGAAGATGGTGTAGAACAGCACGGCCGAACCCAGGTCGCGTTCGAAGACGACGACGAGCAGGCACACGCCCCATACGGCAAACAGCGGCAGCAGCAGTCGCAGGCGAGGGATCTTAAAGCCCAGGATCTTGCGGTTGGAGATGGAGAGCAGCTCGCGGTTCTCGGCTAGGTAGCCGGCCAGGAACAGGACGATAAAGACCTTGGCGAACTCGCCAGGCTGGATGGTAAAGCCCGCGATGCGAATCCACAGCTTGGAGCCCGAGATCGTGGTGCCGATAAAGATGGGCAGCATCAGCAGGATGATGCCGATGATGCCGAAGGTGTACTTGTAGCGCATGACCACGTCGAGGTTTTTGACCAGTGCAAGCGTTCCCACCATCAGGGCCACCGAGACAAACAGGATGATGAGCTGTGAGATGGCGAGAGCGGGGGCGAGACGCGTCACGAACGTGATGCCGATGCCCGAAAGTATAAATACGATGGGTAGGATGGCGGGGTCGGCGCCGGGCGCCAAGATGCGCACGGCGATATGTGCCGCGGCGAAGGCGGCAAAGAGGCCGATCGGCACGGCGAGCGTCTCAAAGGAGATGGCAGCGCCCGCGGTGAGGACGTACATCGCATACAGCAGGATGACGGGGAACGCCGAGGCGATGAGCAAGAGCAGCTCGGTGTTGCGGCGACTCATAAGCGGCACTCCCTTTCTAATTCTTATCGGAGGCTTCGGCCTCGGCGGACTGTTCGGCGGTTTTCTCGGAATCTGATTCGGAGGTCGATCCCTGATTGGTGTTGTCGCGAATCGTTTGCGCGTCGATCACCTGGCGGGTCTGCTCCTCGTCGATCTGGTGGCGGTACTTGGATATCGTGTCCTGCGCATCGTCGACACTTGTTTGCGGAATGCCCGCCTTGAGGCGGTTTTGCGTGTCTTCGGGCAGGTCGGATAGCTTGATGCTGGTTTCGCTTTCGAGCCAGTGGAGCTTGAGTCCGAGCGGCTTGCCGGGCAGGCCGCGCCAGACGGCGACATTGCCCTGGTAGGTACCCAGGTAGTACGAGCCGGTGACACCCGTGTAGGCCCAGATGCCAGCTGCCAGCACAAAGACGAGGGCCAGAATGGCGGCGATAGTAATGTTGCGGCGACGCACGCGCTGCGCCTCGCGCATAACGCCATCGTCAACCAGGTCAACGACCACTACGGTCACGTTGTCGTGGCCGCCGGCAGCAAGCGCCGCGTCCACTAGGTTGTCGACGCAGATTTGCGCGGTTGAGGACTGCGTGGCGATGTTCTCGATATCGCTATCGGGAATCATGCTCGAAAGGCCGTCGGAGCACAGGATCAGGCGGTCGCCTTCCTCGATATGCAGAGTGAAGTGGTCGGCATACATGGCGGGGTCCGAGCCCAGTGCGCGGGTGATGACCGAGCGGTTGGGGTGGACGCGAGCCTCGTCTGCCGTGATCTCGCCGGCGTCCACGAGCTCCTCCACGTAGGAGTGGTCGCGGGTCACGCGGATGAGCGTGCCCTCGTGGAGCAGATAGGCGCGAGAGTCGCCCACGTGGGCGATGGCGAGCGTGTCGTTTTCGATGTAGGCGCAGGTGGCTGTGCAGCCCATGCCGGGCTTGCCCAGGCCGTTCAGGGCCGCCTCGATTACGGCGGCGTTGGCTGCCTCGACGGCTGCGGCCAGGCGTGCTGCGTCGGCGGACTGTGGGGCCGTCTTGGCAATAGTCTCGACGGCGATGGAAGAGGCTACCTCGCCGGCAGCGTGACCACCCATGCCGTCGCATACGCAAAAGAGCGGCGACTGCACCAGGTAGGAATCCTCATTGTGCGGGCGCACGCAGCCAACGTCGGAGCGGGCGCCCCACATGAGTTGCGTGGTGGTACCGGCGTCGTAGGTCGAGTCGGTCTCGATGCGCTCCTCGGTCAGGGGCTCAAAGCTCATGGTCGAGCCGGGGTCTTTGAGCTTGGCCTCAACGGCAGCAACGTCGATCTCGGCGGTGTCACCGGGAGAGACGGTGTCGGTCTCGGCGTTTGATTCGGAATCGCCGGTGTCCGGGGAGTCGGGCTCCTCGGAAACGCGGGCGGTCGACTCGTCGTCTTGCGGGCTGACGTCTATAGGCTCGGGCGCCGGCGTAGACGCGGGCGCAACCTCGGATGCCGGGGCCATGGGAAACGCCGGCGCGGCGGGCTCGGGTGACGCAAACACCGCAGCACTCTCGTTGATTGCCGCGGCGACGGGCTCTGCAAAGTGAGCCGGCGCTGGGGTTGCTTCGGGCGCTGTGGGCTGTTCCGCAGCATGTGCGCCGATGGGCGCCGCTACGGCATCCTCTTCGTCCTCGTTATCGGCGAGATCCGAAATATCATGCGTTACATGCGAAAGAGGCAGGGAGAACACGGTGTCCTCGGGCTCCACGGGTGTGGAGTCCGCCGGAGCGGCGTGGGCCGGCGCAGCTGCGGCGGGCGGCGGGGGCCCCGGGCCAGGTGGGCGTGGACATG
>UQHY01000080.1:0-3161 GCA_900540975.1 uncultured Collinsella sp.
TGCGACACTGAAGTAAGTGTCCATCCTCGCAGTATCCGGTTCTCAAGGTGCACGCCTGCGCTGGTTCCCGGTTCGACCGGGCCGCGCGGCAAGGAGATATATTGCCAGACCGGAGGGGCCCCGGGGGCGGGAATCTGGCACTCCATATTTTGTTCACAAATGAATCGATCCTTCAGTTGTTCCACTGAAGTCATATCTGAAGCATCGGCTTCTGGTATTGGCGATGACCAGCTGGTTTATAGGTGTTGAGGCATCGGTCATCTCTGGTGGGCTACTTTACTCTAAAGGCATCAGGTTTTTGTTTCCTGTCGGTAAAAGGCTGGTTTTGGCCGCCAGGCGTCCTTATATATAGAGAAGATCTGGTTCGAACCCGCGTCGCGACAACAAAAAAGCGACCGGCATCCGCCAGTCGCTTTTCTATTCTATGGTGGGCCGTCAGGGGTTCGGGCCCGCTGCGCGGGCGACCGCTGCGGCGCTTTCGCGCCTTGCGCGCTGCGCTGGCAAACGCTCGCGCGTTTCCTCAGCTCCGCGCCCTTTCGGGTTCGAACCCATGAAGGGGCGACAAAAAAGACGGCCAACCGAAGTTGACCGCCTCAACAATCTTTGGGTGGGCCGTCAGGGGTTCGAACCCTGGACCTTGGGATTAAAAGTCCCCTGCTCTGCCAGCTGAGCTAACGGCCCGCGGGTGGCATTGTACCACGGTCTGGGACTATTCCCAACTCCATTGGCCGTTCTGGAAAATCACAACTTCGCGTCCATCGGGCGTAATGCCCACAATATCGATGTCGTCCGTACCGATCATAAAGTCGACGTGCGTGCTCGAAACGTTAACGCCATGCTCAATGAGCTCCTCTTTGGACATATCATATCCACCCTCAATGCACTCGGGGAAGCCGACTCCCAGTGCAAGATGGCAGCTGGCATTCTCGTCATAGAGCGTGTCATAGAACAGGATGCCGCTTTCGCGAATCGGCGTGTTCTTGGAAATGAGCGCAACCTCTCCCAGATGAGCAGCGCCCTCGTCAGTATCGATGATACTTGCGAGTGTCGCCTTTCCCACACGGGCGTCGTAATCCACCACACGACCGTTCTCGAACTTGATCCAAAAATCGTCGACCTTGTTACCGTGATGGATAAGCGGCATTGCGGAATAGACAATTCCGTCAGCACGCATACGATCGGGCGAGGTGAAGACCTCCTCGGTGGGGATGTTGGGGAAGAAGGGGTGACCGTCGGGGGCCTCGCCCTTACCGCCGGCCCACTCATGCCCCTTCGTCATACCAATTACCAGGTCGGTTCCATTCGAAGCGGTATAGCGCAGGCAGTCGAAACGATTTTCGTTCAGAAAGCGCAGGTTCTTTTCAAACGCCGCATCGTGAAGCTCCCAGTCACTCTCCGGATCTTGGCCGTCAGCACGGGCGGTATGCAGAATCGCAATCCATAGTTTATAGATTGCAACCTCATCGGCGTCTCCCGGGAACACCTCGCGCGCCCAAGCCACGACCGGCGCTCCGGCAATGCACCACGGGTTGATGTTGTAATCCAGTCCGCGGCGGAAAATCTTGCACTGCGTGTTCCTCGCCTTGGAAGCGGCAGCGGGCTTGGCAGGATCGATGCCCTTGAGAGCGGCGGGGTCAGCACCCTCGATAAAGATAAAGCAGGCACCGTCCTGGGCCAGAGAATCCAGCTGTATGCGCTTCCACTCGGGCGTCTGCCCAAAATAGCTTTTCTCGACATGCTCGTACGCAAGCCTCGTCACGGCATCATCGGCCCAAATGACCGTCACGTGGCCAGCGCCGGCGGCATAAGCCTCCGCGACCACCACGCGGGCAAACGGCGCGCACTCGACCGGAGACTGAACGACGACCTCCTGGCCGGGTTTGACGTTTACGCCCTTGCGGACGACCAGGCGCGCATAGTTTTTAATCTTGGGCTCCAGGGCCTTCATGCCCTCCAGAGCTTCTTCGACCGTCAGGGCAGCTCGAATCATGTGCCACTCCATCTATCTATAGAACAGTAAAAAGGCGCGCCGCAAAAACGACGCGCCTTATATCTTAGCGATAAGTATGAATGCAAACGCTACTTCTTCTTGGAGTCCTTCTTGTCCTCCTCGGCAGCTGCGCGCTCGATAAGAGCGTTGAGCTTGTTCTCGGACATGCCCTCGGCCTGTGCGCGGTACATGTTGCGCAAGGGACGAATACGAACGAAGTCGTAGATAAAGTCACCCAGGATGATGACATAGGACAAAACGATGCCGACCATCTGAACAGGACTGGACACCGTGCCGCCGGGAGCGAAGTAGAGCGAAGCCCAAATTGCCACGACGAGCACCATGCCGATAGCGAGCACGGCCCACCAGATACGGCGACGCTTGGTGTAGTCCTCATCCTGCTTGAGGAGAATATTCGACACCGTGTAGATACGATCCTCGCGAGCACGCTGCTTGGCCTTGCGGGCGCGCTTCTCCTCCTTGGAAAGACCTTCCAGGTTTTCACCCTTCTCGAGCTCTTTGCGGCGTGCCTTAGACGAAGCCGGCACGACGCGAACGGAGCTCGCTGCCTGGCGGGCGGGTTTAGCAGATGCGGCGGACTTGCGCGCAACCCCGGTAACTTCGTGGGATTGCGTGCGCTTGTTCGTGGCGCTACGGGTACTCACTTATGCATTCTCCTTCATGCTTGTGAACTGGGAGCCCGTGATGATCTGGAAGGCCTCGCGATAGCGCTCGGACGTGCCATCGATGACCTCGGCGGGCAGGTGCGGGGTCTCCCCCGTCATATCCCAGTTGGCCTTGAGCCAATTGCGGACGAATTGTTTGTCGTAGCTAGGCTGGATCTTGCCCTCCTCGTAGCTGGCGGCAGGCCAGAAACGGCTGGAGTCGGGCGTGAGGCACTCGTCGATCAGCGTAACCTTGCCATCAATAACACCGAACTCGAACTTGGTGTCGGCGATGATGATGCCTCGAGTCGCGGCATACTCGTCAGCGGCCTTGTAAATCTTGAGAGACAGGTCGCGAATCTGCGCGGCGACGTCCTCACCCACGATCTCGCAGCAACGCTCGAACGAAATGTTCTCGTCGTGGTCGCCGATCTCGGCCTTCGTGGACGGCGTGAACAGCGGCTCCGGGGGCGTGGGAGGCCCCGGCAGGCGCCCATCAACCGCAT
>UQHY01000081.1:0-3016 GCA_900540975.1 uncultured Collinsella sp.
TAAGGTCGATAGCAAGGGGGGGGAGCAGCCGACACAGGTGAGGCTGCAGGCGCAGGCACCGCCACGGGGGCGGGCTCGGCAGCCTCGGCCATGATCGCCATAGCGGCGGCCCACATGTCCTCGTGGCCCGAATAATCGGCCATGGGGACATCTTCCTCAAGAGAGGCATCGGGGAGACTGTCGGTATCCGCGCGATCCTGGGCATCGATAGAGGCAGTGATGGCGGCGGGCTCGTCCAGATCGGCGAGGTCCACACCCTTGGCATCGGAAATGATGGGCATGCTGGCGAGCTTGGCGTTGTACGGCGCCGCCTCCGCGGCCTGCATTTGGGCCGAAACGCCCCAAAGCGAGCTTTCGGCAGCTCGGCGAGCGGCAATGGTCTCCTCGTCGACAGCCAGGGGCTCATCGGCAAAGGGGTCGGCGACAGGAGCCGCCTGAGCTGCGCTCTGTTGGCCGGCCGAAGCAGCCGACGCGGCAGAGGCGTACGCAGCCGACGACGCGCCGCTATAGGCGGCATTGTTGGCGGCGTTGGCCACAAGCGCCACGAAGGCTGCGGTACTACCCGCAGGGGCGGCGTGAGAGCCCGAGACGGCGCGTGCGGCAGCGGCAATGTCATCGTGATTGTAAGAACCGGTCTTTCCACCGTTGGTGAGCTCATCGATTGCGACCTGGTAGACATCGCGCGAACGCACGGGATCGCAGCTGACCGGGGAATCGTCATCGAGCATGCTGTCGATCATAGACCAGGCCTCGGCCTCATCCATGGCGTTAGCCGCGCGCGCGATGGTGGGAACGCCATCGTCGGCGTGACGGCGCTGGAACGCACCGGTCAGGCCGGAGAGAAATGCGGAAGAAGGCTGTGCGGCATTGGCCTGATCAGCCGGAGCCGCAGGCTGAGGCGCCGCCCCCTGCTGCTGTGCGGGAATCGAGGCGGTCTTGAACTCGTTGTGGGTCCGGCCAAACTGAGCGGCGCCGCCCACGGCATCGGGCTCAAACAGGCGGCCATCGTGCTCGGCACGATACTCGGAGATGCCCAGCGAGGCTGCGTAGATGCCCACGCCCGCCACCGCACCAACGGCGAAGGGAACCGCGCCCGCGACAACCGTCTCGTTGACCGACGAGAACGGCAACGTCGCGGCATACATCACCACGGGGGCGGCAAGGCCGATCCCGCAGGAAAGTCCGGCAAGGACTGCTCGTTGTGTTGCATCAGAAGAAGCCATGAGCTCTCCCCATCTTCCAGCACCCAAATCGCATCATTTAGTTGGCTGCGCGAGAGAAGATGAAGCGGGACATGCGTCCCAAAGCAACGGTATATAGTTCGTTTCATCTGCGTTTTCCGTCGCGAAGCTTAAAAGTTATTATGCGAAACCGACCCTCCGATTGCAAGCGATGAGGCCGGATTATAGCTCGAAAACTGCTGCTTGTCGGTCATAAGGTCAAAAAATGTTGCCGAGTGGCGCCGTAAAGAAAGGGCCGGGGCATAAACCCCGGCCCGATTGCCCGTTCTTATGGCGATATAGCGTGCGGCTTTTGGTCTAAAACGTCTGCTCGTAGTCGCTGTGCTTTTTGGCCGAACGCACCAGGAACTCCTGGTTGGTGTTGGTGCCCTTAAGACCCTTAATAAACGACGCCGCCGCGCGCTCGGTGTTGTTCATACCGGCGAGAATGCGACGCAGGCCGAAGACAAACGGGCGCATCTGCTCGTCGACCAGCAGGTCCTCGTTGCGCGTACCGGAGGCAACGGGGTCGATGGCCGGGAAGATGCGGCGATCGGCAAGATCGCGGTCGAGCTTGAGCTCCATGTTGCCGGTGCCCTTGAACTCCTCAAAGATGACCTCATCCATCTTGGAGCCGGTGTCGATAAGGGCGGAGGCGAGGATGGTGAGCGAGCCGCCGTTTTCGATATTGCGGGCTGCACCCAGGAAACGCTTGGGCGGATAGAGAGCTGCCGAATCGACGCCGCCCGAAAGGATACGACCCGAGGCGGGTGCCGCCAGGTTGTAGGCGCGGGCAAGACGCGTGATGGAGTCGAGCACCACCACGACATCGCCGCCCAGCTCCACAATGCGCTTGGCGCGTTCGATGACGAGCTCGGCCACGCGGGTGTGGTTCTCGGCAGGCATATCGAAGGTCGAGGCCACGACCTCGCCCTTAATGGAGCGCTGCATATCGGTGACCTCTTCGGGGCGCTCGTCGACGAGCAGACAAATGAGGTGCACCTCGGGGTTGTTGATCGAGATGGACTGGCAGATCTTCTTAAGGATCGTTGTCTTGCCGGCCTTGGGCGGCGACACGATCAGGCCACGCTGGCCCTTGCCGATCGGCGACACGATATCGATGGCGCGACCGGTGATGGAATCCTTGCCGTGCTCCATGCGCAGCGGCTCGTTGGGATAGACCGGGGTAAGGTCGCCGAACTTGGGGCGGTTGCGGATCTGCTCGGGATCCATGCCGTTAACGGTCGTGATCTTGGCGAGGCCGGCTCGCTTGTCGCCGCCGCGCGAGGGGCGCAGCGAGCCCTCGATGACATCGCCCGTGCGCAGACGCGCGGAGCGGATGAGATAAGCGGGGACGAAGGCGTCTTCGTTTGACTTCATGTAGCCGTGGGCATGGATGATGCCGGAGTTGTCCGGGCGAATCTGCAGGATGCCCTTAATATCGCGGAAGCCCTCGGCCTTCGCGGCGGTCGTGTAGATCTCCTCGACAAGCTCGGCCTTCTTCTTGCCGGTCGTCTCGATCTCGAACTCTTTTGCCTTCTCGCGCAGCTCGGCTACCTTCATGGCCGCAAGCTCCTCGCGCGAAAGCGTGGGCTCGGTGGGGGCGGCGTTGCGCTCCTTGTTGCGCTGTTTGCGGTCGCGCTGACGGCTGCGGCGGTCGTTGTTGCGATCGTCCTTGCGGTCGTTGCGCTCGTCGTTGCGCTTGTGCTGACGACGGTTGGGGCGGACGCCCTCTTCGGTCTCGGTGCCTTCGGCAGCCGCGGCTGCGGGGGCCACGGGGGCGGGCCCGCCGATGT
>UQHY01000082.1:0-2472 GCA_900540975.1 uncultured Collinsella sp.
ACGATGACGCGGAACTCGTCGTCAAGGCCGGGGATCGCGAACTCGGCGGTGTCGATGATGTTGATGTCGGTGTCGCCGGTCACGCCGCGGGTCAGGAAGGCGCGGACGCGCTCGTCGAGCTTGCGGTTCTCGTCCTCGCCCATGAACAGGAACACGGGGACGCCGGGCTCCACGAGCTCGAGGGTGCCGTGGAAGAAGTCGGCCGAGGTGATGTAGCGGGTGCGCTTCCACTGCATCTCCTCCAGGATGCACATCGAGAACAGGATCGTCTCGCCCCACAGGGCGCCGGAGCCGATGAACATGGTGTATGGGGCCAGGGCGTACTTCTTGGCGAGCTCCTCGGCGCGCGGCTCGAAGCTCTTGCGGATGTCGACCAGGTGGGTCCAAACATCCTTGGTCTGCTCAATAAACTTATCGAACTTGGGGAAGCAGCCGCGGCGGTTGAGCAGGCGCAGGCCGAAGCAGTCGGCGAGGTAGTAGCCCTTCTCGCAGCCGCCCGAACCATGGTCAGAAGCCATGGCGACGCAGTTCTCGGCACCCACAGCCTGGCCGATGGGGCCCTCGGGCTTGGTCATGGCGTAGACGCGCACGCCCATGTCCTTCATCTTCTTGACGGCCTCGAGGACCTCGGGGGTGGTGCCGGACTCGGAGGCGGTGATCACGACGGACTTCTCGGTCATGCGCTTGTGGCCCATGACGTTCCACTCGGCGGCGTGGATCAGATAGACCTCGAGGTCGCGGTCGCCGAACTTGTTCATGAGGTACTCGAGCTGCATGAGCTCGTCCCAGGTGCCGCCGACGCCCATCAGGAACACGGCGTCGTAGCCCTCGTCGGCGACCTTGTCGGCGAGCTCGATCATCTTCTTGCCGGTCTCATAGACGTTCTTGCCGTCCTCGACGTAGCCCTCCTGGCTAAAGTGCATGATCTCGATCTTCTCGGTTTCCTTCATGGCTTTTCCTTTCTGTCCTGCACGCGAATCTATACATCGCGTTTCTTTTCGATACCAATTATAGACATACATCAAACGTGTTTTTAATACCACTTTGTAATTTGCGCCGATCCTCGGTGAACGGTCGATATTCTCGGGTGAGTGGTATTAAATTAAAATTAGATGTATATCTAGCATTTCTGCCGCCTCCCCTGTGCGACAAAGAACAGCGTTCCTACCAGCGCAATGATTGTCGAGGCTCCAAACAGCACCGCTTGAACGCCCAGGGCCTCTGCCAAAAACGGAGCGGCCAGCAGCGGCAGCACACCGGCACTCATCAGGCCAAAGCGTACAAAGCCGGTAATGCGTCCCAGGTATTTGATGTCCGCGCGCTCCTGAATCAAGATCATCTGCAGCGGCTCCAGGAACCCCCAGGCCAGACCGTTAATCGCCTGACCGATAATCGCGACCCCCAGCATATCGGTGCCCACGTACACCATGGACCCAATGCCCACGGCCATGAGCGCGCCGAGCAGCAATCGCAGGTTGACATGGCGAGCAGAAAGCTTGGTCAGGATGAACGCACCCACCGAGGAAGTGAGGCCCACGACCGAGGACAACCAGCCCAGCCAGACGATATCCACGTTGAGCACATCGCGGTAGAACAACGACTCAAGCGAATCGAACGCGCCAAACGCAAAGAAACCCAAAAAGCCCGAGATAAAGATGAGGCGCAAGTCGTGGTCGCGAAACGTAAGTCGCGCGCCCTCGGCCATGCCGCCCAGAATACCGCCCTTCGGCTTCTCCCCTTTTGCGGGAGCAACACACTCGTGACAGCCCAAGGAGAGCACGGCCGCCACACCCATCATGCCCGCCATGAGCAGATAGACCGATTGCGTGGCAAAACAGCTCACGATGGCACCACCGAGCAGCGGGCCAGCGGTATAGGCGATATTGCTGTAGAACACCATAAGACCGTTCACGCGGGTACGGCCCTCGGTGGTCGACTCCAGGTATCCCGGAAACGCATGCGTGCAGGTGTTGATAAAGCCGCCCGCAAGTCCCAAGACGCACGCGGCAAACACAAGCCCGGGGACAGACAACGGCGCCAGCCCCACGCCAAGCGATAGCACTGCCGTAATCACGCACGTCACAAACGACGTCCGGCGCGGTCCGAAGCGATCGATGACCGAGCCCGACACCATATTGCCCGCCGACGTCATAAGATTGCGCACGAGCGTAATGGCGGCAACCAAAAAGGCCGTGCCGGCCAGATCATACGTGGCCGCACCGATAAGCCCCAAAAAGTAGACCGCGTTGTTGGCGCACCACTGCAGGGACTCAATAAGAATCAGCCTGACCTCTGCCGGCGTCAGGCGCATTGCTTCGCGATCTTTCGCGAACATACGAACTCCTTCTATACAAAAAGGGATGGAGGGCATAGGCCTGCTCCATCCCCTTTCCAGGTTGCAACGAAAATCTATGCAGCCGGGCCCTTACGCCAGCACGCCGAAGAACGCGCCGATGATGCCCACGACCATGG